>JAQBQL010000021.1 GCA_028287035.1 Labilithrix sp. | reverse complement strand
GCCGCCGCTGCCGGGCTCCGCGCCGCCGCGCGCGCCCGAGCTCGCGACGTCCTTCACGCTCGAGCTCCCGAGCCCCGAGGCACCTCCGTCCGGTGAGGTGCGCCCGGCCGAGGCCGAGCCGGCAGCGGCGCGTGCGAGCTCCGCGCCGCCCGAAGGAGGCACCGCCTCGCGGCGGCCGCCGCGTCGTCACAGCATGGGCATGGTGGCGGTCGAGACCCGCGCCCCGCCCGCCTACGATCCGCGCGCCGAGCCCGACTCGGCGGAGATGCCGGCCGCCCCCCGCGTGCCGAGCGCGCCGGAGCGTGTCGCGGGCGGTCCTCCGGATCCGCACGCGCGTCCGACGCCGATGCGTCCTCCTCCGGGCCAGGATTTCCTGGGCCCGAGCCCGGCACGCAGCGGCAGCATGCGCCCGCCGATGAACACGCCGCTCCTCGACGCCGACCTTCCGCCGGCGTCGAAGGAAGAGGTCGCGAGGGCCATCGAGAGCGAGCGCGCCATCCGCCGGCGCAGCGTCCAGGGCATGGTCGCGATCGATCGCGGCGCCCACGCGCCCGACGTCACGCTCGACACGTCGCGCCAGCCGCCTCCCGCGCTGCACGGCTCGTCGCTGCCGCCATACCGCGTGGAGGCGCCTGCGCCGCTCCTGCCGAAGGCGCCGCTCATGCCGAAGCTCGGGGGCGCGAGCGACGAGCTCGCCGAGCACCTCGCGCTGCCCGCCGGCATCAGCGGCGAGGGCCTCCGCTGGACCGGCCTTCCGAAGTCGGTGCTCGAGGCGCGCATCGCCTTCACCCAGCTCGCGCGCGAGCTCGGGCTCGACTACCGCCTGAAGCGAGGCATCGAGCTGCGCGCCGACGTCTCGGGCATCGAGGCGATGCAGGCGGTCTTGCTCGAGCGCTTCCCCGAGCACGTGATCCGCACGAGCGACGACGCGTACGAGCTCCGCCGCCACGGCGCGCTCCTCAGCGAGATCGTGGCGCGACGGCTCGACGCCGAATGGATCGACATCTCGCCGGCGCACGAGGGGGAATGGGCGATGATCGTTCCGCCCGACCTGCGCATCTGGCCCTTTGGTCGCGTCGCTCGACTCGTCGCGATGGGCCACCGCGAGCGCGACCTCGTCAGCTTCTTCCTCGAGCTGCAGTCGCGCGTCCGCGGCTGACGTGGGTGCTATCATCGTTGCCGGAAGATGCCGCGCATCGAGCTCGAACGCGTCGAAGAGGTCGACGAGACCGAGGAGCGCTCGACCGAGAGCTTCGACCGCATCGCCTTCGCCGAGCAGGCGCTCGCGCTCGTCGCGCTGGAGCGCGTGACGGTCGCGATCTGCGCCGGGACGCGGCGCGTGAGCGTCGACGGCGGACGCCAGTGGGGAAAGCCGGAAGGTCACCGCTGGGCGGTGCTCTCGGTCCCGGTCGACGCCTCACGCCGCGCGATCGCGCGGGCCGTCCTCGAGCTCACGCCGTTCGGGACCCCGCGTCCGTGGGCGCTCGAGCTCCTGGTGATGCCCACCCCTTACCGCGGTGAGCGATGAGCCGCCCCGCCCTGCGGCCGGGAGGCGGCGTCCGTGAGCCTCACTACATCACGCGGAAGGGCGCCCGCCGGATGCAGGACGAGCTCGTCGAGCTCCGCACGAAGCAGCGGCCGCGCATCGTGCAGGACGTCGCCGATGCCGCCGCCCAGGGCGACCGGAGCGAGAACGCCGAGTACATCTACGGCAAGAAGAAGCTCCGCGAGATCGACCGGCGGATCCACTACCTGACGAAGCGCCTCGAGACCGCCACCGTGGTCGGGCCCGCCGACCGGGAAGGCGCGTCGCGCGACCGCGTGTTCTTCGGCGCGGTGGTCGACGTGGAGGACGAGGACGGCGTGACGAAGGCCTACGAGATCGTCGGCGCCGACGAGATCGACCTCACGTGCGGCCGCATCAGCTACAACTCGCCGCTCGGCCGTGCGCTGCTGAAGAAGCAGGTCGGCGATGCCGTGGTGCTCCGCCGTCCGAGCGGCGAGACGGAGCTGAGCATCGTCGCCATCCGTTACGACGACGGGTGACGAAATGCCGAAGAGCGCGCCTCCCTCTTCGGGAAGCACGCTCTTCGGGAGGTCACGCGGAGCGTGAGGCGGTCAGTTCGCCTTGATCTGGAAGCCGCCGCCGGTGCCGAGCTCGTGCATGTAGCCGGTGTCGTTGAAGCCGGGCTTCAGCGCGCGAACGCGGTTCTTCGTGGCGTCGTTCGGGTCGGCCTCGAACGTGTTGGGCGCGATCTCCTTGCCCGCAGTCGTGTCGCCGTGGGGGAAGCCCGTCGCACCGCCGTTGCCGTGGACGATGTGCTTCGTGGAGTCGCCGTTGTAGACGACGATGTCGACCTGGCCGACCTCCGCGGGGATGGTGATCGCGGTGGGCGTCGGACCGAAGGCCGCGCCCCACTTGTCGCTGAACGCGCCCGCCGCGCGGAGGGCCGCGACGTTCATCGGGATCGTGAGCTTCAGCTTCGGGTTGACCTTGAAGTTCGCGTTGGCCGTCGCGCTGGTGGTGCCGGAGGTGCCCTTGATGGCGATCGCCGCGGGGGCCGCGGCGAGGGCGGCGGTGACGTCGGCGGTCAGCTTGACGGTCGCGGTCGCCGGGGCGCCGTTGACCGTCACCTTGGCGGGCGTGAAGGTCGCCGTCACACCGGAGGGAAGGCCGGTCGCGGTGAGGTCGACGTCACCCTTGAAGGTGCCGTCCTTCGGCGTGACGGTGACCGTGAGCTCGACGCTGTCGCCGAGGTCGACGAGCGGCGCGGCGTTGCTGAGGGCCATGCCGACCGAGCCGGTGCTCTCGCCCGCGCTGGCGGGGGGCGGCGGCGCGACGTCGGTGCCGGGGTTCGAGGAGTTGCTCTCCTTCTCGCCGAGGATCGGCTCGCCGTCGACCTCGCCATACTTGATGTTGGGAGTGCGCTGGTTGCCGCTCGACTCACTCGCGTCACCGCAGGCAGCGAACAGGGAGAGAGAGACGATACCGAGGACCACCGAGAGGGCGCTTCGCATGACCGATAGCAATTGCAACGGTCGAGCCACTCTCCGATCGCGCAAATCCGCGCGCGACCCACGATCTCCCACCACGCAGCTCACATCCCGAACACCCCCGCAACGACGTTGGATCAGGCGAATCCGTCGCGTGTCGTTCGAAAAGTGCAGCCGCGCCCGCGAGGGCTCCGCGAGGCGCCGGGGCCTCATGGACCACTCTGGACGCGCCGCGATCCACGTCGCCCGCGGGCGCGAGCCCACACGAGCAGGGGCGCGAGCCCCGTGGTGAGCCACGCGGGATCCGGGGGGGCGCCGGGGCCTCCGATGATGGAACATCCGCACGACGACCGGCGCGGCGGGGCCGCCGAGACGCCAGCGTCGGCGGCGGGCGGCGCGGAGGCGGGCGGAGCGGGCGTCGGGACGAGGAGCGCCTGCGTCGCGGCCCACGCGTCGGCGCACACGCTCGCTCCCGCGTCGCCCGCGCAGGTGAGCGGCCCCTCGACCGCCGCGAAGCCGGAAAGCGGAGTGACCGTCCTGCCGTCGTCCGTCGACACGGCGACCGCGGGGGTCCCTGCCCCGAGCGGGTTCTCGCAGACGAGGAGCCGCCCGCCCGGCGCGCGCCACAGGCAGAGCACCCCGTAGCTCGACACGTGCTCGAAGTGCGCGCCGCGATCGGTCGAGCGGAAGATGCCGTGCTCGGGCAGCCCTGATCCCGCCCAGTACGTGGTGCCGTCCTCGCTCTTCGCGAAGCCGAACATCGCGCTCTTCATGGAGAGGACGTTCGTGAAGCTCTTGCCGGCGTCGGTCGTCAGCAGGAGATCGCTGCCGGTCGTGTGCAGGTGCCGGACGAGAACGCGGTCGGCGTTCTTCGGGTCGACGTCGGCGATGAAGAACGGCCCGTCGGCGGCGAGGTCGTTCTTGCCGGCCGTCCACGTCTTCCCGCCATCGTCGGACCGCACGAGCGTGCCGCGGATGGTGTCGTACGGCTCGCCCGAGACGTAGAGGCGCGACGGGCGCGACGGGGCGACCTCGATGGTGAGCGGGTTCCAGCCATCCGCGAGCTGCCCGACGCGCTGCCACGTCCCGGAGGGCGGTCGCTTCCAGACGCTGGCGCGCTTCTCCGGGGTGCCGGTGAGCGCCCACAGGGTCTCGCCCTTCGGGTCGGTGGTGAGGTCCTTGATGGTCTCGCCTGCGAGCGCCTGCTGCGTGTCGATCGTGCAGCCGTCCTTCGTGGCGACGAGGCCGCGCTGCTGGCCCACCCAGAGCGTCCCATCACGCGTCACCGCGACCGGCGGGTCCCAGGTTCCCTCGTACCCGAGCGCGCGCTCGCAGATCCACCGCCAGGTGCGCGCGCCGTCGTGAGAGATCAGGAGGCCGAACGTCGCGCGCATGTAGACGGTCTGCCCGTCGCCGCCCGGGACCGTGAGGATCGCCTGCGCGGCCGGGAATCGACCGTTCGCGAGCGCCACGCGGGTGGTACAAACGAGGAGGAACGTGGCGATGGACGACGACCAGAGCGCGCGCAGGAAGCGGGTCACGACCTCCTTCTACCGCGGTCGTCCGCGGGCCGCGCTCCCCTTCCTCGCGGGCGGCCTGTCCGTCCTCGCCCTCCTCGTCCTCCTCCCCGCCAGCTCCGGCTGCTCCCGCAAGAGCGCGGGCGGCCAGGGCGGCCGCCCGTCCGGCCCGCTCACGCCCGGAATGGCGGTCCCGACGCCGCCGGCGCAGGCCGGCTACGTCACGAACAACGGCTCCGACTCGCTGAGCGTCATCGACCGCGAGGGCGCGGCGGTCACCTCGGTTCCCGTGGACCTCGACCCCGACGCGCGCGAGGCCCCTCATCATCTCGCCGTCGACAGCGCAGGGCAGGCCGTGTTCGTCGCCCTCGCCTTCCCGCCCGAGGCCCGGAAGGCCGGCAACGCGCGGGATCCGCACGCGAGCCACGGCAACGCGAGCAACGCCGGCAAGCTCGCGCGGCTCGATCTCGCGACGCTCGCGATCCGCCGCGCGGTCGACGTCGACGAGAATCCCGGCGACGTGGTGCTCACCCACGACCGGCGGCGCGTGCTCGTCACGCACTTCGACATGAAGCGCGCGATGGACGTCGCGGCCCGCGGCGGGGGCAGCCCCTCGACCATGTTCGCGCACCTCGTCGTGCTCGACGCGAAGGACCTCGGGCGCGTCGGCTCGCGCGCCATCTGCGTCGCCCCGCACGGCATGACCGTCACCCGCGACGATCGCACCGCGTTCATCGCCTGCTACGGCTCCGACGAGCTCGCGGTGATCGACCTCGGCGCCGAGGGGTTCCCGACGTCACGCGTCCCGCTCGGCGCCACGCAGGGCGTACCGGGCGTACCGCGCTACGGCCCGTACTCGGCGACGCTCTCGCCGGATGAGACGCGGGTGGTGGTCGCCGACCTCGAGGGACAGGACGTGCGCATCTTCGACCGCGCGTCGAAGCGCTTCGCCCCGGGCGGCACGGTACCGCTCGCGGCGAAGGCGTTCATGCCGGCGTTCCTCGACGACCACACGATCCTCGTGCCGCTCCAGTCGCCGGACGGGCTCGCGCGCGTCGACCTCGACGCCGGGAAAGTCACGCGGCGGCGCTCCTTCGAGCAGGCGCAGTGCGGGCTCCCGCACGTGGTGCGCGTGGCGAAGGACGGACGCATCTACCTCGTCTGCGAGGGCGATCACCGCGCGCCCGGGACGGTGCTCGAGCTCGACGGCGCGACGCTCGACGTGAAGAGGCAGTGGACGGTGGGCGTCTACCCCGACGGGCTCGCGTTCGGCGACGAGTGACCGTCCGCCCGTCGGGTCAGCCAGCGTCCCTGCAGCACCGCACGCCGACCTGCTTGCCGCGGTAGACCTCGCCGTGGCCGAGCGTCCGGGCGCGGCACGTGTTCTTGCCGGGCAACCACCAGGCGCCCTTCATGCTGGAGCGCTGGGGCGCCGCGCCCTTGTCGAGCGTGGTCCACTCCTCGACGTTGCCGCTCATGTCGTGGACGCCGAAGGGGCTCAGGCACCTCGGGTACTCGGCCGGTGGCGCGCGGAGATCGCGGAGGCCCTCACCGGGCTGCCCGAGGTCGGTCCGGTCGATGTTGCACGCGGCGGCGTCGCGCGTGAACCCGTCGCCGTACGGGTACGGGTGCATGTCGGGGCCCTCGCACGCGAACTGCCACTCGCTCTCGAGGCAGAGCCGCGCCCCGCGCGAGGCGCACACCGCGCCGGCGCTCGTCCACGACTGCTCGGCGAGCGGCAAGGACTCGCCGGGCTTCACGTACTCCTCGCGATCGATGCAGAAGCGCTGGTGGACGCGCGCGCCGGTGCACTGGACGGGATGGTTGTACTCTGCACATCGGTACTCGTGGAACGGGCCGGCGGGGTCCATCCAGCGCGCGCACACGAGGTCGGGTGACGGGCAGTACTCGCCCTCGGCGAGCACCATCTCCGGGGGACACGCGGTGGCCGGCGCCGCGGCCGCGGGGGCCGAAGGGGCGCTCACCGCGGTCGCCGGCGCGGCGGGCTGCGCGCGAGA
>JAQBQL010000220.1 GCA_028287035.1 Labilithrix sp. | reverse complement strand
CGGCGGCGCCGGGGCGGCAGCGGCCCCGGTCGCATTGGTCACGGTGGTGCGCGCGCCGGCCCCGTCGGGCACCGCGCGGAGCTGCTGGGCGCCGTAGACGCCGAGGCCAGCGAGCAGCGCGACGGCGAAGGCAACGGGCAGCATGACGCCGGCGCGTCGCCCGCTCCGCAGCGGCGCTGGCTCCGTCCCCTCGAGCGGCGTGGGCGTGACGAGCGGCGACGGCGTGGAGCGCGTCGGCGTCGGACGCAGCGGCGTGGAGCGCGGCATCGGCGTGGAGCGAGGCATCGGCGTGGCGCGCGGCATCGGCGTGGCGCGCCCGCTGACCGACCGCACCGAGGACACGTGGCGCTCGCTGTCGGGTCCGCGCCGCGCCGCCTTCATGACCGAGGACGAGCGCTCCGCCGAGACGAGCGCCCGCGACGGCGCGAACGGCAGCAGCGCGCCGGCGAGCTCCGCGACGTCGGCGAAGCGGGCGTCCCGATCCTTGGCGAGGCAGCGATGCACCACCGCGGCCAGGCCGGGCGGCACCTCGGGCCGTAGCTCCTCGAGCGGCTGCGGCTCCTGCTCGAGGACCGCCGCGCAGACGGCGTTGACGCTCTCGGCGCGGAACGCCTCGGACCCCGCGAGCAGCTCGTAGAGCACGGCGCCGAGCGACCACTGGTCGGAGCGCGCGTCCGCGGAGGCCGTCGAGCGGATCTGCTCGGGCGACATGTAGCAAGGCGTCCCGAGCGTGAGCTCCCCGGTGAGCCGCGACGGCGATTCGCCGCCGGTCAGCGCCACCTTGGAGATGCCGAAGTCGAGCACCTTGACGGAGGGCAGGCCCGAGCGCTCCACGAGGAACAGGTTCTCGGGCTTGATGTCGCGATGGACGATGCCGAGGCAGTGCGCGACCGCCAGTGCCTCGCACGTCTGCATCACGTACTCGACCGCGTCCTCGATCTCGAGCGGCCCGCCGCTCATGACGACGCGCGAGAGATCACGGCCCTCGAGATGCTCCATCACGAAGAAGGGAGCGCCCTTGTGGACCCCGACGTCGTAGACGCGCGCGACGTGCTCGCTGCGGATCCTGCAAGCGGCCTTCGCCTCCTGCGTGAAGCGCTCGGTCACCTTGGAGTGGCCGAGGAATCGCTCGTCGAGGAACTTCAGCGCGAAGTGCTGGTCCAGCTCGACGTGGCGCGCCTCCATGACGAAGGCCATGCCGCCGGCCCCGAGCACGCGCTCGATGACGTACTTTCCGGCGATGATCTCGCCGATCTCGACGTAGAAACCGCTCTCTTCCACGAGCTCGAGCGCCGGGGTCGTCATTCTCTCTTCCTCCGAGTCCTCAGAAGACACCGTCGAGGCCCACCGACGTGGCGCCCACCCGGGGCCTCATCCTCAGGCCGGTCTGCGCGGGGCGCGCCGCGGGCGCGGTCAGGAACAGCGCGGCGAGCGCCGCCGCCGAGACGCCCGCGGTGACGAAGCCGACCGTCGAGACGGTGGCCCACGTCCGCGCGCCGTCGATGTCGTGCTGCGCGCTCGTCGGGCACACGTGCCGCGGTCCGCACACCGCATCGAGCGATGCCTGCTTGTCACTGACCTGCACCGCCCCGAGCACGCCGGCGCCGAGCCCCAGCGTCGCGCCGCCGATCGCGGCGAGCACATAGGGCAGCCGCGACGAGGTCGGCGGGCGGCTCTCCGCGCCGGCGGGGTCGCCGGTCGAGAGCGGCGCGGTCGCCCGGGCGACCGCGTTCGGATCCCGGCGCAGCTCGAAGGGAACGGTCTTCGCCTGCCCCTCCTCGAGCACCACCACCGCCTTCGCCGGGAAGAACCCCTCGGCGGTGACCCCGACGGTGTGCGTGCCGGGATCCATCGCGCGATCGGTGTCGACGGTCGCGTCCGACATCGGCTCGTCGTCGATCGTGACGAGCAGCTTCGTTCCTGGGGGCGCCGCCACGCCCACCCGCAGCGAAGCGACCCGCGGGAGCGCGCCCTCGAGCGCCTTTCTCGCCCGCGCGACCGCGGTGGCGAAGGCGGGATGCGGGGTCGCCCCGAGCGGCTCGCGGATCACGCGCTGCAGTCGCTCGGTGCCCCGGACGAGGCGTCCGAGCTCGATCTCGCACTCGCCGAGCCGCGTCGCGGTGGTCGGTGCATGATGCAGCTTCTCGGCGCGTTCGAGCTTCTCGCTCGCCTCCTTGCAGTTGCCGCTGTTGGCGAGCGTGACGCCTTCCACGCCGAGGGTGCGGGCGGTCGCGGTGTCCGCCGCTTCGTCGGCCTGGGATTGCGCCGTCACGAGGAGCGCGGCGGCCCCGAGCAGCGCGGCGGGAAGGCACTTCTTCACAGGCAGGTCTTTCCGCAGATCGACGCGACCTCGCCCACGCACGTCGCGTCCCAGCTCGTGCTGCAGCAGTACGGGTCCTGCGCGCACAGCGAGGTGGCGCACGGGTCACACGTGGTCTCGAGGGCGGGACCGGTGGCGCACACCGCGTGCGCGCACGTCGTGCCGGCCTCGGTGCCCGCGTCGACCGGCGCGGTGCAGCTCTGACCGCAGATGGCCGACACCTCGCCGACGCACGTCGCGTCCCACGCGGTGCTGCAGCAGTATGGGTCCTTTCCGCAGAGCAGCGTCGTACACACGTCGCAGACCGTGCCGAGCGGCGCGCCCACCGCGCAGATGGGATGGGCGCAGAGCAGACCGACGTCGCCGGTCGGGGTCGTGCCGAGCCGCTGGGTGGAGCGCGCCGGACGCGCTGCCTCCTGCTCCTCGTCGGGTCCGCCCGAGCACGCCACGACGCCCATGATTGCCATTCCCACGAGGACGATTCCCTGGAGCTTCATCGGTATTTCCCTCACTGACATTGCACGAACGCGCCCCCCACCACCTGCGTCTCCACGTCCATCGTGAGACCGGAGCTTCCGTAGGCTGGCGCGCCGCCCACGGTGCCGAGACACCACACCTCGATCGTGCCGCTCGTCGCGTCGCCGCTCGCATCCCAGCGAAGCGGGCCGTAGGTCCCGCGGAGCGACACCGAGCGGCCGGCCCCGAGATCGGCGAGCGCCGCGGCTGCCGCCGCCTTGCCCACAGCACGTGACGTGCCGACCGCGAGCGCGCGGAGCCCGTTGGCCACCGACGCGCCGGTCGCTGCGGCGGGCGCCGCGAGCGCGTAGGCAACGGCATACGTCGCGTCGTAGGCGCGGGGCGCGGCGAGCTCGGTCGGCGGGAGCGCCGCGCCGTACCGCGCGGCGAACGCGGCGCGGAACTCGCCCAGCACCGACGCGGAGTCCGCATCGGTCTTCACGCCGACGCCGCGCACCCGCCGCTTGATGTCGCCGGGGATGGTCCCCGCCGCGACCGCCTCGAGCAGCTCCCCGGTCCGCGCCGCATCGGTCAGCACGTAATAGGGTTTCGCAGGGGCCCGCGCCGCGGTCAGCGCGGCCTCGAGCGGCACGACGAAGCCCGCGATCTGGTCGGCGCTCGTGACGACCACGATGTCCGGCATGAACGTGGTGCTGTACTTCGTGGCGACCGCGCCCTCGGCCGACGCGCTGCCGGCGGCGTGACCGTCGACGCTCACGTTCGCTGCATTCGCGGCGTCACCGATGAACCGCCCGTTCAGGATCAGCTTCCCGCCGATCGAGTCGCGGAGGCTCGTCCCGAGCGCGTCGTTGGGATAGACGATGCCGAGCTTCACGGTCGTGAGCGCGCGCGTCGAGCGGAGCAGGATCTCGAGATCCGAGATGACCTGGATGAGGAGCTTCGCCCGCTGCGCGTCGGAAGGCAGCGCCCGCCAGGTGAGGTCGCCGTCGGCGAGGTTGGTGATCGCGCTCACCGTCGAGGTGGGCGTCATGAGCAGCGTGCCGCCCTTGGCCGTCACCTGCTGGGTCGCGGCGATGACGTCCTCCCCCTGCTGGGGCCCGATGATCGCGGCGACGTGCAGCGTCTCCGACAGGTGCTTCGTCGCGCGCAGCACGTCCCCGCCGGGGTCACACCCCACGACCACGAGCGGCCGCTTCCCGCCCGGTAGGCCCCCGGCCGCGCTGATCTCCTCGGCGGCGAGCGTCGTGGCCTGCTCGGCGGCGGTCGCGCCATTGCCGAGGATCGACCCGATCACGACCGCGCCCTCCTTCGCGAAGTCACCGGTGACGCGCGGGCAATCGGCGGTGACGAGCGGCTGACACAGGCCCGTCGCCTTCACGCACGTCGTCGGGACGGGCTCGCTGCCGCTGACGCTCGAGCGCTTCGGCGCGAGGGCGAGGCACTCCTGGTTGGACTGGCAGCCCGTCGGGGGGATGCCCGCGTCTTCCGTGCCGACCGGGCCTCCTCCGCCCGCGTCCTCCGCGGGGAGCGCGGCCGCCGGGTCCGCGGTCGTGTAGTCGTCGAGCCCGCGGATCGCGGCGCAGCCCACGACACCGGGCAGCAGCAGGAAGAGGAGTGAGAGGACCGGGACGTGTCGCATGTTCTCCTGCGCCGGCGCCGACGGCGTCTGGCCGCAGTGCGGGTGGTAACCAGCAGCAAGGTCGCCGTGGATCGCGGAAATAAGCGGGCGTTTCATGATTGCGCTGCCCCTTCCGCAAGGCGCGTGCCGCCACTCACGCCCGCTCACGGACCATTCGCCACGTCTCCCATGGACGCGCGATCTCGCGTGTCTACAGAGAAGGAATGAATCGCGCGGGGCCGGCGTTCGTCACGACCACGGGCGGAGATCCGTCGTCCGCACCCGGTATGACGAGCCCGCACCCGACCCCGTACGCGCCCCTCGTCGACCGCCGTGAGGTGGGCCGCGTGGTGGCGAACGTGCTGGCCGCTGCGCCTCCGGTCCCGGCGGCGCTCGTCGCGCACGCGAACCGCGCGCTCGTGCGGCTCTCGCTGGCCCCGCTCACGGAGCACGACTTCGTCCCGGCGACGCCGGAGGAGCTCGCGCCCCTCGTTCCGCTCGCGCTGCGCGGCGCGCTCGCCGACCTGCTCCTCGAGCTCGCCGGGAGCGACCCGGTGCGCGGGCGCGTGGTACGATCGTTCCTCGGCGCGTGGGGGCTCGACGGCAGCGCGGCTGCCGCGAACGCGGTGCTCTCACCGGCCGCTCCAACCATGAAGGAGCGCGTCGCGCGCTCGCTCGTCGGTCACCTTCCGCGCCATCAAGGCGTCCCGTCGCTCGAGGAGGACATCGTGGAGCACGTCCAGGACAGCTACCGTTCCCCCGAGCCCGACGCGCGCCGTGCCGCGCCGGTCGTCGACCCGCTCCGGGCGCGCGTGCAGCGGGTGCGTTCCGAGATGCTCGAGGTCATCGCCGCGGTCGACCGCGTCGTCATCGGCAAGCATGACGTCGTGACGCGCGTGCTCGCGGCGATGGCGGCGCGCGGGCACGTGCTCCTCGTCGACGCGCCCGGGGTCGGCAAGACGCTGCTCTGCAAGACCATCGCGGCGGCGCTCGGCGCGCGCTTCGGACGCGTGCAGCTCACGCCCGACCTGATGCCGATGGACGTGACGGGCGCGACCATCTACGACGCGCAGTCCGGGACGTTCGTGTTCCGGCCCGGCCCGGTGTTCACGAACATCCTCCTCGCCGACGAGATCAACCGCGCCACCCCGAAGACGCAGTCGGCGCTGCTCGAGGTGATGGAGGAGCGCACCGTGACGGTCGACGGCACGTCGCACCGGATGGCCGATCCCTTCCAGGTCCTCGCCACCATGAACCCGCAGGACCACGAGGGGACCTTCCCGCTGCCGGCGGCGCAGATCGACCGGTTCATGATCATGCTGGAGCTCGGCTACCCGTCGCCCGAGGACGAGGTGCGCGTGCTCGACACGCACCTTGCCGGCACCGCGCCGGGTGAGGCGATCCCGGCGGTGATCCCCGCCGCGAGCTTCGTGGAGTGGCAGCGCACCGTTCCCATGATCCATGCGTCGCCCGAGGTGAAGCGAGCGGCCGTCGCCTACGTCGACGGCCTCCGGCGCGGCGCGAGCAGCGGGCACATGGTGAGCCCGCGCGCGACGCTGGCGTGGATGCGCGCTGCCCAGGCGCGCGCCATCCTCGCGGGCCGCGAGTTCGTGACGCTCGACGATCTCATCGACATGGCGCCCGACGTGCTCCGGCACCGGCTCTGGATCTCACCGGCCGAGGTGACCGACCGCCTGCGCGCGATCCACGCCGCGGGAAGCCGGGGGCGCTAGCGATGCGCCGGCCAGCCCGCACCGTCGCGAGGCGCCTCTTCGGGCTCGCTTGCCTCGTCGTGCCCTCGCTCGCAGCGTGGATGATAGCGTTCGCGGTGGCGAGCGGCGGGGGCAGCGGTCGGCTCGCCGGCACGGTCACGCTCTTCCTCTGCCCGCTGTGGGGCGTGGCCGCGGCGGCGCTCGTGGCTCGCACGGTGATCGCGCTCGTCCGCCGGCGCGCGGGGAGCGGGCCCACCCTGCTCGAGCAGCTCGACGTGCTCACGGGGCCGGGCCGCGCGCTCGCGTGGCTTGCCGCCGGGGCCACGGTGCTCGCCGTCCTCCTCGGCTGGCCGAGCCTTGCCGTCGTCGGTCTGCTCGGGTCGGGTCTGTTCCACGCGGTGGTCGTGCGCTCGCTCTTCGCCTTCCCGCTGGAGCACCTCGCGGTCACGCGCCGCTTCGTCCCCGCCGTCGTGACGGAGGGCGAGGAGGTCCACGAGGAGCTCACGTTCCACGAGCCGCGGATCCCGTTCGGCTACCGGCTGCTCGCGTCGAGCCAGGTCGGGCCGCGCTTCGCGGCGGCGCGCGTCGCCCTCGAGGCGCACGAGTCGGGCGGCGAGGTGGTGGTCGAGAGCGAGATCGGTCCCGCGGTGCGCGGCGAGCACGAGGCCGAGCTCGTCGAGGCGTGGCTCCAGGACGCGTTCGGTCTGTGTCGCTCGGAGGCCGTGCGCGTCGGCAGGGCGCAGCTCACCGTGCTCCCGCGGGCACGCGTCGTCGCGAAGACGCCGGCGCTGCTCGACCTCGGCGACGGGCCGCGGGCGCCGCGCAGCGCGCACCGGATGCCCACCGAGGGCAACCTCCTCCTCCGCGAGTACCAGCAAGGCGACGACGTGCGGCGCATCCACTGGGTCCGCTCGCTGGCGGCGGGCGAGGTCGTCGTGCGCCTCCCGGACGAGCTGCCGCCCGACCAGCCGCACGTCCGCCTCGTGCTCGACACGTGCTTCCCGGAGGCGAGCGAGCTCGCCTGTGACACGCCCGCGGAGGTGCTCGATGCGCTCGTCGCCGTGTGGCTCGCCGTCGCGCGCGACCTGGCGGAGGCCGGGGCCCGCGTGACGCTCGCCGCGGCAGTGCGCCAGGGCGATACCGTCGTTGCGGAGCGCCGGCCCTACTCGGCGCACGCGGCGCAGGACGCGCTCCGGTTCGGGGCGCGCATGGCCTGGCAGGACCGCATGACCGTCGAGCAGCTCGTCACCGCCGAGTCGACGTACGTGGTCTCGCGGGCGGTGCTCTATGCCGGCGCGGCGCCCGCGCACGCCCGCTGGATCCTCGTCCTCCCCGAGCTCGTCACCGAGCCCGCGTGGACGCCGCGCTCGCCGGCGCTGCTCGCTTACCCGATGGGCACGCCGGACAACCGCTTCTCGGTGCGCCGGCGCGCCGAGCTCGACGTGGCGCTCGCCCGTCGTGACCACGGCCGCACGGTGATGGCCCTCCGCGCCGACGTCGCGCCCCCGCCGGCGGGCAGCTTCGTCGTCCGGTACCGGGGCACCGGCGCGCTCACGCTGGAGGCCGTCCGATGAAGAAGCCCACATGGACCACGGCGCTCCTCTACTGGCTCTTCACGCTCTGCGGGCTGGCGGGGATCACCGTGCTGCGCGCCGACGCTCCTGACGACGTCCTGGCGCTGTGGCTCGGGTCGGTGGTCGGCCTCGCCGGCGGACAGCTCGTCGCGCGCTGGCGCCTCCGCGCGTGGGTGTTCGCGGCAGTCGGCGTCGTCGCGGTGTGGCTCATGCCCGTCTTCGTGTTCGTCCTCTACGAGCCGTGGCGACCGGCGATCGAGATGTTCGGTCTCGCGCTCGTGCCAGCGGTGGCGGGCGGGTATCTCTCGCTGTCCGAGCGCTGGGGTCTCGCGTCCTTCTGGTATCCGGCGATGCTCTGGATGCTCGTCGTCCTCGACGGGCCGGGAGGCTTCGACGCCTACGCGTCGCTCCCGCTGCTCGCCGGCGTCGCCGGCTTCTTCGTCGCGTTCATGCGCGCCCGCGAGACGCGGCGCGTGGCGCTCTGGCAGGCGCATTCGGTGCGGCGGCTCGCGGAGCGAAGCACGCGATCGGTCCTCCGGGACTCTCCGGTGCGCGCGTTCGGCGAGCACGCCTGGACCGTCGGGGTCGGGACCGGCGCGCTGCTCCTCGCGGCGATCATCGGCCCTTCGCTGTGGCAGCGCGAGCAGGTGAAGGAGCGGGCGGCGCGGGCGGAGCGCGCCGTGGCGCTCTCGAACGCGCTCGCGCTCCAGGCCGCCGGCACGCAGCCCTGTTGCAAGGCGACCGTCGACGCGCCCGTCGTGCGCGTCCGCGAGTACTTCGCGCCTCGCACGACGCGCACCGACGAGGACCGCATCGCCGAACAGAACGCGGCGCTCTCCTGCCGCGTGTGCGAGGACCGCGCGGCGGGCGTCGCCGCGCTCGGGGACAGCGATCCCACGTCGGACGGTCCGCCCGTTCTTCCCGCGCCGGGCGCAGGGGGGCCGACCCTCCACGGCGCGGTCGGCGACCAGGACCTCGGTCCTGCGGGAAAGGGCGTGCCGCTCTCGACGTACCCGGTCGTGCCCGAGGTGTCGCCGCCGGAGCCGCTGCCCGCGCCGCATCACCCGGCGGCGCATCCCGCGGCGGCCGCGCCCGTCGTGAAGGCGGCGCCGCACGGACCGAAGACCTCGGTGCCGGCCACCACGGCCCACGCGGTCACGACGGCGACGCCGTCCGCGGCCGGCGCGCCGGCGCTCACCGCTTTTGCGCCCTACGTAACTGCCGCGCCCGAGCCGCGGGCCATGGCGGGTGACGGAGCCCCCTGGAGGGGCATCGGCCTCGCGGCGCTCGCCGCGCTCGCCGCGGTGCTGGGCGTGCGCAGCGCCCGGCGGGCGCTCCGCCTCCGTCACCTCGCGCGCCCGTTCTGGAACGAGCCCGTCGATCAGCGCATCTCGAACCACTGGGAACGAATGCTCGTCGCCCTCCGCGACGCCGGCATCCACCCTCGGGACGGCGAGCAGCCGCAGGCCCTCGCCCGGCGCGTCGGCATCCCGGCCGCCGGGACGTGCGCGACCATCCTCGAGCGGGCTCGCCATGGCGTCCGCATCGAGCCCGACGACCTCGACACCATGGACCGCGCGACGAGCGACGTGGTCCGCGCCGTCCACGCCCGGGCCGGCGTGCTCGCGCGCGCCGTCGCCTTCGTGCGCTGAGACGGCCTCAGGGGCTCGCGCGGACGATGGCCCCATCGTTGAAGTTGCGTTCGCTCGTGCCGAGGTCGACCCAGTAGACGCCCGTGCCATCGGAGCTCACGCCGGACGGGTTCGGCTGCTCGCGCCCCAGCGAGGTCACGTCCGTACATCCGGGTAGAGTGCACGTGTCGACGCGCTGGTTGCCCGGGGCGTTCCACGCGACGCGTCCCGCGTGGAGCGTGAGCGACGTGGGGCGCCCCACCTGCCCGACGAGCTGCGCCCCTGCCCCACCGTCCAGGGGCGCCGACCAGACGCTTCCTCCCGCGCCTCCACCGGACCCGAGGTTCGCCCAGTAGACGCCGGCGCCGTCGACGGCGAGACCCACCGGACAGGCCTGCCCGGACGCGAGCACCTCGGCGGTCTGGAGTCCGCCCTGCTTCTTCACGCGGCGCACCGAGCCGTACGTGATGCCGTCGGTCGCGGCACACGGAATGTCGGGCTGCCCGCTGAGATCGGGCGCGGTCGTGAAGTAGAGATACGTCTCGTCGAGGGCGAGCGCGTACGGGATCAGGTTCGAGGGGAGCGTGTCGACCTTCACGAGGCGCGTCACCTCGCCGAGGTCGCTCTTGCGCGCGCGCCACACGCCGGCCGTGGCGACGCTGTCGCCGCCGAGCACGGTCCAGTACACGAACGTGTCGTCGACCACGATCCCGAACGGCGTGTCCTGCCCGGGGATCTGCGCGAGCTGCGTCGGGTCGGCCTTGTCGATCCGGGTGACGGTGCCCTGCGCGACGGCGTCCGTGTAGAAGACGAACCGGTCGTCGACCGCGATGCCGCCCGGCTGGGCGAGGCGCGCGAGCACGGTGACCTCGGTGCAGCCGCACTTCGAGCAGCGAGCCACCGTGCTGTCGTGCGGCGGGTCGGCACGCGTGATGTACACGTCGGTGCCGTCGAGCGCGGTGTGGACGCCGCGCGGCGTGGCGACGAGGTGCTGGACGCCGCCGTCGACGCCGCATCCGCCGTCGCTCGCGCCGCTGGCAGGCGGGGCGTCGAGCTGGTTGATGTCGATGAGCGACGCGCAGCCTGCGAGCGCCGCGATCCCTGCGCCGAGGGCGAGTCGCTTCACCATGTTCCCTCGACGAGCGCCGCTGACCCTGCCAGCCGGAGCCGCGCGCGCGCGCTCGCTGACGATGGCGACGCATGATGCGGCGCGAGCACGACGAGCGTGATGCCTGCCGCGAGCAGCACGCCGCCGGCCACGAACGCAGTCGTCGAGATCGTGGCGGCGCGGCGCGCGCTGGCGGCGTCGTCGCGCGCGCCGGCGTCGGCGCAGAGGCCGGGCTCGGGGCAGACGTCCTTCGACCGGTTGTTGAGCGAGATCGCGCTGAGCCCGAGCGCTGCGCCGATGCCGAGGCCGACCACGCCGATGCCGCCGACGACGAAGCCGGCCGGGCGGAGGCTGGAGCCGGTGGAGGTGGGGGTTTCGCCGGCCGGCACGGCGACGAGCGGCGGCACGGTGATCGTCACGGTGCGCGCCGCGACGGCGTCCACGCTGCCGCGCCACGGCTGCTTGCCTGGAGCGGTGGCGTCGACGACGTGCGCGCCGGGGTCGATGGGGAGCGCCGCGCCCAGGGCGCCGGCGGGGAGGTCGACGCCGTCACGCCGTACCGAGGCTCCGGCGGGCGCGTCGATGCGAAGGCGCGCGAGCTTCGGCTCGAGCTCGGCGGCGCGCGTCCTCGCGATCGTCTCCCAGTCGGCGCGGTGGTCGTGAGCGGCACGCGCCGCGGCCTCGCGAAAGCGTGCCCACGCGCTCGCGGTGCGGCCGGTCCGCTCGTAGCAGTCGGCGAGGTGGAGCAGCGTCCCGGTGCCAGGATCGAGCGACTGGCTCGCCTCGAGCTTCGTGCACCCCTCGGCGACGCGTCCCGCATCGATGAGGGCGCGGGCCTCCGTGAAGAGCGCCTCGGCGGCCGCCTCGTTGGCCGGAGCGTCGGCGTGCGCCAGGGTGGCCGGGGCGGCGACGCCGAGCGCGGTGAGCGCGGCGAGCGTGACGGCGAGGCGAGCGGGCCAGCGGCGGTGCAGAGGCGACGTCGTGCGGCCGTTCATTTGCGAGGGATGGATTGCATGTCGTGCGCGTTGGTCGCGGGCGGCGGCGGCGCTGCGGAGGTCGGGGGCGCCGGGGCGGCGGTCGTCGTCGCGGGGCCCGCCGCAGACGCAGCCGTGGGGCGG
>JAQBQL010000208.1 GCA_028287035.1 Labilithrix sp. | reverse complement strand
CGTCGGGCAGCTCGATCGGGCTCCTCGCGGTCCACGCGCCGGGCCTCGCGGTCGCGAAGTCGTCGATCACCTCGGGCAAGGGCGCGAGTGGCGCGGCCGGCGCGGAAGGCCTCCAGCTCGTCCCCGCCGCGTCGCTCGATGGCGACCCCGGGCGCCAGGCGGCGCCGTGCGGCTCCCTCGGTCTCGCGTGCCCCAAGAGCCTCGGGGGCGGCTATGCGAACGCGATGGGCCCGGCGCGCCCCGGCATCTGTCTGGGCGAGGCCGGTCACGACGGCGAGCCGGGAGGCCGCGGCGGCGCCGCCGGCGTCTTCCGCTTCGTGATGTCGGTGCCAGGCGGGCTCGCCGCCTCGGTTGCCGAGCCGTACATGAACCTCCTCCCGACGAACGGCGAATTCAAGACGGGAGCCACCGGCGGAAAGGGCGTCGATGGCGCGAGCGCGTCGACCGTCGGAACGCTCGGCCTCGACGGCTACGTCCCCGAGGACGGCCGCGCGGGTACGGCGGGCGCTCCCGGCTCGGGCGGTGCCGGCGGCAACGGCACCGCCACGACGCTGCCCATCAACCAGCCGGTGGGCGAGATGTGGCACGGCGCGAGTGGGGCCGGCGGCGGCGCGGGCGGTTGCCCGGGGCTCGCAGGAAAGCCGGGCACCGGTGGCGGCGCGAGCATCGCGATCGCGCTGTTCGAGAGCCCGATCGTGCTCGACGGAGTGAAGCTGACCGCCGGCACGGGCGGCCAGGGTGGAGCGGGGACCTTCGGTAGCTCGCCGACCATGGGCGGCGCCCCCGGCGTTCCCGCCGCCGGCGCCCCGAACGTGGCGGCTCGCGGCGGCAACGGGGGAGCGGCCGGCATCAGCACGAACGGCAGCAACGGCCCGTCGTTCGGCATCTACCACTCGGGCGCCGCGCCGACCGTGAAGGACTCGGTGATCACGCCGGGCGCCGGCGGCGCCGCCATCGATGCGCGCTCCGCGACCGACTCCGTCGGCAACGTCCGCACCATCCCGGCCGCGCCGGCCGGCCTGTCGAAGGACATCTTCACGCTCTGACCGGACACGGCCGGATCTCCGTGCTCCCGTCGCCACCGTCGCTGCGCCCAGGCGCCGCGGCGGTGGTCGCGGTTTGTCCCCGCGTTCCTGTCCGCGTGCTCCCTTGCCTTTACGCACGCCCGGCGCGCGCGATACGTCCTTGGCTGTCGCGGAGGTCGCATCGATGTGGGAAGCGCTGGGTCGACTGCTTGCCGGCAACTTCATGCCGCACGGTCATTGTTACCTCTGGTCGCCGGAGATGGTGTGGCTGCAGGTCGTCGCCAACCTCCTCATCGGCGGCGCGTACGTCGCGATCTCGTCCACGCTCTACGTCATCGTGAAGCGCATCCGCGACGTGCCGTTCTCGTGGATGTACTTCGCGTTCGGCATCTTCATCGTCACCTGCGGCTTCACGCACTTCTCGGACGTCCTCACGATCTGGCAGCCCTACTACTGGCTCGACGGCGCCCTGCGCGCGGTCACCGCCGCCGCGAGCGTGGGAACGGCGGTGATGCTCGTGCCGCTCGTCCCGAAGGCGGTGCGCCTCGCCCGGGCCGCGGAGCTCGCCCACGAGCGCGGCCAGAAGCTCGAGTCGGCCTTCGCCGATCTCGCGACCGCCCACGAGACGGCCAAGGAGCTGGAGCGCCGCAAGGATGATCTGTTCGCGAACGTCTCGCACGACCTGCGAACCCCGCTCACGCTGATCCTGGGCCCAGCGGAGCGGATGCTCGCGAGCGCCGCCCTCGCACCGGCACACCGCCGCGACGTGGAGCTCATCGTGCGCAACGCGCGCACCCTGTTGAAGGAGGTCAACGCGCTGCTCGACGTCGCGCGCCTCGATGCGGGCCAGGTCGCCCTCGACTACCGCACCACGGACGTCGCGGCGCTGGTGCGCGCCTCGGCCAGCCACTTCGAGGCGCTCGCGGAGGAGCACGGGATCGCCCTGCGCATCGAGGCCCCCGTCGAGGTCGCTGCCGAGATCGACGCGCGCAAGATCGAGCGGGTCGTGTTCAACCTGCTCGCGAACGCCTTGAAGTTCACGCCGGACGGCGGTGCGGTGCGGGCCACGGTGGAGCGACGCGCCGAGGACGTGGTGGTCACGGTCGCCGACAGCGGGCCCGGCATCCCGGCCGATCAGCGCGCACGCGTGTTCGAGCGCTTCGCGCGCGGCGACGCGAAGCCGCGTGCCGGCGGCGGGAGCACGGGCCTCGGGCTCGCGATCACGCGCGAGATCGTCGCGCTGCACGCCGGCACCATCGACATCGGAGACGCGGTCGAGGGCGGCGCCCTCTTCCGCGTCGTCCTCCCGCTCCGCGCGCCCGCCGGCGTGACGGTCCATCCGGCGGACCGCAGCGCCGACGAAGAAGCGGCGGCGAGCGAGGCGAGCGAGCTCGACTCCGTCCGCCTCGCGCGGACCGCGGCCGCCGCCACGCAGGACGGCCCACGCAGCACGGTGCTCCTCGTCGAGGATGACGCCGACATGCACGCGTACGTGGCCGAGGTGCTCTCCCGTCGCTACCGCGTCGAGCACGCGTACGACGGCGCGGAGGCGATCGCCCTCGCGCGGAGCCTTCGCCCCGACGCCGTCCTCACCGACCTCACCCTTCCGTCGCAGTCGGGCGAGGAGCTCGTCGCCGAGCTGCGTCGGGACCCCCTGTTCGACGACGTGCCCATCGTGCTGCTCACCGGGATTGCCGACGAGCCGACCCGGGCGCGCGTCCTGCGGAGCGGCGCGCAGGACTACGTCGTGAAGCCCTTCTCCCCCGAGGAGCTCCTCGCCCGCATCGGCAACCTCGTGCAGCTGGCCCGCGCGCGGATGGCCCGCGACCGCGCCGCGGAGGCGAGCGCCTTGAAGACGAGCTTCCTCGCGCTCGTCTCGCACGAGCTCCGGACGCCGCTCACCGCCATCCAGCTCCTGGTCGACCGCCTCGGCGAGCGGTCCCTCGAGCCGCGCGACAAGTCGATCGTCCAGCGCCTCGACGGCGCCACGACGCGCCTCGCCGACCTCGTCGACACATTGCTGCAATATGCACGCGTTCAGAGCGGCCTGGTCGCGCTGAGCGTCGAGACGTTCGATCTCGCGCCCCTGGTGGAGGAGGCCCTGGCGGAGGTCAGGCCGGAGGCCACGCGGAAGGGGTTGAAGCTCGTGCTCGAGTCGCGCCGCGAGCGCGTGCGGCTCGAGAGCGACCCCAAGCTGGTTCGCCTCGTCCTCGTCAACCTCCTCTCGAATGCCGTCAAGTTCACCGAGCACGGCACCGTCACGGTCGCCGTCGAGCAGAACGGGACGCAGCGCATCGTGCGCATCGCCGACACCGGACCCGGGATCGCCCACGACGCCCGGACCCGCATCTTCGAGCCCTTCCAGCCGCTCCAGCCGATGCGGCAGAAGCACGTCCCGGGGGTGGGCCTGGGGCTTTCTCTCGTGCGCCAGATCGTGGACAATCTGCATGCGCGCGTGACGGTGAAATCAGAGGTCGGCGAGGGCAGCACCTTCGAGGTGGCGTTCCCGGCGGCCCTTCCGGCCACCCCCATCGCCCGCACTTCCGCTCATGGCGCCGATCCTGATCATCGAGGACGATGACGAAATCCGCGAGATCCTCGCGGAGATGCTCGTCGACACCGGATACGAGGTCGACACCGCGCGGAACGGACGCGAGGGGCTCGAGCGGCTGCGCGCCGACCTCGCCGCGCCGCGTCTGGTCCTGCTCGACCTGATGATGCCCGTCATGGACGGCTGGCAGCTGCGCCGCGAGATGCTCGCCGACCCCGAGCTGGCGGCCATCCCGGTGGTGGTCCTCTCGGGCGCTGCCGACGTGGAGGCGACGAGCAGCGGGCTCGGGGTGAAGTGCATCCTCACGAAGCCCGTGAAGTGGGCGGCGCTCCTCGAATCCGTCAAGACGTTCGCGCGCTGACCGTCCGCCGCGTCACTCCGCGGCGCGGGCCCCCTGCGAGGCAGGAGCGATCGCGCGGACGCGGGCGGAGAGGGTCGCGAGGATCGCCTCGTGCGTGGCCGGCGCCGGAAGCGGGACGTCGCCGCCCGGCGCGCCGAACGCCGCGATGGCGTCACGGATCGCCTCGCGGACGCTGATCGCGAGCATCAGCGGCGGCTCGCCGACCGCCTTGCTGCCGTGCACGACGCCGTCCTGCGCCGCGTTCGGCAGCAGCGTGACCGTGAAGCGCTCCGGAGCGTCACCGAACGAAGGGATCTGGTACGTGCTCGCCGAGTGCGTGAGGAGCCGCCCGTCCTTGCTCCACTTCAGCTCCTCGCCGGTGAGCCACCCCATGCCCTGCACGAAGGCGCCCTCGATCTGCCCGCGATCGATGCGGTGGTTCAGCGAGGTGCCGACGTCCTGGAGGATGTCGACGGCGAGCACGCGCTTCATGCCGGTGTAGCCGTCGACCTCGACCTCGCTGACCGCCGCGCCATACGCGAAGTAGTAGAAGGGCTTCCCCTTGCCCTTCGCCTTGTCGTAGCCGATGCCTGGCGTGCGGTAGTAGCCCTGCGCCGAGAGCGAGATCTGCTTCATGTACGCGCGGTCGACGACGCGGTCCCACGGGATGGCGACGCCCGGTACCTGCGGGGCGCGCGCGAACCCGTTCTCGAAGAGCACCGCTCCCTCGGGCACGGTCATCGACCCTTCCGCGCCGATGAGCTCGGCGGCGATGGGCGCGAGACGCTCGCGCAGCGTGATGCAGGCGGCGCGCACCGCGGCGCCGTTCAGATCCGCACCGCTCGACGCCGCGGTGGCCGACGTGTTCGGCACCTTGTCGGTCTGCGTCTTCATCACGCGGAGGATGTCACCGGGGACGCCGAGCTCGCGCATCGCGACGCCCTTCATCTTCGTGTAGAGCCCCTGCCCCATCTCGGTGCCGCCGTGGTTCACCTGCACGGTGCCGTCGCGGTACACGAGGACGAGCGCGCCCGCCTGGTTCAGCCAGGTCGCGGTGAACGAGATCCCGAACTTCACGGGGGTGATGGCGATGCCGCGCTTGATCCGCGGGCTCTTCTCGTTGAAGGCGGCGATGCTGCGGCGGCGCTCGGCGAGCCGCGCGCTCGCGGTGAGCGACGTCCACAGCGGGCCGAGGCGCTGATCGCCGAGCTCCTGACCGTACGGGGTCGTGTTCGTCTCGCCGGTGCCGCGATAGAGGTTCCGCTCGCGGACCACCTCCGGCGCGAGGCCGAGCCGCCGCGCGATCCGGTCCATGACCTCCTCGATCACGAGCATGCCCTGGGGACCCCCGAAGCCGCGGAAGGCGGTGTGCGAGGTCACGTTCGTCTTCGCGACGCGTCCGGTGAGCTCGACGGCCGGCAGGAAGTACGCGTTGTCGAGGTGGAAGAGCCCGCGGTCGCAGATCGACTCCGACAGATCGAGCGCCCAGCCGCCGTCGGCGAACAGATCGATCTTCGCCGCCTGCACGCGCCCCTCGGCATCGAAGCCGACCTCGTAGCGCGCGTAGAACGGGTGGCGCTTTCCGGTGGTCTGCATGTCGATGTCGCGATCGAGCTGGACGCGGACCGGTCGCTTCGTGCGCACCGCCGCCAGGGCGACGTGCGCCGCCCAGCCGTTGCCCTGGGTCTCCTTGCCCCCGAAGCCGCCGCCCATGCGCGGCGACTGGACCGTGATCTTGTTGCGCGGCAGATCGAGGACATGCCCGACGACCGCCTGCACCTCGCTCGGGTGCTGCGTGGAGGACGAGACGAACACCTCGCCGTCCTCGCCCGCCTCGGCCCACGCGGCATGGGCCTCGAGGTAGAAGTGCTCCTGGCCGCCGATGTCGAGCTCGCCGGCGAGCCGGAACGGTGACGCGGCGAGGCTCGCCGCACAGTCGCCGCGCTTGATCACGTGCGGCTGCGTGTGGAAGCTTCCCTCGGCAACGGCCTGGCGCGCGCCGAGGATCGCGGAGCGCGGCTCGTACGTCACCTTCACCATGGCCGCGGCCTGGCGGCAGAGATCCGCGGACTCGCCGACCACGAGGGCGACGGTCTGCCCGTGATAGAGCACCTCGGTCTCCGCGTAGAGCGGCTCGTCGTGGCGGACCGCGCCGACGTCGTTCATGCCGGGGACGTCCTTCGCGGTCAGGATGGTCACGACGCCGGGCATGGCCAGCGCGTCGGTGACGTCGACGCTCGTGACGAGCGCGCTCGCGTGCGGGCTCGTCACCGGCCACACCTCGAGCATCGGCCGCCGGCGCGCCGTGTCGTCCACGTAGAGGGCGGCGCCGGTCACGTGACCGACCGCGCTCTCGTGCGCGAGGTCGCGGCTCGGGTCGGTCGTGGGCAGCGGCCACGGCTCGCGCTCGAACCCGAGCTTCGCGTCCTGCGCGGCGCTCGTCTCGCCCGCATGGAACTTCCGAAGGAGGCTGCCCACGAGGTCGCGGCGGAACTCGGCGCCCGACCGGTGGTCGCCGATCGGGGTCAGGTCGGTCAGCAGCAGCTCCGTCGCCTCCTCGACGGTGGCCGAGGTCCAGGGCTTTCCGAGCAGGAAGGCCTCGGCCTTGCGGGCGCGCACCGGCGTCGCCGCGACCCCGCCGTAGGCGAGGCGCACGTGACGGACCACGTCCGCGGCATCCACCTCGACGACGAAGGCGGCGGCGGCGATCGAGATGTCGAGCTCGCGCCGCTTCGAGACCTTGTACGAGTCCATGAGGCGCCGCGTCCCCGCGACCTTCACCACGTTGCGCGGGAGCACGATGGCGCGGACGATCTCGTCGGCCTCGAGCACCGTCTTCCGGTAGCCGACGAAGAACGCGGCGATCGGCACGGTGCGCTCGCCGCCCTTCCTGGCGAGGATGACCTCGGCGTCGAGCGCGAGCAGCAGGGGCGCCATGTCCCCGATCGGCGAGGCGGTGACGATGTTGCCGGCGAGCGTCGCGCGGTTCCTGATCTGCCGCGCTGCGAAGGCCCACAGCATCTTGTCGATCATCGGGTACTCGCCGCCGAGCGCCTCCTCGAGCGCCGTCAACGTGGCGCCTCCGCCGATGACGAAGGCCGCGTCGGTCCGCTCGATCCGGGACAGCTCGCGGACGCCCTCGGTCGAGACGAGCAGCGGGTAGCGTCGGTGCGCCTTGTTGATGTAGACGCCGATCTCGGTCGCCCCCGCGACGAGCTCGGCGCGCTCCCGGTGCTCGGCCTTGATCGCGAGGAGCGCCGCGAGCGACGCGGGGCGGAGGAAGCGCTGGCCGTCCGGCCCCTCGAGCTCCACCCCCGGGACGCCGCCGTCGTTCTTCTTCAAGCGCAGCTGGAACAGATCCTCGGGGCGACCGGCACGCGCCGCGAGCGCGTCCTCCATGGCTTCGCGGATGGGACGGTACCCGGTGCAGCGGCAGAGATTTCCGTTGAGCTGATCGCCGAGCTTCTCGCGCGAATCGAGGTCGGGTCGGTAGTAGCCCTCGAACATCGACACGACGAACCCCGGCGTACAGAACCCGCACTGGGAGCCGTAGCTTGCGACCATCGCCTCCTGCACCGGATGCAGCTCGCCCTCGGCGGGCGCGACCCCTTCGACGGTGACGATCTCGCGCCCGGCGACCATCGGCAGGAGCGTGATGCAGCTGTTGATGGCGCGGTACGTCCGCTGGCCGTGCGCGTTGGTGTCGACGATGGCGACGGAGCAGGCCCCGCAGTCGCCCTCCGCGCACCCCTCCTTCGAGCCGGGCCGGCCGTTGTTACGGAGCCACGAGAGGAGCGAGACGCTGTTGGACACACCGTCGACGTGCACGGTGCGGCCGTTGAGGACGAAATCGAAACCGGAAGCCATCGCCGTCGAGGATAGCCGGGACGGGCGAAACCCCGAAGGAGAGAGCGCGGCCCGCGCGACGTGCGTCAGCCCGCGTCATCGCTCGCGCCCTCCGCCACGCGGGCGGACGCGCTTCTTCCACGCGACGAGCTCCGCGGCCACCGCGACCGCGATCTCGTCGGGCAGGCGCGCCCCGATCTCGAGCCCGAGCGGCATGCGCACCCGCGCGACGTCGTGGGCGGCCACCCCGCGCGCCTCGAGCCGCTGCCGCGTGCGCTCGGCCTTCGCCCGGCTGCCGATCCCGCCGACGAACGCGAAGCCGCGGGCGAGCGCCCACGCGATCGCCTCCTGGTCCAGCTGGTGATCGTGGGTCATGACGAGGCACACCCCGCGCGGATCCACGTCGTCGATGTCGTCGTGATCGCCGGTGACGCAGCGAACGCCCTCGATGCGGTTCGCGTCGCCCCACCCTTCGCGCGCGTCCACCACGGTGACGGCGAACCCGAGCCTGGCGAGCATCGGCGCGACCACGCTGGCGACGTGACCTCCGCCGACGACGAGGCACGGCGTGACGCCCTCGATGGGCTCCACGAGCACCTCGAGGCGACCGCCGCAGCACATCCCGAGCTCCGCCCCGAGCTTGAACGCCTGCATGCGGTGCCTCGCGAGCGGGTCCGACGCGATGGCGAGCAGGGCCCGCAGGGTCTCCCGTTCGATGGCGCCGCCTCCGACCGTGCCCACGCAGGTCCCGTCCTCCGCGAGGTAGAGCTTCTGTCCGGGAGTCCCCGGTGCGGAGCCGTGGCGCTCCACGACGGTGGCCATGGCCCCACGGACGCCGCGTAGCGAGCAGGACGCAGCAACCTGGAGCACGTGCGCCGCAGTGGCGGTCACCGGGCGCGGCAAGTCCATGAGATCGCCTTCGGCCACAGCCGGATTCTAGCGTGGACCCCCCTGCCCTGCTCTATCCTCGTGCCTGCAAAATGCCTTCAGGGTTCACGTACGATCCCAATCAGATCCTGGTGATGATCCTCGCAGGTGGCGAGGGCAAGCGCCTCTACCCGCTCACGCTCGACCGGGCCAAACCCGCGGTCCCCTTCGCAGGCCGCTACCGGATCGTCGACATCGTGCTGTCGAACTTCGTCAACTCCGGGCTGTCGCGGATCAAGATCCTGACGCAGTACAAGAGCGCGTCGCTCGAGGAGCACATCGCGCGCGTCTGGCGGCTGTCGCCCATCCTCGACCAGTTCATCGAGGCGATCCCCGCGCAGCAGCGCACCGGCCTCTCGTGGTTCAAGGGCTCGGCGGACGCTGTCTACCAGTGCCAGCACGTCATCACCGACGAGACGCCGGAGATCGTCTGCATCTTCGGCGGCGACCACGTCTACAAGATGGACA
Source organism: Labilithrix sp. (assembly GCA_028287035.1). The sequence goes on along the minus strand of JAQBQL010000208.1, from coordinate 33,812 downwards.
TCCGGCAGATGATCCAGGCGCACCACGCCCGTGACGCCGCCGCGACCGTCGCCGCCATTCCCGTGCCCAAGCGCGAGGCGCGCGACTTCGGCGTGCTCGAGATCGACAGCGACGGACGCATCATCGGCTTCCACGAGAAGGTGCAGAACCCGCCGACCATGCCCGGGTCGGACGACATGTGCCTCGCCTCGATGGGCAACTACATCTTCCGCACCGACGATCTCATGCGCGAGCTGCATCGCGACGCGGGCGTCGAGACGAGCAAGCACGACTTCGGCCACGACATCCTCCCGCGCATGGTCGCCGACGGGCAGGACGTCTACGTGTACGACTTCAACAAGAACATCGTCCCCGGCGAGGAGCCGCGCGGCCACGCCTACTGGCGCGACATCGGGACGATCGAAGCGTACTGGGACGCGCAGATGGACCTCATCTCGATCCACCCGCTCTTCAATCTCTACAACGAGCGCTGGCCCATTCGCACCGGCGTCACCCACGACCCGCCCGCCAAGTTCGTCTTCCGCGACGAGGCGCACGCGCGCGTCGGCATCGCCACCGACTCGATGGTCAGCCACGGCTGCATCATCTCGGGCGGTCGCATCCATCGCTCGGTGCTGTCGGTCGGCTGCCGCATCAACTCGTTCAGCGAGGTCGAGGAGTCGGTGCTCTTCGAGCGCGTGCGGGTCGGCCGGCATGCCAAGATTCGCCGGTGCATCATCGACAAGGACGTCGAGGTCCCGGCGGGCGTCGAGGTCGGCTTCAACCTCGAGGCCGACCGGAAACGATTCTTCGTCACCGAGAACGGCCTCGTGGTCATCCCGAAGCGCGCAAAGCTCGACGACGAAAAAATGTGGCGGATTTAGCAGTTCGAGGAGCGTGACGATCGGCGCGCAGCGCCGTTGGCCGCAGGCCAATCACGCAGCGCTGCCGGTCGCGCGACGTATCCGGGGAGGCTCGCGAAGCGAGGGGCGGAGCCCCACTAGAACAGCGGAGGGATCGCGCTGTTGCGGCCGGGGCGCGGCATCAGGCGCGGGAGGCCGTCGTGGGCGGCCATCACGCGGCCCGTCACCCAGGACCGGAACGCCGCCGCCGGGATCGCCGGCGAGAACAGGAAGCCCTGGACCTGCGCGCAGCCGAGCGACCGCAGGTACTCGAGCTGGTCGCGGGTCTCGACGCCCTCGGCCACGACGTTGAGCCGGAGCCGCTGCGCCATGGCGACGACCGCGCCGGTGATGGCGGCGCTTCCCTCGTCCGTGAGCACGTCGCGCACGAAGGAGCGATCGACCTTCAGCGTGTCGAACGGGAAGCGGCGGAGGTAGCCGAGGGACGAGTAGCCGGTGCCGAAGTCGTCGAGCGCCAGCCAGATGCCGTGCCGCTTCAGGTCGCTCAGCACCTCGCGGGCGACCTTGGTGTCGTTCATGAGCGTGCCTTCGGTGATCTCGAGCTCGAGAAAGCCCGGCGCGAGGCCAGTGGCGGCGAGGATGCGCTTCACGTCGTCCACGAAGTTGGGCTCCCGGAACTGGCGCGCCGACACGTTGACGGCGCAGCGCAGACCACGCGTCGCGGGGTCCTCCTGCCAGAGGCGCGCCTGCTCGCAGGCTTGCTCGAGAACGAAGCGCCCGATCTGGACGATGAGCCCGGTCTCCTCCGCGATCGGGATGAACGCGTCGGGCGGCACCATGACGCCTTCGGAGTTCCGCCAGCGCAGCAGCGCCTCGGCCCCCGTGATCTCCTCGGTCGGCACGTCGATCTTCGGCTGGTAGAAGACCTCGAGCTGCCCGAGGGCGAGCGCGCTGCGCAGCGAGGTCTCCATCTCGAGACGGGCGCGCGCGTCCTCGCTCAGCGTCCGCGAATAGAAGCGCGCGTTGTTCCGGTCGTGCGCCTTGGCGTCGTACATGGCCGAGTCGGCGCGCTGGAGAAGGGCCTCGACGCTGCCGTGGGCGTCGGCGACGAGGGTGATGCCGATGCTGGCGGTGATCACGATCTCGTGACCGCGCAGCTCGAAGACCGAGCCGATCGCCGCCAGCATGCGGCTTGCCACGATCGTCGCGTCCTGCGCGTCGCTCGCGTACGGGTCGACGAACACGAACTCGTCGCCTCCGAGCCGCGCGAGGAACGGACGCCGCCCCCCACGCTGGTAGTCCTCGGCGGCCTCGTCGATTCCGAAGCAATGCGTGACGCGTCGTCCGACCTCGCAGATGAGCTCGTCGCCGGCGCTGTGACCGAACGTGTCGTTCACCCGCTTGAAGCCGTCGAGGTCGATGAGGAACACCGCGCCCGGGGGCGCCGCTTCTTCCCCGAGGAGCCGCGCCATGTAGCGTTCGAGCGAGCGTCGGTTGGGAAGGCCGGTCAGCGCATCGTGGTACGCGAGATGCGCGATCTTCCGCTCGCTGCGTCGAAGCTCGTCGACGCTCTCGGCGGCGCGGAGCATGTACTTCATGCGGTGCTGGAGCAGGATCGCGTTGACGGGCTTCGTGAGGAAATCGGTGGCGCCCGCGTCGTAGCCGAACTGCAGCGACTCGATGTCGTCGTGGTCGGTCATCATGACGATCGACGCGTCCTGGCCGCCCGCGAGCTCGCGCATGGCACGGCAGGTCGAGAAGCCGTCGAGGAACGGCGTCATCACCTCGAGCAGCGCGATGTGCGGACGCCTCGCCTGGAACACCTTCAGCGCGTCGAGCCCGTTCGACGCCTCGTCGACCACGAAGCCGACCGCTCGCAGTGCCTCCGCAGCGGCGGTCCGGGCCACGTCGTCGTCGTCGACGATGAGCACGCGCGCCTCGTCCATGCCCCGCGCCGGGACGAGCCGGGACGAACGCGGAGCGTCCTCCTCGTCTCTCGTCCTCGGTCGGGACACGTGTTCGGCGCCCTGCATCATGCGGCCTCGCCCGCGATCTTCCGGACCGCCGCGAGCAGCATCGTCGGCTTGAAGGGCTTGACCATCCAGCCCTTGGCGCCCGAAGCGCGCGCGCGCTCGATGAGGTCGGGGCGGCCCTCGGTGGTCAACATGATGATCGGCAGCGCGGCGGCGGTCGCCTGACTCCTCAGCGCCTCGAGCATCTCGAGCCCGCCCAGCTTCGGCATGTTCACGTCGCAGATCGCGAGCGACGCGCCCGGATGGTTCTTGATCGCGGTGGCGCCCTCGACGCCGTCCTCGGCCTCGACGACGTCGTAACCGGCCTGCTTGAGGACGATGCTCACCTGCTCGCGGATGACCTGCGAATCGTCGATCACGATGATTGTCTTCGACATGACGGATACTCCTCGGACCGTTTCAGAAAAGGATGACGTCCCCCTCGGGGACGATACGAAGGGGCTCGACGTCGCCGTTCACCAGCTCCGCCGAGAGGGTGCAGTCGAGATGGATGCGCACCGGCGTGTCGTCGGCCATGACCAGGAGCGAGACCCCGTCGGCCTCCGGCAGGAACACGAGCTTGATCGACTTGCCGGTGAAGCAGACGGGCACCCCGACGTCGAAGTCGAGGGTCTTCGTGGAGAGCTTGTTCTTGATCCGGCCCACCAGCTGGTTCGCGATCTCCGCGCTCCAGTCGCGCAGCTGGAGCTCCGAGCTCGTCGCGTCACGCGGGACGGGAAGCAGCTTGGCGATGAGCTCGAGCGGGGCCACGAAGGCAAGCCCGCCGCGCACACCCTTGCCGCGAAAGCCGACGATCGAGCCGAGCTCGATGGCCTCCTGCTCCGGACCGCCCTGGCCGTCCGATAGCTCACAAGGCACGCCATACGAGTCGAAGAGCTCGAGGACCGAGCTCTCCATGACATGCCTGACGAAGTTTGGAGACGCGCGTAGCATTTCGGGTTCGTTGCTCCTCGGTGAGTGCGGGGGGTTCGAGCGGATCCTTGATGGGTCACGGCCGGGCGGGGCCGCGGGTTCAGCGGCGGGCACCGATTGGAAGCGCGTCATGCCACCTCGGACATGGCGCGCCGCGGCGCCGTCGAGCCGCTCGTCAGCATCCCGTTGGGGAAATCGAGGCGGAACGTGGTGCCACGCCCGGGCTCGCTGGCGATGAAGACGCGCCCGCCGGACGCCCGGATGATCTCGCGAACGGCGCCGAGCCCGACCCCGCGTCCCGAGATCTCGGTCATCGCGTCGCGGGACGACACCTCGTCGGCGAAGAGGGCCTCCTCGAGGTCGCCGCGCGAGTCGCACGGGAGCCCGCGCGCCTGGGCGACGCTGCGGATCTTCTCCCACGCGATGCCGCGGCCATCGTCGGTGATCGCGATCACGACCCCGTGGAGGTCCGCGCGCACGGTGACCGACACGCGGCCGCTGCCCCGCTTGCCCGCGGCGCGTCGCTCCTCGGCGCCTTCGATGCCATGGTCGAGTGCGTTCCGGAGCAGGTGCGAGAACACGGTCCACACGCAGGCCCAGCGCTCGGGTGGCAGGCGCAGGTCGGGCGGGAACACGTCGGTGTGGAGCTCCACGTCGGGCTTTCCGAGGCGGCGCGCGATCGACGAGAGCTGCGTCGTGATGCGGGTGAGGCGCGCCGAGGTGCGCTCGAACGGCCAGGTGCGTACGAAGCTCGCGATCTTCCAGGCCTCGACGCCGTGATCGAGCTCCGACAGGAGGCGCTCGTAGTCCTCACGAGGCACCTCGAGGCGTCCTCGGTGGGCGCCCCCGAGCTGCCGGTGGATGGTGACGATGTTGCTCCACAGCGCGGCGATCTGCTGTCGATCCGAGATCGACACGCCCCCGCGCTCCTCGCACATGCGCAGCTCGAGCGCGTGGCAGAAGCTCGAGACGCTCTCGATCTCGAAGACGGCGGTGACTCCCTTGAGGGTATGGATGGCGCGCGTGATCCTCGTGAGATCGGGGCCCTGGAAGCGGACGATCTCGTCGACCAGCGCCCCGGCCTCGGACATGAGCTCCTCGAAGCCGTTGCGGTCGGCGAGCATGCGGCGGAACACGGCGGTCGCTTCCCGCTGACCGACCTCGGCGCGCTCGCGTTCGACGCGCTCGGTGACGTCCCGCACCACCACGAGGATCTGGGCGAGGACCTCCTGCTCGTGGATCGGGCGGAACTCGAGCTCGAGGAAGCGGCCGTCGCTCTCGAAGCGCCGCCCGAGCTGGTCCAGCACGACCTCGCACGGCATGAAATCGTCGGCGAGCGAGTCCCAGCCGATGCGCAGCCACGGCGTGAGGTCGGGCGCGATCCGGTCGACGTAGTCGAAGAAGCTGAGACCCTCACCGGCGGGACCGAACCAGGCGTCGAGCACGAGCGAGCGCTCGTCCGACATCATCCCGGCGGTGTCGACGGTGAGAAACCCCTCCGCGGCGTTGTCGAGCACGCGGCGCATGTCGCGGTTCCGCTGCGAGATGCGCTGCTCGCGGACGGCGATGGACGCGCTCATCGTCTCGAAGGCGCGCGCGAGCTCGCCGACCTCGTCACGCGTGCCCACCTCGCGCAGCACGTCGGCATCCGCGGCGAAGTTCCCCTGCTCGAAGCGCCGCGCGGCGCCGGCGAGCCGCGCCAGGCGCGTGATGACGAGCGAGCGCGTCAGGAGAAGGAGCATGCCGGTGAGCAGCAGCGAGACCGCAGCCGCGCCGGCGAGCGCGCGCCGCTCCATCTTCCGGATGGCCTGCCGCTCGTGGTCGAGCGAGAAGGTCACCTGGACCATGCCGATGACGTCGGTATCCCCCTCCATGACCGGGGCCTCGACGATCACCTCGGCCTCGCGCCGGGTGACGATGGCCTGACGGTGGACGGTGGGCGTCGGCGCGTAGCTCGCGGTGCGCTGGACCTCCGCGAGCTTGAGGAGGATCGAGGTCGGAGCGTCGTGGTCGACCGAGAAGACGGCGGCGCGGACGAGCTCGTCGTTCGTGAGCAGGAGCGCCGTCTTGTCGTGCGCGCCGGCGTCGTCGGTGAAGCGGATGGGGGCGACGAGGCCCGCCGCGAAGAGCCGCGCGACCATGGTGGCCGCCGACTCCTTCGAGCTGAGGAGCGTCTCGCGCTCGCGCCGGCTCACTTCCTCGTACCCCAGCGCCGTCAGCACCGCGACCAGCAGGAGCGTCGCGCCCGCGATCTTCGTCCCCACGGACGAGAGACGATCGCGCAGACGAGACGCAAGGGCCATGACCGTTCAACGGCATGGCGCGGCGCGGCTTTACCCCCCGCGTGATGCCTCGCGCGTCTCCACTTGCATCCGGCATGCGACGTGGCGCATAGGAAGAGTCCGGAGCTCGGAACTTGCGGACCATCATCGTTGGCGATGTGCACGGATGCCGGACCGAGCTCGAGGCCCTCCTCGACCGCGTCGCGTTCAGTGCTGGCGACCGCCTCGTCTTCGTCGGCGACCTCGTGGCGCGCGGGCCCGACTCCCTCGGCGTGCTCGACATCGCGCGGCGCACCGGCGCGGTGGTGGTCCGCGGCAACCACGAGCAGAAGCTCCTCGACTGGCGCGCGGTCGGCGAGGGCGCGTCGCCCCCGAAGCACACGCTCGGCAAGATGCATCGCGACGTCGCCCGGGCGCTCCGTCCCGTCGACTGGACCATCCTGCGGAACTCGCCCACCTCGTACCTCCTGCCGGAGCACGGCGCGCTGGTCGTGCATGCGGGGCTCCTCCCCGGCCTGGCGCTCGCGGCGCAGAACCCGGACACGCTCATGCGCATCCGCACCGTCCGCCCGCCGAGCGAGGCGGCCGGGAAGAAGGGCGAGCTGCGCCTGTGGGGCGAGGTCTATGCCGGCCCTCCGCAGGTCGTGTTCGGTCACAACGCGGCGCCCGGCCTGCAGCTGCACCCCTGGGCGACGGGCCTCGACACGGGCTGCGTGTACGGCGGACGTCTGACGGCGCTCGTCCTGTCGCCCGGGCAGCGCGTCCCCCGCTCCATCGAGGCACGCCGCGCTCTCCTCTTCTCCGAGCCGGCGCGGCGCGTGTGGTACGCGCCGGGGACAGCGGCATAGACGAGGGCGCGCGGGGCACGTAAATTGCCGCCCATGAACCGGCCTCGCTCCTTCCGGGCCCACGCGCTCGGAACGCTCCTCGTGATGCTGCACGCGCTGCTCGTCACGTCGCTGCCGAGCGCCGCCCTCGCGCAGACGAAGAAGCCGGCGCCCGCCGCCCAGCCGCAGGATCTCATCGCGCGCGGGCAGAGCCTGTTCGACGATCAGCAGTACGAGGAGTCCATCCAGACGCTCTCCGGCGCGCTGCTCAAGCCGAACAACACGCAGGCGCAGCGGGTCGAGATCTACCGCCTCCTCGCGCTCAACTACATCACGCTGGGCCGCAAGGACGAGGCAGAGAACGCGGTCCGAGGCCTGCTCGTGCAGCAGCCCGATTACGAGATCCCCGCCAAGGAGAGCCCGCGCTTCCGGGATTTCTTCGCGCAGGCGCGCGCCAAGTGGGAGGCCGAGGGGCGACCCGGCATCGTGAAGGAGGTCGAGATCGCCAAGCCCGTCGTGCTCCGCCACGGCTCGCCGGCGCAGGTGGACGCGAACACCAGCCTCGAGCTGCGCGGGCGTCTCGAGGATCCCGAGGGCCGCACCGGCAGCGTGAAGCTCTATTACCGCGTCGGTACGAAGGGCGACTTCACCGAGTCGAAGGCGACCGTCGACGGCGACGCGGTGCGGGCCACGCTGCCGGCGAGCGTCGTGAAGCCGCCGGTCATCGACTACTACTTCGAGGTCCTCGACGGCGCCGGCGCCGTCATTGCCAGCCGCGGCGACGCGAGCTCGCCACTCCGCATCGCGGTGCCCGAGAGCTCGGGCAAGGGCTGGGTCCTGCCGGTCGCGATCGGCGGCGGCGTCCTCGGCGCGGCGGCCATCGTCGGCGTCCTCGCGCTCGCCGGCGTCTTCAAGGCGTCGAGCAGCGGCGGCGGCGGGCGGCCCACGTCCACCGTGAGCATCAGCGTCGGCGACGCGTCGCGAGGCTTCTGACATGACCACCACCGCCGCGGGCGAGCCGCGTTACCCGTTCGTGCATGTCGACGTGCACCCCGACGCCGCCGACGAGACCTCGGCGCTCCTCTTCGATCTCGGCGCGGAGGGCGTCGAGGAGCGCGACGAGACGACGCTCGCGAAGAATGCCGAGGCCGGGCGCGTCACCCTCGTCGCGGCGTTCGCATCGCGCGAGGAGGCGAACGAGGCCATCGCCTCGCTCGAGCCGGGCCTCCACGCCCGCTACGAAGAGGTCGTCGGCGACGCGTGGCGCGACGCCTGGAAGGAGCACTACAAGCCGTACGCGATCGCCGAAGGCGTGGTGGTGCGTCCGCCCTGGGAGCCCTACGAGGCGAAGGCGGGCGAGCACGTCCTCGAGCTCGAGCCGGGCCGCGCGTTCGGCACCGGGCTGCACGAGACGACGCGCCTCGTGGCCCGCGCGATACGCCGTCACGCCGCCGAGATCGAAGGGCAGCTCGTGATCGACGTGGGCTGCGGCAGCGGCATCCTCGCCCTGGTCGCGCTGGCGCTCGGCGCCGGGCGCGCCATCGCGGTGGACAACGATCCCGAGGCCATCGACGTCACGCGCGAGAACGCCGAGCGTAACCAGCTCACGTCCCGCGTCGCCGCGAGCACCACCGACGTCGCCGCGCTCACCGAGACCGCCCCGCTCGTGCTCGCGAACATCGAGGCGCGCGTGCTCATCCCGATGGCCGCCGATCTGTCGGCGCGCGTCGCGCCGGGCGGCCTCCTCCTCCTCTCCGGGATCCTCGCGCCGCAGAAGGACGACGTCCGCGCCGCCTACCCGGACCTCGAGCTGCTCGACGCGCCGGGCCTCGGCGAGTGGGTCCTGCTCGCCCTCCGCAAGCCCGGGTGAGGGTCCGATGAGCGTGCGCTGCGCCGTCGAGGGGCTCGCGGCCGGGACGCGCACGCTCCCGCCCGAGGCCTCTCATTACCTGTGCCGCGTCCTCCGCCTCGGCAGCGGTGATGCGTTCGTCGCGTTCGACCCGACCTCGAAGCTCGAGGCAGACGCGGTCGTCGACGAGCCGTCCGGCGAGGCGGCACGCGTGACGCTCGGGCAGCCGCGAACCGCGAACGTGCTCGCCGGGGCGCGCGTGAGCCTCGTCTACGGACACGCGAAGGGCGACAAGGTGGACGCCGTCGTCCGCGACGCGACGGAGCTCGGCGCCACCCGCATCGTGATCGCGCAGACCACGCGCGCCGTCGTGAAGGCGGTCGCCGACCGGCAGGACACGAAGCGAGAGCGCTGGCGGCGCATTGCCGAGCAAGCCGCCCGTCAATGCGGGCGTGCCGATCCGCCGGAGGTCCTCGGCGTGCTGCCCTGGCGAGCGGCGCTCGAGGCGGCGGTCGACGCCGACGCGCGCTACTGCCTCTGGGAGAACGCCACGGTGCCGCTCGTGGAGACGCTCGCGGGCGATCTCGCGGCGAGCCGGTCCCTCGCCTTCGCGGTCGGCCCGGAGGGCGGGCTCTCCGCGGAGGAGGTCGAGGTCGCGCGGGCACTCGGCTACGCCGCGGTGTCGATCGGGCGCTTCGTCCTGCGGACGGAGACGGTCCCCGCCGCAGTGCTGGGCGCGGTCCGCATCCTCGAGGGCGGTTAGGCGCAGCACCTGCGTACGAACCTGCGCAGGTGAACATGACAGAGACATGTCGGGCCCGCGGGGCCTCGGCCCACTACCTTTCGCGGCGATGGTCATCCTCGCCTTCTTCGTGGGTCACTGGGCGTCGTCGATCTTCTCGCAGACGTTCTTCTTGCACCGCTACGGAGCGCACAAGCAGTTCACGATGTCGAAGGGCTGGGAGCGCTTCTTCCACCTCTTCGCGTACGTCACGATGGGCGCGAGCTTCCTGAGCGCACGCGGCTACGCGATCCTGCACCGGATGCACCACGCGTACAGCGACACGCCGAAGGATCCGCACTCGCCGACCAACTTCACGAACGTCGGCGCGATGATGCTCTCGACGAAGCACCGCTACGACGCGTTCGCCTACCGCCGCGAGGCGCCCGAGCCGCGCTTCGAGAAGGACGTTCCCGACTGGCCGGCCCTCGACCGCCTCAGCCAGAGCTGGGTCGCGCGCATCATGTGGCTGGGCGGGTACACCGCGTTCTACGCGGTGTTCGCGACGCACTGGTACCTGTGGCTCCTGCTCCCCGGCCACTTCCTCATGGGCCCGATCCACGGCGCGATCGTCAACTGGTGCGGTCACCGCTACGGCTACCGCAACTTCGACAGCGACGACGTCTCGCGGAACACGCTCTGGTTCGACTTCCTGACGATGGGCGAGCTCTTCCAGAACAACCATCACAAGTACGCGATGCGCGCGAACTTCGGCGTCCGCTGGTTCGAGATCGACCCGACCTACCAGGTGATGCGCGTGCTCGATGCCGTCGGGATCATCAAGCTCCGTCCGATGCGCGAGCTCGACGCGAAGGGCCACCTCATCGCGCCGGGCATGGAGGACGAGCTGACGCCCGAGGTCGAGGCCGCCGCCGCCGAGTGAGCCGGGCTCACCGCCCGCTCTTCACGCGCGTCCACACCGCGAGCCGCAGCGCCTCGGCGGCGTTGACCGGCTTGCCGTGGGCGGTGCTCGCGGGGGCGCGTCGCCATCCGGCGCTCTCCAGCGCGGACGAAGCGGCGGCGCGGCCCATGCGCTCGATCTCGTAGTCGGCCGCCGCGACCGCATCCTCGAGGCGCGAGAACCGCTCCTTCGGCGCGCCGTCGAGCGAGACCTCCCAGGCCTTGCCGCGCGCCGCCCGCTTCAGGACGAGGAGCTCGCTCGTTCGTCCCGAGCGCCGCTGGAAGTGGAGCCCGAGCCCGTGCCGCCCCAGCGAGAACCACGCGTTGTGCGAGATGGCCCGGATCTCGAGATCGGTGGCGACGCCGAGCGGGTCGAAGGCCGCGGCGCGGTCCTGGATCTCCTGCAGCGTGAGCGCTCCCGCCTCGAGCTCGAACCCCGGATGGTCGAAGAGGATCTGGCTCCAGATGCGCGCCGCCTCGCGCGCGTCGTCGCCGCGGAGATCGAGGTCACGCGGCGCGCCGAAGAGCGATGGCAAGGTGCACAGGCTGAGCGCTCCGAGGTCCACGAAGTCGAGCACGAGGCAGTCGATCTTGCCGGGCGCGAGGCGCGTGCCCCGGCCCACGCACTGCGCGTACATGCCCTCCGAGCGCGTCGGCCGCGCCATGGCAACGCACGACACGCCCGGGTCGTCGAAGCCCTCCGTGAGCACCGCGACGTTCGTGAGCACGTGGGTCCGGCCCGCGCGGAAGTCGGCGAGGGCCCGGGCGCGCGCGTCCGCGGGCATCGCCCCGTGCACGATGCCCGCGGGGACGCCGATGACGTTCAGCGATCGCGCGAGGTTGCGGGCATGGTTCACGGTCACGCAGAACGCGATGGTGCGGCGGTCTCGCGCGAGCTCCTGGATCGACCGCGCCACGAGCGCGTTGCGCTCCTCGATGTCGACCGCCTCCTCGAGCTCGTCGGCCTGGAAATCGAGGCCGCTGCCGTTCGAGCGGAGCCGCGTCAGGTCGGCGGCGGTGGTGACGCGGTAGCCACGCAGCGGCGCGAGGTAGCCGTCCGCGATCATCTCGGGAAGGCTCTTCTCGTAGACGATGCGCTCGAACACGGTGTCGAGCCCCTTGCCGTCGCCCCGGGAGGTCGTCGCCGTGAAGCCGAGCAAGGTGCCGGCCCACGCGTCGTCGAAGGCCCCGAGCTGACGGAGAACCCGGAGGTTGTCGTCGGCCGCCGCGTGGTGGCATTCGTCGTAGATGACGAGCCCGAAGTCGCGTCCCTCGGCGACCCGCGCGAGACGCTCCTCGTGGAGCGAGCGGATCGAGCACACGACCACCTTGGCGCCGGCGGGTGCGCGCTCGGCCCCGCGCTCCAGCGCCACGACGTGCCCGCCGCCGAGCGCCGCCTGCAGCTTGTCGCGCGCCTGCCCGAGCAGCTCCTCGCGATGCGCCAGCACGAGCACCTGCTTCTTCGCGAGGCTCGCGAGGTGCGAGAAGATGACGGTCTTGCCGGCGCCGGTCGGCAGCTGGACGAGCAGCCGCCGCACCCCGGCACGCCGCGCCTGCAGCACGGCGGCGATGGCCTCGCGCTGGTAGGGCCGTAGCTCGGGCGCGCTCACGTCATGACCCTCACGATGATCGTGCGGGTCGGCCGCCGCGCCCCCTCGGTTGCGCGGCGGCGACGCGGCTCACCAGATCTCGCAGCGATCCTTCCGGACCATCTTCGCGTCGGGCTTGCACGAGAACGCCTGCGCGAACTGGGGCATGTTCGAGATCGGCCCGTTCACGCGGAACATCGCCGGCGAGTGCGGGTTCGTCGACACGAGATGACGGAGCGCCTCGTCGCGCTGCTTCGTGCACCAGCCCTGCGCGAAGCCGAGGAAGTACTCCTGGTCGGGCGTGAACTCGGGCTTCGTGCTCGACGCCGGGAGGTTCTTCGCCTTCATCGCCTGGTAGCCGAGCTTCAGCCCGCCGAGGTCGGCGATGTTCTCGCCGAGCGTGAGCTTGCCGTTCACGTGGAGGTCGCCGAGGACGACGTAGTCGTCGTACTGCTTCTGCACGCACGAGGCGCGGCGCTCGAACTCGGTGTTCACGGCGGGACCCCACCAGTCCTTCAGGTTGCCGTCGGCGTCGAACTGGCGGCCCTCGTCGTCGAAGCCGTGCGTGAGCTCGTGGCCCATGACCATGCCGATGCCGCCGAAGTTCGTCGCCTGCGACTGCGCGTTTGCATAGAACGGCGGCTGGAGGATCCCGGCCGGGAACACCATCTCGTTCATCTGCGCGTCGTAGTAGGCGTTCACGGTGGGCGGGCTCATGAGCCACTCGGTCCGGTCGACCGGCTTGCCGATCTTCGCCATGTGGCGCGCGCGCTCGAAGGCGCCAGCCGCGGTCATGTTCTTCACGTACGAGTCGCGCGTGACGGTGAGCCCGTCGTACGAGCGGAACTTGTCGGGATAGGCGATCTTGTTGGCGATCTTCGCGAGCTTGCCGAACGCCTGCTTGCGGGTCGCGTCGTCCATCCAGGCGAGCTTCTCGATGTTGGCGTGCATCGCCGCCTCGATGCCGTGGACCATGTCGACGACCGTGGCCTTGCCCTCGTCGCCCAGCGTCTTCTTCACGAAGGGCTGCGCGAGCGCCTCCCCCAGCATCGCGTCGGTCGCGCGCACGCAGCGCTTCCAGCGCGGCGGAAGCGACTTGGCGCCGGTGAGCGCCTGGCGCCACTTGAAGTTCTCGTCGACGAACGCCTTCGGGAGCTGCCCGGCGGTCTCGTGGAGGACCTGCCAGCGGAGGTAGGTCTTCCAGTCGGCGATCGAGACCTTGCCGCCGATCATCGTGCCGACCGACTTCATGAAGTCGGGCTGCGAGACGTTGAACATCGTCACCGTCTTGAGCTGCGCGGCGTCGAGCCAGGCGTCCCAGTTGATGCCGGGGGCCACCTTGCCGAGATCCGCGCGGGAGGCGCGGTGGTTGATCTTCTTCGGCTCGCGGCGGTCCTCCTTGGACATCCACGCGCGCGCCAGCTGGGTCTCGACGTTCATGACGGTCTTCGCGTCAGCCTTCGCCTTCGCTTCGTTCGCGCCGCCGAGCTGCATCATCGCGGCGACGTGCTTCTCGTAGACGCCGCGGAGCTCGACCATCTTCGGGGTCTTGTCGTCGAGGTAGTACTCCTTCTCGGGCATCCCGAGGCCGCCCTGCCAGAACATGCCGAGCACCTTGTTGGCGTCGTCGAAGTCCTGGGACGAGTCGAGGCCGAACACGAACGACATGCCCTGCGTCTCGAACGTGCCGAGCAGCCGCGTGAGCCCGGCGGGGTCCTTCACGTCATCGATCGCCTTCAGCCACGGCTTCACGGGCTCGAGGCCGGCCTTCTCGATGCCGGGCTCGTCCATGCACGCGCCGTAGAAGTCGCCGAGCTGCTTGCCGTACTTGTCGTCGCCTACGTCACCGGCCCCACCCGCTTTCGCGCGCGCCTCGAGGATCGTCTTCAGGATCTCCTCGTTGCGGTCGCGGATGACGCTGAAGCTGCGCGTCCAGGTCGCCTCGTCGCCGGGGATCTCGGTCGCCTTGATCCAGCCGCCGCACGCGTACTGGTAGAAGTCGTCACAAGGCTGCACGCTCGGATCGAGGGCGGCGCGCTCGACGCCCGACGCTTGCGCGGGGGTCTCGGTCTTCGCGGTCGCGCTGGACGCGCTGACGGCAGGGGCCGGCGCGGCGGCAGGCGGAGACTCACCCCCGCAGGCGCTGACCAGGGCGGGAACGGCGAGGGCGAAGGACGTGAAGAGGGCGAGTGCGCGACGCATGGGCCGCGGTATGCCCCTCCTTTCCGGGCGCCGCAAGATCGACCGACGGCGCCGGCCGGTGTATCCTCGGGCGGCCGCCTTCGACGACCGATGCTCGAGCGAATCGCCCTCCACCAGACGCGCCTCCGCACCCCCGGCCTCGGGCTCGAGAGCAAGGGCGTCGCGCTCGGCGCGAAGGGCCTCGTGCTCCTCCCCTCGCTCGACCGGCTCGTCGCGTGGCTCAGCGTCTACACGCGCGAGCACTCGCTCGAGGATCTGATGGGCAGCCTCCAGATCCAGATCGTGAAGAGCAAGCTCGGGACGAAGGAGATCACGCTCTCCTTCGCGGCGGAGTCGGCCGACCGCATGGATCGCGTGTCCGAGACCGCGCGGCTCGTCGGCGGCTTCGCGTTCACGGGGACGAGCCGCCACTTCGTGCAGTACCGCGACGCCGCCGCGCCCTTCGGCTACGACGCGACGCAGCTCATCTCCACCGACTCGGCGCTGGTCCTCTATCACGACCGGTTCACGCAGGTGTACGAGGTCGAGAAGGAGGTGGGGCTCAAGTCGCTCCTCCTGCGGCTCATGCCGCACGTCGACCCGGGCACGCTCGACGACGGTGGCCCGCGCATCATCGTCGCCGAGCAGGGGCTCGGGCCGGCGCTCATCCACTACTTCGTGCGCTCGCGCGTCGAGGGCGAGGTCGCGGTGGGCGAGTGGCCGCCCGAGAGCGCCTTCGACGACGGGCCCGTGCTCCGCTACGTGATGCGCATCCCCGAGCTGCCGAAGCGCATGCGTCCGCTCATGGCGAAGACGCCCGGCATCACCACGTTCCTGCCCGCCGGCCCGGGCGTCGCGGTCGAGATGGGGTACCGCCACCCGGTCGCCCTCCGCGCGTGCCCGGTGTTCGATCCCCAGGGCCTCGTCATGCTGCGCGGCCGCGGCGACGAGCCGTGGGCCCTCGCGAAGACCCCGCAGATGGGCGACCTGCGGGCGTTCGCGCGCGTCGAGCTCCGGGGCGGCGAGGGCGCCGACTCCGCGGTGGCGACGAGCACCAAGCTCCCCGACCCGGTGCGCGTGCCGCTCCGCGTGGTCCCCTCGCCGTCACCCTGGAAGAACGTGACGGCGACCTGGATCGGCCTCGCGCAGCTCCCGCTGCTCCGCCGCATCGCCTACGCGCTTCCCCACCAGACCATCCTGCGCACGCAGATCGCGATCACCCCGCGCGGCGCCTTCTTGCGCAGCCCGAGCGGCATCGAGGCGGTGCCGCTCGGGATGTTCTTCGTGGAGTTCCACCCGTCGCTCTACATCCCTGCCGGGTACGACGTGACGCCGGCGGTCGCGCCCGAGGTGCTCTATCGCGCGCTCGGCGCCTCGAGCTCGCAGGTGCTGTTCATCGACACCGGCGCGCACCCGATGGCCGTCGACGAGAGCGCGTTCGTGCCGCTCGAGACGGCCATCCTCGAGGCGCAGGTCTGGGAGCCGCTCGTCGCGGAGTCGATCGAGCGCGCGCTCACCGAGCTGCCCGTCGACCTGCGCATCGAGCCGCTCGGTGTCTTCGCGCTCAGCCAGGTCGCGCCGCCCGAAGGTGGAGGCCCGCCCCAGCTGCCGCCTCCCGGCGCCCCGCCCGCTCTCCCGCCCGGCCGGGCGACCTGAATGGCGAAGGAGGATCCGCAGGCCCTCGCGGAGCGGCTCTTCGTCACGTTCCTCGCGCCGCTCGTGCTCGGCGGCGAGATGCGCCCGCAGAAGCCCTTCGGGGGGAAGAACGCGTTCTCGATCGGTGAAGGGCGCGCTCCCATCGAGCAGGACCTCCTGTCGCGGACGCAGCTCGCGCGGGTCCGCGTGGCGCGCAAGCTCGTGCCGATCGATCGCTTCGAGGCGGCGCCGAGCGGCCACGAATGGGCGATCGCGGCGATGCTCCACGATCTCGTGCAGGCCGCGCATCCCGGCTTCGACGCGGTCTTCCGGCGGAGCGGGCCGAAGCGCCTCCTCGAGGTGATCGACCGGACCCTCGAGCGCATCCCGCCGCCCGCGCACGCCGGCGAGGCGCTGTCGCGACACTCCTGGTTCTCGCGGCTCTTCGAGCTGACGCGCACCGACGTGCAGGTGAAGTGGTGGACCGGCTCCGAGACGTTCCTCGGCGAGGAGCCGCCGGCGCGGCTCACCGCGTGGCCCGAGCTCCGGCGCGTCCAGCAGCTGCGCACGCCGCGGCCGCTCATGGATCTGCCGACGAGCGGGGCGGCGGTGGACCTGATGCGCTTCTCGAGGGTGGTCGAGAACATCCTGACGCGGACGCCGCTCACCGACCTCGCCACGCTGGACCGCGCCGCGCCGCTCTTCGTGTGGCGTCGCGAGACGCTCGCCCTCTGCGGGACGAGCGCCGGCCGCACCCTCGTCCTGCGCGCGCTGGCGCTCCTCCCGGACCGCGCGGTGGACGGAGCGCTCGGCCGGGCGACGCGTCAGCTCTTCGCGATGAAGGCCCCGCGCGCGATGGCGCTCGCGGTGGATCTGCTCCGTGACCGCGCGCTCGCCGCCGCCGAGGCGCGCATCGGCGTCGATCGCGAGGTTGAGCCCCTCGCGCCCGCCGAGGCGAACGACGCGTCCTTCGCGGTGAGCGTCGGCGCCCTCGCCGCCTCGCACTGGATCGCGCAGACGGGCGGCGGCTTCGCCGAGGAGGAGCGAACCCTGCTCCTCCGCGTCCTCCGCCCCGCCGCCACGTCCCCGGTCGCGACCGAGGTGCGGGCACTGATGGGCGGGTGACGCGGGAGAGAGAACTCGCGCTTCCCACCGGGACGATCCGGCTTTCATCCATGTGAGCGCACGTAGCTGTCCCGGATCGCCGTGCTTTTCACCATGATCCACGCTCCGCGGCGCGCGGCACGGCGGTCGCAACACCAGCCTGCGGAGGCTCGGAATGCGCAGCAACACCCTCGCGATCTGGATCACGACCGCAGCAGCGATCTTCGGGACTGCCGCGTGCACCCTCGCGAGCCCCACGTACATCTCGTCGACCGAGGCGCCCCTCGACGCCGACGGCGGCGCGTCCTCCTCGCCCGCGTCGCCGAAGGGCGCCGGCACCGCGACGGGCGGCGCGGCGCCGAGCTGCGCGAAGGACGACTACACGAAGCCGGACCTGTCGACGCTCACCGCGTGCGGTGACGGCAAGGGCCACTGCTTCGCCAGGGACAAGGCCGACATGGCCCAGCTGCTCGTCGCGTGCCCCGACGCCTCGCAGGTCTGCGTGCCCGACAACGTGCTCGCCGGCAGCGGCGGGCCGACCAAGGCATGCGCGTCCATCGCCGGCGCCGGCGGCTGCGTGACCGCGACGCTCTATCCCGACATCATGAAGCAGGGCGGCAGCGCGCTCTCGAAGGACGTGTGCGACGAGGGCCAGCTGTGCGTGCCGTGCGTGAACCCGATCGACCAGCAGAAGTCGGGCTTCTGCGAGCCGCTCGGCGTCCATGCGAACGCCTGCGCGACGGGCGCCGCGCCCACCACGACCGATGGCGGCGCGGCGCCTTCGCTGCCTGGATGCTGCACGAAGAACGGTAAATCGAACGGCGTCTGCATCGCCGAGAACACGAAGACCGAGGACGCGCCGCGGGACAGCTGCGCCGCCGGCAACAAGTGCGTTCCCGCCGCCGTCGCGCTGGGCAACCCGGTCGTGTGCCGGGCCGGCGCCATCCTCGGCACGGGCGTGTGCATCGACACCTGCTTCAACGACTACCTCGACTCGGTCGGGAGCATCGTGCTCGATCAGGACAAGTGCGGCTCGACCGAGCTGTGCGTCCCGTGCAGCGCGCTCCAGGGCCAGGGGATCGCGGCGTGTCCGTGAGGCTCGCCAGCGCGGCGGTCGCCCTCGGCCTCGCCGCCTGCCGCATCGGCGAGACCAGCCACGAGACGGTGGAGAGCCCCCTCCAGAAGGTGAGCGCGGTGAAGACCTGCGCCGGTGCCTTCGCGAAGCCCGACCTCGCGAAGCTCACCGCCTGCGGCGACGGCAAGGGCCACTGCTATCCGGGCGCGAAGACCTCGCTCACCGGCCTTCCCGCGTGCGACGACGGCACGAGCTGCGTTCCCGACGAGGTCCTCCGCGCCGGCGGCGGCAAGCTGAAGGCCTGCACCTTCTTCCTCGGCAACAAGCCCGGCGCCTGCCTCAGCACGATGGTCCCCGACATCAAGGACCACATCAACGAGCTGAAACAGGACGTCTGCGACGAGGACGAGCGCTGCACTCCCTGCGTGAACCCGCTCGACGGCACCGACACCGGCACGTGCAAGGCGAACGGCGTCTACGAGAACGACTGCACGGGCGGCACCGCCGCGCGGCTACCCACCTGCTGCCATGGCCAGGGCCTCTGCATGGTGCAGGACAGCCTCGAGGACGACCAGAAGGAGAACCTGAGCCGCGACATCTGCAAGGACGAGCGCCTCTGCGTGCCGGCGGCGATGGTCAACGGCGAGCCCCAGAGTTGCAACGCGCTCGGCCTGTCGGGCGTGTGCCTCGACGTGTGCTTCGCGAAGATGCTCGGCCCGAGCGCGCCCGTGATGCGCGGGGGCTGCGGGGCGACGTCGGTGTGCCTGCCGTGCGTGATCGGCAGCGGCCAGGGGATGCCCGGCTGCGACTGATCAGCCCTTGCCGGGCGGGTTCTTGAAGGCGACCTTCTCGGGGGCGGGCTCGAGGACCTCGACCTTCTCGTAGGTGAGGACGCCGTTGACCGGGTCGGAGACCATGCCCGTCGAGGACTTGGAGAAGGAGAAGCCGTACTTGCCGGTGACCTTCACCTTGGCACCGACGGCCGGGAGCGGGAACGGAACGTCGACGCTCCAGATCTCGTCCTTCACGTAGTCCTTCGTGGGGTCCTTGATCTCCTTCATCTTGTCGTACTTCGTCATCGCCTCGAAGACGGTGGCGTAGTTCTTCGCCCAGCCGAGGACGCGGATGCGCGGGGCATCCTTGCCGGCGCCCTTCGTGTCGGCGATCCAGAAGGAGGGGATCTCGATCGGCGCTGCGCCGGCGGGCGGGCAGTCGTCCGGGTCCTTCTTGCCGACCTTGTGGATCGCGCAGGACGGGGCGCTCGAGATGTTCTCCTCGACGATGTAGCCGGTGATGGCGATCGAGGCCTTCGTGACCTCGGCCGAGTGCATGCGGCTGCGCAGGTGGTGCGAGGCGCCGGCCACCGTGTACGCATCGCCGACCTTCACGGGGGCCTGGTTCACCACCGGGGGCGTCGGCAGGCTGGGCGAGCGGCCCGACCAGGCCGGTGCTGCCTTGTACGGCTCGTCGCCGTTCCCACACCCTGCCGCGGCGAGGGTGGTGATCGTGGCGAGAGCGAGGACGCCGAAGGACAGCGAGGAAGACATGAGGGCGACATGAATACCATGATCGAAATCACCCCCACAAGTGTGCTGTCACCGCGGGTGCTACCGATAAACCGTCATCAATTTCAGGACTTCTGCCGGCATCGAAACATTCTGCCGGTCCGCCTGGGTCAGGTTGATGAACAGCTTCGGACGGCTCGACACGAGCTCGAATCCGAGAACGGACCCACGGCGCGTCATCTCGGCGCTCGGAGCGATGGTCAGGACGTCCACCTTGTCGAGGGCGCGGGCGAGCCCCTCCATCTCTCCGGCCAGCGCCGCGGTCACGAAGACGAGGCCGGCGCGCGCGATCTTCGCGCTGGCCACGGTCGTCGCGGCGTCGACCCACGTGACGGTCTGCACGGTGATCGGCAGCCCGGAGATGACGGGTGACCGGTTCAGCGCCGCGGTGAGCTGGCTCGCGCTCCGGGCCGAGTCGGCGTCGCCGTCCTTCACCAGGACGAGGATCGACACGGTCTGTCCGGCGCGGGCCTTCATGTTCCGGTCGTACGACGCGAGGCGGGTGACCAGCTCGGCCTGCAGGTTCACGGGGAGCTCGTCGCCGATGGCAGCGCTCGCGCCGAGGAGCAGCGCGGCCGCAACCCCCGCACAGAACGCTCTACGCAACATCGCGACCACGGTGGAGAGAACGGCACGGGGCGGCGCCGGTTCACCTGCCGATCGACTGAATGGAACGTCCGGGCGCGCCGTAGGTCCCGGCGTGGCAAAGGGCTTGGTGCTGATCGCCGACGGCGACCCTGCGAGCGGCGCGCTTGCCCGCGCGAAGCTGGAGGCAGCCGGCCACGATTGCGTGCTCGTGTCGGATGGCGTGGGAGCCATCGCCGAGCTGCATGGCGCCGAGTTCGACGTGGCGGTGCTCGAGCTGGAGCTCGGAGGTCGCCCGGCCTTCGACGTCATCAAGGCGGCGCGCCATCTCAGCCCCGACACCGAGGTGATCGTGGTCGCCCGGAACGCCGAGCTCTCCACCGCGGTCGAGGGCATCCGGCTCGGGATCTTCGATCTCCTCGACAAGCACGCGGCGCTCGAGGGCGAGACGCTGCTCCTGCCGGTCGCCCGCGCCATCGAGCGACGGCGTCTCCGCGCGACGACGACCCTCTTCCTCGCGAGCCAGGAGATCTTCGCCTGCGCCGACCCGGAGAAGCTCCCCGCCGTCATCGTGGGCATCGCGGCGCGGGCGCTCGAGGCCGATCACGTCACCCTCGCACTGCCGGACCGCAGCGGCCGCATGCGGACCATGCACTCGCAGTCCATCCACGACTCCATGGGCGCCTCGGCCAGCGAGGAGGTCGGCGACGATCTCGCGGGAAAGGTGGCTCGCCTCGGCGTTCCCGTGCTGCTCCCCGAGGACGCAGGCCGCGTCGGTTGCACGCTCTCGCGCGTGCATTCGAGCATCGTGTTCCCGCTCTCGAGCGGCGACCGGCGCGTCGGCGTGCTCACCATGTCGCGGCTCGCCGATCCCCGCCCCTACCGGCGGGCCGACGTCGACCGCGCGAGCGTCCTCGCCTCCCAGGCCCTCCTTGCGGTCGAGAACGCGACGCTCGTGCGGCGCAGCCTCGAGGCGGAGCGGCTCGCGACCATCGGACGGCTCGCCGCGGGCGTCGCCCACGAGATCAACAATCCCCTCACCTTCGTGCTCGCGAGCGGCACCGACGCACGCGAGACGGTGGACGAGCTCCGCCGGGCCGCGAGCGACGAGGGCCCCGAGGCCATCAAGGAGCGCGTCTCCACGCTCCTCCTCGTCGCCGACGCCCTCGACGACGTGTGCGACGGCGGCCGCCGCATCGCCGACATCGCGCGGGACCTCCGCACGCTCGCGCGCGGCAATGCCCCTTCCCAGGAGGTCGTGGACCTCGGCGACATCGTCCGCGCCGCGGCCCGGGTCGCCGGCCCTGGCGTTCGTGAGCACGCGAAGCTCGACCTCGAGCTCGCGCGCGGCACGCTCCTGTCGGGCCACGCCGGACGGCTCACCCAGGTCTTCGTGAACCTCATGGTCAACGCGGCGCAGGCGGGCGAGGGCCGCGAGCCCCCCGTCAGCATCCAGGTGCGCACGGCGATCGACGGGGATCGAATCGTGGCCGCGGTGTCCGATGACGGGCCGGGCATCGCGCCCGAGAACCTCGACCTCCTCTTCCAGCCCTTCTTCTCGACGAAGAGCTCGTCGTGCGGGACGGGGCTCGGCCTGTCGCTGACGCAGAGCATCGTCGCCGAGCACGGCGGGAGCATCGCCGTCACCTCGGAGGTCGGACAGGGCGCGACCTTCACGCTCACGTTTCCCCGCGCGGTGGTCGCGGAGAAGGTGGCGGAGGACACGTCGCGCGTGTTCGGCCTGCCCCGCGTCCTCTTCGTGAGCACCGACCGGACCGCGCTCCGGCACTGCGAACGCTGGTTCGGACGCGCGTACGACGTCGTGACGTGCGAGTCGGCCGAGGAGGCCGCGGCGCTCCTCGCCGGCCGCGAAGAGGCCACGGCGGTCGTGTGCGAGGAGGTGCTCGCCGAGGCCTTGCTGGCCCGCATGCCCCCTCGTCACGCCGGGCGCGTCGCGGTGCGGCGCGGGCTGCTCGATCTGACCGATCTGCGCGCGGCGGTCGCGCAATGTCTCACGACTGCAGCGTGAGGACTGAGGGAACGCTCGGACCGGGCCGTTAGGTCTTGTCGGAGGACACGTGAGGTCAACGGCAAAACATCGATTCGCGGCGGGCGCAGTGCTGGCGCTCCTCGTCAGCGTTGCGGCCTCCGAGCGCGCGGCCCGGGCCGACGACGACCTCGAGGCCATGCTCGCGCAGAACGTGGTGACCACCGCCTCGCAGACCGCCGAGACGACGGCGACCGCGCCGGCGACGACCAGCGTCATCACCGCCGAGGAGATCCGCGAGCACGGGATCCGGACCGTCAACGAGGCGATGAACTACCTGTCGCTCGGGTTCTTCGCGACGAGCCCGGCGCACGGCGTCGAGGTCGGCGCGCGCGGCGTGCAGCTCCCCGCCGACTACGGCAACCACGTCCTCCTCCTCATCGACGGTCACGCCGTCAACGAGCCGTACGGCGGCGTCGCAAGCTTCGACCGCGGCCTCGGCGTCCCGATCGAGCTCGTCGACCACATCGAGCTGATCCTCGGACCCGGCGCGGTGCTCTACGGCAGCAACGCGATGCTCGGCGTCGTGAACGTCGTGACGAAGCGCGCCAAGGACTACCGCGGCCTCCACGTCGTCGCCGATGCCGACATCGGCACGTGGGGCAAGGTCGGCGCCGGCGCCGGCGGCACGATCACGCTGCTGGGGAGGCCCGTCGAGCTGACGGCGGCGCTCGAGATGCAGCACCAGGACGGCCCGCAGCTCCACTTCGCGCCGCAGCCGTACGGGCTCGACGCGGTCACCGGGCAGCCCAAGCGCTTCTCGCCGGACGGCCCGGCCACCGGCGTCTGGGGCGGCACGATCAAGCGTGAATACTTCTCGAACGCGCCGTCCGTCTACGCGCGCGCGGTGTCCGGGAACCTCGACCTGTCGCTCCGCGCCTCGACGTTCCAGCGCGCTTCACCGTACATCGACAACCTCATCAACCTGAGCGGCGACTTCGACGCGCCGGGCGTGTACGAGCTCGAGCGATTCTTCTTCGCCGACCTGAAGTACCGGATCCCGGTGTCGAAGACCCTCGAGCTCCGGCTCCGGGCCTACGGCGACCTCTACACCTACGACTGGTACAACCGGTCGTCGGCTGCCGAGGACTGCCCGGAAGGCCAGGTCGACGGCTGCCACAAGGATCTCCGCGCCAACTCGCACTGGGTCGGCACCGAGGCCCGCGCGACGTTCGACTGGCTCCAGACGAACCAGCTCGTCACGATGGTCGGCCTCGACGTCCGCAAGGAATGGGTGACCGCCGAGCTCGTCGCCGATCCCACCGGCGCCGGCGAGCGCGCGACCTCTTCTCACGTCGACGTGAGCAACGTGCGGCTCGGCGTGTACGGCCAGCAGACGGCGCAGCCCACCTCGTGGCTGTTCCTGAACGGCGGCGCGCGCCTCGACGTCGCCGAGGGTTACCCGGGCGCGGTCTCGCCGCGCGCGGTCGTCGGCGTCGTGCCCTGGAAGGGCGGAACCTTCAAGGGCATCTTCTCCCAGGCCTTCCGCGCGCCGAGCTCGTACGAGCGCGGGTTCGAGGACGTCAACACGCTGCGCGCCGACCGCTTGAAGCCGGAGCACGAGAGCTCGTTCGAGGCGTCGTTCGAGCAGCAGCTCGGCGCGCATCGCCTGATGTTCGGCGCGTTCGACACCGACTGGCGTGACCTCGTCGTGTTCGAGCAGATCAGCGCCGACCAGGTCGAGAGCGCCATCGAGCACGGAGCGCACCTGACGGGCGACGTCATCCTGCAGTACCGCAACGCCGATACCATCGAGAACACGGGCTTCAACGCGGGCGTCGAGGGTAGCTTCCTGACGCGGCGCCTGCGCTACGGGGCGACCGTCACCGGCGCCGTGTCGCGCCGCGGGAGCTCCGACGGGAGCACGCCGCAGCCCATTCCGATCGCCCCCTCGATCTACGGTAACGGCCGCCTGTCCTACGACCTCGGTGGTCAGCTTCCGACCGTCGCGCTCGCCGGCTACTGGCAGGGCCGCACGCCGGCCGACGGCTACTTCGAGCCGCGTCCCTACGCGCCGCCGGTGCTGCACTTGCGCGCGGTCGTGAGCGGTCCGGTCCCCGTCCTGACGGGACTCTCCTACCGCGTGCTCGCGAGCTACGCCTTCGAGCCGACCGGCGCCTACACGGTCGGGCCGGTCCAGACCAACGGCTACGGCGTCGGCGCCGCGCTCAACCCGATCGACCAGTTCCAGCTCGGCGTCGGCCTCCAGTACGCGTGGGCGCCGTGATGCAGCTCGCCCACAGGCCGAAGACGATCGGCGCGTCGCGCGGGCTGCGGCGACGCTTCTTCCCGAAGCGCCTCTCGCTCGGCGCGTACCTCGGGCTGTCGACCGGCGTGGTCCTGCTCGGGGTCGCCCTCGTGCTCATCGTGGACCTCGTCCGGTCGCAGCGCGAGGCGTCGTTCGTCGCGCGCGAGCAGTCCGCGCGGAACGTCGCTGGTCTCTTCGCCGGCGCGGCGTGGGCGGAGCTCGTCTTCCGTGACACCGACGGGCTCGACAAGGACCTCGCGAACCTGAGGCACGACGACTCCGTCGAGAGCGCCGCGGTCTTCGTCGGCGCCGAACGCATCCGCTGGATGTCGCGCAGCGGCGTAGAGCCCGTGATCGAGGCCCGCGACGTGGGGATCGCGCGCGACGACGCACACCTCTACGCCACCGAGAGTATCCTGACGCCCGACGGCACGGTCGCGGGCACCGCGACCATCACCTTCAGCCTCGAGGCCGAGAACCGCGTCGCCCACAAGGCAATGGTCTCGCTCGCCATCCGGGCCAGCATCATCGCGCTCACGACGATGGCGCTGCTCATGGTGCTCGCTCGCCGCACGGTCATCCGGCCGCTCACGCGCCTCGTGCGGGTCGCCCAGCGCATCGAGCGCGGCGACCTGCGGGTCGACGACGTCGAGCCGGGCGGACACACCGAGATGGCTGCTCTCGCCAACGCGTTCTCGAGCATGAGCATCGCCATCGCCGACCGCGAGGAGCGCCTCCAGAGCGAGCTCAAGGTCGCGGCCGGTCTCCAGATGTCGATCCTGCCTCGCGATCCCGCCGTCCCCGGGCTCGAGATCGCCGCCTACATGGAGCCCACGACCGAGGTCGGTGGCGACTACTACGACGTGATACCGACCGCCGACGGCTGCTGGATCGGCGTCGGTGACGTGAGCGGTCACGGCCTCGGCGCGGGCGTCGTCATGCTGATGCTGCAGAGCTGCATCGCGTCACTCGTGCGGGCGCAGCCCGACGCCAGCCCGGCGCGCGTGGCGTGCCTCGTCAACGAGGTGCTCTTCGACAACATCCGTAACCGCATGAAGCGCCGCGACCACGCGACCCTCAGCATCCTGCGGCTCACGCACGACGGGGTGGTCCGGCTGGCCGGCGCCCACGAGGACATCCTGGTCTGGCGCGCCGCAAGCCGGACGGTGGAGCGCGTCGAGACGCCCGGCACGTGGGTCGGCGCCGTCCGCTCCATCGAGCCTGCCACGGAGGAGACGCGCTTCGAGCTCGCCCCGGGCGACACGATGGTCCTCTACACGGACGGCATCACCGAGGCCCGCCGCGCCGGCGAGCAGCTCGGCCTCGAGCGCATCGAGGCGCTGATGAACGAACACGCGGGGTCCGCGCCGGTGACCCTGAAGGACGCGATCGTGAGCGCCGTACATTCGTGGAGCGACCAGTTGCAGGACGACATCAGCGTCGTCGTGGTGCGTCGCTCCGCACAGCAGGGAACCTCGTGAACAGCACCTCGAACAGAGAACCTCGGAGAACGAGCATCCGCGTGGGATCCGTCCTCCAGGGAGGCACGCCTCCCGTCAACCTGGAGCTCCGGTTCCAACCCACCGTCGACCTCATCTCGTCCACACGACGCTTCGTGTGTGCGTTCTTCGAGCCGTTCGTCTCGGACCCCGACGTGGTGAGCCGCATCGGCCTGGCGACCCACGAGCTGCTCGAGAACGTGCTGAAGTACGCCGCCGACGGACGCACGCTGACGCGCGTGAATCTCGAGGACACCGAGGGCAACCGTACCCTCACCATCGAGACCACGAGCGTCATCACCCCCGAGCGCCGCGCCGGCCTCGAGGAGATCTTCGCGGAGATGGCGAGCGCCTCGTG
The DNA here is from genome assembly GCA_028287035.1 of Labilithrix sp. The sequence goes on along the minus strand of JAQBQL010000208.1, from coordinate 7,500 downwards.
TGCCCTCTCCTACTACCAGCTCACGATGGGTCGGGCCCGCAACCGCCGCCACGGCTCGGGGCTCGGGCTCGCGCGCATCTGGGCGGAGGCCGAGATGACCCTGTCCATCGAATTCCAGGGCGACTCGGTGACCATCCGCGCGACGGCACGGATCGACCAGGGAGACGCGTCATGAGCGCTCCGCTCCCCACCCTCGTGCAGCCCGGCTTCGAGCTCACGACCGCCGAGGTCCCCGACGGCCTCGCGCTGCGCTTCAGCGGCACTGCGGACATGCACGCGATCGAGACGCTCGACGTCTACCTCGGTCAGATCCACGCCGCCGCCGTCGACCGCCAGGCGCGGCGCGTGCAGGTCGACTTCCGGAAGCTCGAGTTCATGAACTCGTCCTGCTTCAAGTCGTTCGTGTCGTGGATCGGCCAGGTCCAGGACGCAGTGCCAACGCAGCGCTACCAGATCGAGTTCCAGTCCGACCCGCGGATGCACTGGCAGCGTCGCAGCCTCAACGCGCTGCGCTGCTTTGCCATGGACCTCGTGTCCATCCAGACCTGAGCGACGTCACGATGAAACGGACACCGCTCGACACCATCGTCTCCTCGGCGCCGCTCCTGCTCGCGTTCGTGGTCGCCGTACAGGCGGCCCGGGCCGAGGTGTCGCTCACGCACGCAGGGGGGTTCATCACGCTCCTCATGGGCTGGGGCATCGCCCTCGAGACGCTGCGCAAGCGGGCGGCGCGGCGAGCCCACGCGCTCGCCTCGCGCCAGGAGCTCGAGGCCAGCGTGCAGCGCGCCGTCACGATGGCGGAGACCGAGGACGACCTCCTCGACGTCACCGGCCAGGCGACCGGACAGATCCTGCCCGGGTCGCCCGCCGAGCTCCTCCTCGCGGACGAGACCGGGAGCGAGATCCATCTCGCGGCCATCGCGTCGGCCGGCGCGCCCGGCTGCCCGGTCGATTGCGCGAATGGCTGCCCTGCGCTCCGCAGCGGGCAGACGCAGAGCTTCGCGCACATCGACGCGATCGACGTGTGCCCGCGCCTGCGCGGTCGGCCCGGCGGTCCGAAGCCGGCGCTCTGCGTGCCGCTCGCCGTCATGGGCCGCACCATCGGCGTGCTCCACGCAACCACCACCGCCGAGCGGCCGTTCACGCCCGACCAGGTGGCGAGCCTCGAGGGTCTCGCGTCGCATGCTGGCTCGCGCCTCCGCATGCTGCAGCTCGTCGACGAGCTGCAGCGCCAGGCGAGCACCGACTCCCTCACCGGCCTCCCGAATCGCCGGAGCTTCGAGGAGCGCGCCACCCGCGCGCTGAGCCGCCGGACGCCGCTGCTCGTCGCGATCGCCGACGTCGACCAGTTCAAGCGCCTGAACGACACGCACGGTCACGCGGCCGGCGACAACTCGCTACGTGTCTTCGCCGAGGCGCTGCGTCTCTCGTTCGGCGGAAAGAACGACATCGTCGCGCGGCTCGGCGGCGAGGAGTTCGCCATCGTGCTGCCGCGGGCCGATGCCGAGGACGTGCGAGAGGTCTTCGCACGCGCCCGCACCATCCTCGCCGATCTCATCCAGCGACAGGGCGGCATCCCGTTCACCGCCAGCTACGGCGTCGCGCTCGCCCCCGACCACGGCAGCTCGGTGAGCCAGCTGCTCGCGGCGGCCGACCGCGCGCTCTACGTGGCGAAGGCGAGCGGCCGCGACCGCGCCGTGATCGTCGGCGACGTGGTCGACCAGGCGACCGCCGTGAGAAAATCCGAGGTCAACATCCGCACGCTCAGCGTGGCGCCGCTCCCCGCGAGCACCATCGAGAGTGACGCGGACGCAACGCGGGTGAGACGCGGCGTCGCGTGACCGACGGTCACCCGAGCTTCGAGAAGTCGCCGATCCTCATCATGCAGCGGGCGCCGTAGGAGAGGAGCTCGAGGCGCTGGGCGGTGCGCGCGTCGGCGGGATCGTTGACGAGCGTCCGCGTGAAGATGTCGTCGAGGCGCGCCGCGAGATCCTCCGCCTGGCCGAGCGCGGCGGTGACCGCGGCCTCGGTCGTGAGATCCCGCGTGGCGGCGTCGACGCGCGCGACCACGTCGACGATCACGGCGTCGTCGGCCTTCTCGAAGACGGCCTTGTCGTGGAGGACGGGCGTCGACTCCTTCGAGATGCCGGACAGACGCTTCGCCACCGTGCGCGCCTGCGCGAGCCACGGCTTGCCCTCGGTGACCGCGCCGTGGACGGCCCGCGCCCGCGCGAGCGCATGGGCGGGACGGTCGAGCGCGCCGCCCGCGAAGATCGCGTCGGCGACGTGGCTCGAGGTCTGGGAGGCGAGCAGCCCGCGCAGACGCTCGGCGGTGAAGTCCCGGAGCTTGGCGAGCGTGTCCTCGCGCGAGAGATCGAGCTTCTTGTCGGCGAGGCCGTCGTACGCCCAGCCGAAGAGGTCGGGCAGCGCGAGGCTCGCGTAGGCGGGGCTGGCGGCGCCGCGCTCGGCGAGCGTGCGCAGGATCGCGATGCACGCGCGGCGCAGGGCGAACGGGTCGGCCGCGCCGGTCGGCGACAGACCGACCGCGAAGCAGCCGACGAGCGTGTCGAGACGGTCGGCGAGCGCGACGCACGCAGACACGTCGCTGGCGGCGACCGCGCCCTCGGCCCCGATCGGCCGGTAGTGGTCGCGGATGGCGTCGGCCACGTCCGCCGGCTCACCGGCGTTCAGCGCGTACGCGCGGCCCATGTCGCCCTGGAGCTCGGGGAACTCGCCGACCATGAGCGAGACGAGGTCCGACTTGCAGAGGTGAGCGGCGCGCACCACGTGGGTCATGGTCTCGGGGGACAGCCCGAGCGCCTGCGCGATCTTCGCGGCCAGCGTCTCGATGCGGACGATCTTCTCGCGCACCGTGCCGAGCCGGTTGTGGAAGACGATGCCGGAGAGCTTCGCGACGCGGTCCTCGAGCTTCGCCTTCTTGTCCTCCTCGAAGAAGAAGCGGGCGTCGGCGAGCCGCGCGCGCATCGGTCGGTCGTTGCCCTTCGCGATGCGCGCCGGGTCGAGCGCGGTGTTCACGACCGCGACGTAGTGCGGGAGGAGACGGTCCTCGTCCTTCTGCACCACGAAGTACTTCTGGTGACCACGGGACACGGCGCGGATCACCGCCGCCGGCAGCTCGAGGAACACCGGATCGAACGAGCCGGTGACGACGAACGGCTCCTCGACGAGCGACGCGTTCTCGGCCACCAGTCCCGGGTCGGGGTCGAACGTGCCGCCCGCCGCCTGCGCGGCCGCAGCGACGCGCTCCATCATGAGCTTCGCGCGGGCGTTCCGGTCGACGAGCACGTGCTTGCCGGCGAGGGTCTCGACGTAGGCGTCGGCGACCCCGATCTCGAAGGTGGCCGGCGACAGGAAGCGATGGCCGCGCGAGGTGCGGCCCGACCGGACGCCGGCGAAGGACACGTCGATCACCTCGTCGCCGAGGAGCGCGACGAGCCACTGCACGGGCCTCCCGAAGGTGGCGTCGCCGGCGCCCCAGCGCATCGACTTCCGGAACGGGATCTCGCCGCACAGCTCGGACAGCGCCTTGCCGACGAGCTCGCGTGCGTCGCGGCCCTTCTCCTTCCGGCGGCCCACCACGAAGCGTCCGGCCTTCTGCTTGCCGCTCGCCTCCTTCTGGACGACGAAGAGCGCGTCGAGACCGACGCCGAGCTTGGTCGCGAAGGCCTCGGCGGCGCGCGTCGGCGTCCCGTCCTTGTAGGCGGCGGCCTCGGGCGGGCCGACGACCTCCTCGTCCAGGTCGGGTTGACGCTCCGCGACGTCCGCCACGAGGACCGCCAGGCGGCGCGGGCTTCCGAGCGGACGGATGGCGCCGTGGGCGAGCCGGAGGCCTTCGAGCTTGGCGGTGACGAGCCCCGGCAACGCGGCGAGAGCGCCGTCCACGAACGAAGAGGGAAGCTCCTCGGTCCCGATCTCGAGAAGAAGGGTCTTCGGCATGACGTGGGCGCGGACGCTAGCCGACGCCGATCCGAGCGTCACGGAGATTGCAGCGCGGCGGTAGGCCGGGCAGGATTGACCTTGTATGAAGAGGTCTCAGGTCCGGGCGTGGCGGCAGTGGGTTGCGGTGATGGGCGTGGTGGGGTTCTCCCTGGCAGCGGTGCAAGCCGGCTGCGGGAGCGACGCCGGGCCTGACTCGACCTTCGTGGATCCGAACGCGGAAGGCGGCGGCTCGTCGAGCGGCGCCTCCGGCTCGTCCGGTGGCTTCGGCTCGAGCGGCACCAGCGGCACGAGCGGCGGCGCGAGCGATGCCGATCCCGACGCGCTCGGCACGCTGGTCGTCACGCCGGCGAGCGCGACGATCGCCGTCACCATCGTCGACGGAGCGGTGACCGTGAACGCGCCCGTCACCTTCAGCGCCTCGTACAGCGGCGCGCCCGTCGCGGCCGAGTGGCTCTTCGATCGCGGCGAGCTCGGCAGCATCGCGAGCACGGGCGTCTTCAAGGCGAACGGCACGAACGTCGGCGAGGGCACCATCACCGCGCGTTTCGGGGCCCGCGAGGGCACGGCGAAGGTGAAGGTCACGGTCACGCGCTCGCAGAACGGCATCCCCGCTGGGTCACCCACCGGCCCGGGCGGCTTCGGAGGCCTCGGCGGCGTCGGCGGCGAGCCGCTCGGCCCCGCGGTCGACGCGCCCACCGGCACGAAGCTGAAGACGACCGGCACCGCGCCGGCGAATGCCGCGGAGCTCGGCTTCCTCTATCCGTACGACAAGACGGTCTTCCCGCGCGGCATCCTCCCGCCGCTCCTCATGTGGCAGTCCACCCACGAGGCCACCGCGGTCTACGTGAAGCTCTCGCAGGCCGGGTACACGTACGAGGGCACGTTCTCGTACGCGGGCGTCGCGGCGGGAGCGGCGCGCCGCCGGGTGCGCCTCGACGAGAGCGTCTGGAAGGCCATCACCCAGGGCAACAGCGGCGACCCGCTGCTCGTCGAGGTGAAGGTCCTCGACCCGAACGGCACCGTCTACGGTCCGATCAAGGAGAGCTTCTCGATCGCGCCGGGCGTGCTGAAGGGCACCGTCTATTACAACTCGTACGACTCGCTCATCACGACCGGCGGCGGCGCGCCCACCGGCGGCGTCATCGCGATCCGTCCGAGCTCCCCGGACCCGAGCCTCGCCGTGCCCTCGCAGGCCGGAAAATGCCACGTCTGTCACACGCTGTCGGCCGACGGGTCGACGCTGTGGGCGCAGGACTCCGAGGGCGGCGACTACGCGACCGGATCCTCGTACGACCTCACGAAGGCGACGCCGACGCGCACCGTCTACCCGGCGACCGGGCCGGGCGGCGTCGCCGGCAACAACCGCAAGTTCGTCTGGTCCGCGCCGTACCCCGACGGTTCGTTCGCGCTGGCGAGCTCACGCTACGCGCGCGAGGCGTACACGCAGGGCGACTCCAAGCTGTTCGCGCGCGGCACCGGCGCGGAGGTCGCGTCGACCGGGCTCGGCGGCGTCGTGGCGTCCGCGGTGACGCCTACGTTCGCGCCCGATGGTCGCAAGGTCGCCTTCAACTTCTGGGAAGGCACCGGCGCGGGCACCGTCACGGCCGGCGCGGGGCGCTCGCTCGCGGTCCTCGACTTCACGTGCGGCGCGGGCCCGGGCTCGACGACCTGCGCGCCCGGAACGCCCAAGGCGTTCGCGGGGCTGCGCGAGATCTACCGGAACGCCGCGACCTACCCGTCGTGGCCGACGTTCCTGCCCGACGGCAAGGCGGTCGTCTTCAACAACCAGGTCGCAGGCGGCGACTGCTCCGCGGGCGCTCCCGACCGCACCAGCATCTACAACTGCGAGCTCACGACGTGGTTCAACGCCAGGTCCGAGCTGTGGGTCGCCAAGGACGGCGCCGTGGTCGACGCGCGCTCGCTCGCCAACGCGAACGGCGTCGGCCTCCCCACGAACGCCGATCACCCGAACGACTCCCAGGTGAACTTCCAGCCGACCGTCAATCCGGTCCCCTCGGGCGGGTACTACTGGGTGGTCTTCACCTCGCGCCGCATCTACGGCAACCTGCTGACCGGCAAGCCCTACGGCGAGACCGGCTCCGACTCCACCCCGCAGAAGAAGCTGTGGGTCGCGGCCATCGACGTGAACGCGCCGGCCGGCACCGACCCGAGCCATGCCGCCTTCTACCTGCCGGGGCAGGAGCTCGGCGCCGGCAACTCGCGCGGCTTCTGGGTCGTCGATCCCTGCAAGCAGAACGGCAACTCCTGCGAGACCGGCGACGAGTGCTGCAACGGCTTCTGCCGCGCGCCCGGCGACGGCGGCGCCCTCGTGTGCTCCGACAAGCCGCCGGGCACCACGTGCGTGAAGGAGTTCGAGAAGTGCTCGGTCGATGGCGACTGCTGCGATCCCGCGCAGAAGTGCATCGCCGGCAAGTGCTCGAAGACGACGCCGACCGGACCGAAGTGAGCCGCGGCGCGCTGCCCGGACCTCAGACGTCCGGCAGCGCGCCCTTCATGTGCACGATGTCGAGCTTCACGCGGGCGCCCAGCCCGACGAGGTGATCGGCGACGTCTGCCTGGTTCTCGGTCACGACGTTGAGCGAGCCGTGATGGGGGCGGCGGAACGGCATCAGGGCCCGCAGCAAGAGGGGCGCGTGCTCGCAGTGGGCGACGCGGAAGGGGTACGCCCCCGGGAAGTCCGGATTGAAGATGGTCGCGCCGAGCGGCTCGCCGGTGGCGCGCTCCAGCATGTGGAGGACGCGTCCCGCGTTCTTGCGCGCCTCGGCGAGCTGCCCGTCGAGCAGCCGGAGCTCGCGTTCGAGCGCGCGATCGTCCTCCGGCTCGATGGGACGCGCACGCACGCCGTCGCCCGAGGCCGGGGTCGGGGCGTCCTGCACGTGCTCCCACGCGATCTCGAGCGCGCGTGAGGTGTAGCGCGAGGTCATGCCCACCTTCTCGTAGAGCGCGATCGCGGCCGTGTTGTCCGGCTTCACGTTGAGGCACCACGTCGTGCAACCGGCCTGGCGCGCCTGCGCCGCGATCGCCTCGAGGAGCGCCCGCCCGACGCCGCTGCGGCGCACGTCGGGGCCCGAGACGAGGTGGCGGACGTAGGCGACGTCCTTCACGACGTCGAAGTACGTGTAGCCGAGCACCTCGCCCTCTTCGGTCTCGGCGATGAGGGTCGAGGGCAGCAGGTCGCGCTCGAACTGGGCACGATCGAGGATCGGGTCGTCGACGGCGAGCTCGGGGAAGAGGCGCGTGAAGACCTCGTGGTCGGCGCCCGTCGCCGCCCGGACGCGAGGCGGCGGGGGCCGTGAGGAGGTCGGCATCCCCGGATCATCGCGCGCGGGGGGCCGACTGGCAATCCCGGCGACCGGCCGCGGAATTGTCCGCGACCCGGGATAACCCGGCGATTTCGTGAGCGCGGGCGTCGAGGCGTCGTTGCGCCGGGCCCCGAAGTCCTGCACGATCGAGAGCGCGTGGCCGGCGATCCTCCCTCGAAGCCCCCGTCGGTGCCGCCCGCGGCGCCGCCGAACGCGC
>JAQBQL010000185.1 GCA_028287035.1 Labilithrix sp. | reverse complement strand
CGCGAGGGCGGGCCGTTGAACGGACGCGGACCGCTGCGCGACGGCGGGCCGTCGAACGGACGGGGGCCGCCGAAGGGACGGGGGCCGCGATCGCCTTCGCCGCCGCGCTCGCCGCCTCCGCCGCCGGGACGACCGAAGGGACGGGGGCCGCGATCGCGTTCTCCTCCTCCTCCTCCTCCTCCTCCTCCTCCTCCTCCGCCACCAGCGGGGGGACGCCGATCGTCACGGGGGCCGCGATCGTCGCGCGAGGGCGGGCCGCGGTGATCGTCGCGCGAGGGCGGCCGCCGGTCACCCATCGGCGGACCGGGTCGTGCGGGCCGTGACCACGTCTCGATGACGCGCTTCTCGGGATCGGTGGCCCGCTTGCGAACGGGCGCGTCCGCCGCTGCACCCTCGGCGGGCGCGGCGCGCTCCTCCGCGGGCGGGCGCTTCTTCGACTCGCGCTCGGCGGGGATCTCGCGGGCGCTCTTCCTGGACTCGCGCTCGGCCGGGATCTCGCGGGCGCTCTTCTTCGACTCGCGCTCGGCGGGGACCTCGCGGACGCTCCTCTTCGATTCGCGCTCGGCGGGGACCTCGCGAACGCTCTTCTTCGACTCGCGCTCGGCGGGGATCTCGCGGGCGCTCTTCTTCGATTCGCGCTCGGCGGGGATCTCCTGGACGCCCGGCTTCGACTCGTGCTCGACGGGGATCTCGCGGACGCTGCGCTTCGAGTCCAGCTCGGCAGGGATCTGGAGGAAGCTCTTGCGAGACGCGCGGTCCTCCGGGATCTCGAGCGTCTTCTTCGACGCGAGCTCGGAGGAGATGTCGAGCGTCTTCCTGGGCGGCGCCTCGAGCGCGGCGGGCTCGGAGACCGGCGCGGCGGGTGCCTCGCTCGGCTGCTGCGGAAGGGCCGGCGAGGAGCCGCGCGCGCGCGCCACTCCGGGGCCGTGACCGCCACCCGCGGGCGGCGGCGGCGGCGCCCCCTCGGGACGGATCTTGATGCGCGGATCGCGCGGGTCCGGCTCGCGGGTTGCGGCCTCGAAGGCCCGGGCCACCGAGTCGGCCACCGCCACCGTGGAGAACGTGCGCGCGACGCGGATCGCGCCGACGTCGCTGCCGCGGATCCCGCCGCGACGGCACGCCATCGCGAGCATGCGGCGCGCATCGGCGCCGTGAATCTGGCCCCACGACACGCGGAACAGGGTCCAGCCGGGCTCGGCGGCGGGGCCCTGGCCCTCGTTCTCGTTGTCGTCGCGCTCGGGCCGGAGCCCGCGGACCTCGCCGAAGCCGCGCGCCGGACCTTCGTTCGAGGACGCCCGCGCATCGGCGGGGCCGCGCACGTCACGCGCACCGCGCGCGAAATCCGTCGGCTGGAACGCGTCGTAGGCGCCGCGGGTGGGGCGCTCCGGGCGGGCCGGCCGCTCGGACCGCTCGGGCCGGTCGGCCCACGCCTTGGACTTCCGGTTCGGAGGAGGCGTGAGCACCGTGACCCGCCGGGCCTCGGGGCCGCTCGCCCTCGTGCGGGCGATCATGCGGGCGAGGGCGCGCGTTCCCTCGCCGGTGGCGACGATGCGCTTCGCGAGCTCCCAGGTGCGGTCGTCGGGCTCGGGCGGCGCGTCGGGATCGGGCGCCGGGAGCGGCTCGGCGGGATCGATCTCGGCCGGCACGGCGGTGAGGCGCGCGAAGAGCCGTGCCTCGCGCGCGGCCTCGATCGCGTCGGCGGTCGGGAGCGGCTCGAACGACCAGCGCACCCGTGCGCGCTCGAGGAGCGAGACGGTCTTGTTGAGCTGCTGGGGCATCACGAGGACCGAGCTCTTGCCGCGGCGTCCCGCGCGGCCGGTGCGGCCGCTGCGATGGGTGTACGCGTCGACGTCCCCCGGCGGCTCCGCGTGGAGCACGCGCGAGATGTCCTGCACGTCGATGCCGCGCGCCGCGACGTCGGTGGCGACGAGCGCGTCGAGGTCGCCGCGCTTGAAGGCGGCGAGCGCCTTGTTGCGCTCGCGCTGCTCCATCTCGCCGGAGAGCGAGTCGACGCGGAAGCCGATGTCCCCGAGGAGGCTCGTGAGCTCGCCGACGTCGGCCCGGGTGCGCGCGAAGATGAGGGTCGTGCCCTCGGGGTTCTCGAGCAGCAGGTTGACCATCGCGTCGAGCCGCTCGTTCGGCTGCACGAGGTGCACGACGTGCTCGATGTCGGTGTTGGCCGTGCCGAGGGGCGTGCCCTCGATGCGGACCGGGTCGGTCTGCACGCGGTTGGCGAGCGCGGTGACCTCGCGCGGGAACGTTGCCGACACGAGGTGCGTGCGGTGGCCGCCCGGCGCGAAGGCGAGGATGGCCTCGAGGTCCTCGCGGAAGCCGAAGTCGAGCATGCGGTCGGCCTCGTCGAGGACGACCGCGCCGATCTGTGACGGGTCGATCGAGCCGCGCTTCAGGTGATCGAGCAGGCGCCCCGGCGTGCCCACGACGATGCCGGGGCCGGAGGCGAAGGCTCGCCGCTCGTCGCGGTAGTCGCCGCCGCCGGTGACGCCGGCGACCTTGACGCCGAGCGGCGCGAACAGCCACGAGAGCTCGCTCTCGACCTGCTTGCCGAGCTCGCGCGTCGGCGCGACGACGAGCGCGCGCGGGCGAGCGCCGCCCTTCGCGGTGGCGGCGGAGTCGCCGACCACGATGCTGCGGAGCGTGAACCCGATCGCTACCGTCTTGCCGGAGCCGGTCTGCGAGCTCACGCGAAGGTCGCGACCCTCGAGCTCGGGTGCGAGCACCGCTTCCTGGACGGGGGTGAGGGAGGTGTAGCCCTTCTTCGTGATGGCGCTCGCGAGGGCTTCGCCGAGGAGCGCAACGAGATCCGTATCTGCCATTTCTGGGCCCTCCGTAGCAGTGCACGCGCGGCGCGGGGCGAAGATTCGACCTTTGGCGGCGCGCGCTATGCTGAGCCGTGGCAATGAGCCCGCATCTCGCACTGTCGGTGCTCGACCTCTCGCCCGTGCCCTCGGGCACCACGCCGGCCGGCGCGCTGCACAACACGCTCGACCTAGCTCGCCACGCCGATGCGCTCGGGCTGACGCGCTACTGGCTTGCCGAGCACCACAACGCCGGCGGGCTCGCGAGCTCCGCGCCCGAGATCCTGGTGGCCGCGGTCGCGGCGGCGACGCGCACGCTCCGGGTCGGCGCGGGCGGCATCATGCTGCCGAACCACAGCCCGCTCAAGGTCGCGGAGACGTTCCGCGCGCTGTCGGCCTTGCACCCGGGGCGCATCGACCTCGGCGTGGGGCGCGCCGCCGGTACCGACAAGAAGACGGCGCTCGCGCTGCGTCGCGCGCCGGAGCTGATGGGCGACGCGCGCTTCCCGGAGCTGCTCGCGGAGACGCTCCGCCTGCTCGGCGAGGACCCGGATCCGCGGGTGCCCTTCGGGCCGGTGAAGGCGGTGCCCACCGGCGTGGCGGCGCCCGAGCTCTACGTGCTCGGCGCGAGCGACGAGTCGGGCGCGTTCGCAGGCGCGGCGGGGCTTGGTTACGCCTACGCGCACCACTTCGCGCCGGCCGGAGCGGCGACCGCGCTCGCGGCCTACCGGGAGGCGTTCCGGCCGTCCGCGTTCGCGCCCGAGCCGCGCGCGATCGTCGCGGTCGCGATGGTCTGCGGCGAGACCGACGCGCGCGCCGACGAGCTCGCATGGAGCGGCGACATCCAGGGGCTTCGCTTTGGACAGGGGCTGCGTGATCTGCCGCTCCCGAGCGTCGACGAGGCGCGGGCGCAGGTCCTCGACGGCGAGGAAGAGGAGCTCCGGCGCCATCATCGCCGGGCCGTGCACGTGGGCAGCGCGCGGACCGTGGCGGCGGCGCTGCGGGCGCTCGCGGACGCCAGCGGCGGGGCCGAGATCATGGTGGCGAGCGCCGTGCACGACCACGAGGAACGCAAGCGCGGGTACGCGCGGCTCGCCGCCGAGCTCGGCATCGCGCCGGCTGCCGTCTGAGTCAGGGCGCGGCGCGGAAGACCACGATGCGCTGCTCGGGCAGCGACTCGTCGCTCGCGACGAACGCGAACCCGTTCGCCTCGAGCTCCCTCCGGATCTGCGGGAGCGTCATCTTGTGCTCCTCCTTGATGGCCACCCTCGGGTCCTCGGCGCGGTACTCGACGAGCGCGAGCCGTCCGTCGCGCGCGAGCGACGTGCGGAGCTGCGCCAGCGTCGCCGCGGGGTGAGGGAGCTCGTGGTAGACGTCCACCATCAGGACGAGGTCGACCTCGCCCCTCGGGAGGCGCGCGTCGGTCTCCGTGGCGAGCACGGGCACCACGTTGGCGAGCTTCGCGGCGGCGGCCTTCTCGCGCAACAACGCGAGCATCTCGGGTTGCAGGTCGGTGGCAAGCACCCGCCCGCGGGGCCCCACGCGCCGCGCGAGCCGCACCGTGAAGTAGCCCGACCCGGCGCCGACGTCGGCCACGGTGCTCCCCTCGCGGATCGCGAGGACGTCGAGCACGTGCTCGGGCTGCTCGGTCGCCGCGCGGTCGGCGCGATCGAGCCAGTCCGCTCCGCGGTAGCTCATGGGCTCCGCGAGGCGGCGTCCCATGTACGAGGTCTCGGCGGCCGCCGGAGCTGCGGCTCCCGCCTCTGCCTCCGCGGCGGGCAGCATCTCGCGGCTCCGCCGGCAACCCGCGAGGGGAGTGCTCCCCATCCCGGCGAGCAGGAGCCCTACGATGAGGAGCCGCATCGGCGAAGGCTAGCAGGAGCTCGCGCGACGCCGGCGAGGGGCCCCGGGGGAGCCGGGAAAGTCGTTCGGATCCCTCTCGCATTCCGCCGCGACGGAGGGTGTGTGGCGGTCGCAAATTCGTTCGGATCCCCCTCGCATTCCGCCGCGACGCAGGGCGTGTGGCCGTCGCAAAGTCGTTCGGATCCCTGCCGTTTGCTGCGCGACGGAGCGTGTGTGGCGGTCGCAAAGTCGTTCGGATCCCTGCCGTTTGCTGCGCGACGCCGCCGCGAAGTCGTTCGGATCCCCCCCGCCATCGTCGACGCGTCGCGCGCGGTCTGCGCGCCAGAGCGGAGCGCGCCGCCGTGAGCCATCTCCGCCGCGGCACGTCGCCAGGGCGCGGGGAGGTCGCGGGGGGATCCGAACGAGTTTCGCGGGGCGACACACCCCGGGCGCGGGGAAAGGCGGGGGGATCCGAACGAGTTTTGGGGGGCCACACACGCCGGGGCGCGGGGAAATCGCGGGGGGTCCGAACGACTTTGCGCCCCCCGCGCCCGTTCACATCTGGTCGGGGGCGTCGATGCCGAGCAGGTCGAGGCCCTTTGCGAGGACGCGCGCGGTCGCGTCGGCGAGGGCGAGGCGGGAGGCGCGCACGCCCGGGTCGTCCGCCTTCAGGACCGGACACTGGTCGTAGAACGTGTTGAAGCGGGTCGCGACCCCGTGCAGGTACGTGCACAGGCGATGCGGCTGCAGCGAGTCTGCGACCGACTCGACGGCCGCCGCGAAGCCGAGCAGCTCGAGGGCGAGGGCGCGCTCGGCCGGCTCCTTCGCCTCGATGGGGAGCTCCTTGGCGCGCGCGAGATCCGCCGCCTCGGCCCTCCGGAAGATCGACCGCACCCGCGCGTGCACGTACTGGATGTACGGCGCCGTGTTGCCCTCGAACGCGAGCATCCGGTTCCAGTCGAAGATGTAATCCTTCACGCGGTCGCTCGAGAGGTCGACGTACTTGATGGCCCCGATGCCGACCATGCGCGCGACGGTGGCGCGGTCCTCCTCGCTCAGCGACGGGTTCTTCTCGGCGACCGCCGCCGAGGCACGCACGATGGCCTCGTCGAGCAGCGCCGCGAGCTTGACGGTGCCGCCCTCGCGCGTCTTGAACATCTTCTTGTCGGGCCCGAGGATCGACCCGAACGCAACGTGCTCGGCGCGCGCCGGCTCGGCCAGCCACCCGGCGGCCCGCGCCACCGCGAAGACCATCGCGAGGTGCTGCTGCTGCGGCGAGCCGATGACGTAGAGGAGGCGCGTCGCCCGGCGCGTCTGCGTCCGCTCGCGCACCGCCGCGAGATCGGTCGCCGCGTAGCCGTAGCCGCCGTCGCTCTTGCGAACGATGAGGGGAAGGGGAGCCCCGTCCCGCGTCTTGAAGCCATCGGGGAACGCGCACATCGCGCCCTCGCTCTCCGAGACGAGCCCCTTCTGCTCCAGCTCGGTGACCACCCCCGGCAGGAGCGGGTTGTAGAAGCTCTCGCCGCAGATGTCGGCGTCGGTCAGCTTCACCCCGAGCTTCGCGTAGACGCTGGCGAAGTACTCGCGGGACGCGTCGGTGAGCATGCGCCAGCGGGCGAGCGTGGGCTCGTCACCGCCCTGCAGGAGCACGACGCGCTGCCGCGCCCGATCGGCGAACACCGGGTCGGCATCGAACTTCCCCCGCGCCTGCTTGTAGAATGCATCCAGATCCGAGATCGACGACGCCGCCGCGCTCTCGCCGAGATCGATGAGATGCTCGATGAGCATGCCGAACTGGGTGCCCCAGTCGCCGAGGTGGTTCTGCCGGATCACGTGGTGACCGAGCTCCTCGAGGACGCGCGAGAGGCTGTCGCCGATGACGGTGCTGCGGATGTGCCCGACGTGCATCTCCTTCGCGACGTTCGGCGCGGAGTAATCGATGACGACCGTCTCGGGCGCCGCCGAACGCACGAGGCCCGCCGCAGCGTCCCGCGCGACCGCGGTGATCTCGCGATCCAGGAGCGCCGGGGCGAGCGTCAGGTTGAGGAAGCCGGGGCCCGCGATCTCGACCCGCTCGCACAGGCCGCTCAGGTCGAGGTGGTCGACGAGCGCCTTCGCCACCTCGCGCGGCGGCTTGCCCACCTTCTTGGCGAGGCTCATCGCGACGTCCGCCTGGAAGTCGGCGCGGTCCGACCGCTTCAGCGCGGGATCGGTCTTCGCGTGCTCCTCGCCGAACGCCGCGCGCAGAGCGGACTCGAAGGCAGGCATCAGGAGCGCGCGAGGGTCGGCCATGACGGCCTTTCTGCTGCGCCCCCCGGCGCGCGTCAATCACGGCCGCGAGCGTCCCGCGCCGCCGCGGCCGTCAGTTCGTGAGGGCCGCGGCCCGTGCGAGGCCCGCCAGCTGCGCTCTGCCGATCTTCTCGGCGAGCGGCTTCACGATGCGCTTCGTGATGCCCGCGAGCGCCAGCGCGCCGGTCCACGTCTCGACCGACCGCACGCGCGACCGCTGCGGCCCCTCGGCCTCGACGACGAAGCGGTGCTCGGCCCGGAGGAGCCCCGGGACGCCGCCCGTCCAGGCGAGCTGACGCGGGCGCTCGTGCAGGCTGACGCGGAGCGAGGCCGGCAGCGGAGACCCGCCGACCTTCACGCGAAACCGCGTCCCGAGCGCGAGCGGCTCCGGCTTGCCGTGGAACACCGGGACGAACGACCCCGGCATCCAGCTCGGCCACGCCGCGAGATCGGCGAGGCGTTCGAAGACGCGTTCCACGGGCGCATCGATGAGGATCTCGGCGCGTGCGACGAAGGACATGGCAAATCTCGTAGCACGACCGTCGCGGCATCTTCTCGTCGGCCCGGTCTTTGCGAACGGGTCGACTTGCGCTAAGGTGACCCCTCCTCGACGTACAGCCTCGTCACTCCTTCCACCTCCTCTTGGAGCGCCGGAAAGAGTTCGTGACGTCACGTCATGCCGCGGGATAGGGTCCGCGGCGCTTCGAGGAAAACCAGGGGCCCTGTCCCGTTCGGGAGGGGTGCGCCGTCATGCGGTCAGCCCCCCCGAATCAAGCCCGAAGGAACGAGCTCTTCCATTGATGAACCGACGCAACCGCGATGCGGCGAACCGCTTTGCCGAACGCCGCAAGCGTGAGGATGAAGCGCCTCGTCTCGCCGCCGAGGTCCCGAAGCTCGACAGCCTTCGCCTCGACATGGACGAGCGTCGTCCAGGGGTTGTGTCGGCCGAGGTCTCTCATATCCGTCGTGTCGTCGTCGCGCATGCGCCGGCGCTCTTCGAAGTGCCCTGCAGCGATCCTTCCTGCAACGACGGTGGGCACGATCTCACGAACGGGATCATGCGCTCTCTCCGCAATGGCGAGGAGAAGTTCGACGGTGAGGACACCTGCCTCGGGCAGGTCGGCAACACCTCGTGCGAGCGCATCCTCCGGTACGTAGGCACGGCCACGTATCGCTCGTGAATCGTCGTTTTTCTCCCACACCTTCGCGTGATCATCGAACAGGCCCCCGTGCGGCCTCGACGGATCCCGCACGTCCAGAGCAGCACTTGAATCACTCGACTCCGTCCCGTCCGTCACGTGAAGCGCGCCCCGCGCCCCCGCAGTCCACCCCGTCCACGCAGAGCGCGCAGAGCGCGCCGCACCATGTCGCGCCGCATGCCGACCTCCCCACCTCCGACGCCTTCGCGGCGCTCGGTCTGTCGAAGCCCCTTCTCCAGGCGCTCGCGCACGAGGGTTACGTCACCCCGACGCCCATCCAGCAGCGCTGCATCCCCGACGTCCTGAAGGGCAAGGACCTCCTCGGCTGCGCCCAGACCGGCACAGGCAAGACCGCCGCGTTCGTGCTGCCGCTCCTCCAGAACCTTGCGAGCCGCACGCGGTCCGGCAAGATCCGCGCGCTCGTCCTCGCGCCGACGCGCGAGCTCGCCGCCCAGATCAGCGAGCGCACGAGCGCGTACGGCCGGAACCTCGGCCTGACCAACACGGTCATCTACGGCGGCGTCGGTCAGCGCAACCAGGAAGACGCGCTCCGCAAGAAGCCGGACATCCTCATCGCCACGCCCGGCCGCCTCCTCGATCTGATGGAGCAGGGCTACGTGAAGCTCGACGGCGTCGAGGTGTTCATCCTCGACGAGGCCGATCGCATGCTCGACATGGGCTTCATCCATGACGTGAAGCGCATCGTTCGCGAGGTCCCCGCCAAGCGTCAGACGCTGTTCTTCAGCGCGACGATGCCGCCGGTGATCGCCGAGCTCGCCGGCCGCATCCTCATCGATCCCGTGCGCGTCGAGGTCGTCCCCCAGGCGACCACCGCCGAGAAGATCGAGCAGACCGTCCACCACGTGACGAAGCGTGACAAGCGCGCGCTCCTCGAGAAGGTGCTGAAGGCGCCCGGCGTCGACCGCGCCCTCGTGTTCACGCGCACCAAGCACGGCGCCAATCGCCTCGTCGAGCAGCTCGATCGCGCGGGCGTCGTCTCCGCCGCCATCCACGGCAACAAGTCCCAGGGCGCTCGCGAGCGCGCGCTCGACGGCTTCAAGGACGGCAGCATCCCGGTGCTCATCGCCACCGACATCGCAGCGCGCGGCATCGACGTCGACGGCATCACGCACGTCGTGAACTACGATCTGCCGAACGTCCCCGAGCAGTACGTGCACCGCATCGGGCGTACCGCCCGGGCCGGCGCCCGCGGCCGCGCGATCGCGTTCTGCGACGAGGAGGAGCGCGGGCTCCTCAAGGACATCGAGCGCGTCATCCGCCAGCGCATCCCGCTCGCCGAGGCCATCGCGCTTCCGCCCCCCTCTCCGCTCGACGACGCTCCGCGTCCTCCGCGCAGCAGCGGCGGCGGTGGCGGCGGTGGTCACCGTGGCCAGCGTCCGCAAGGCGGCGGCGGCTATCCGCGTCCGCAGCAGGGGCAGCAGCAGCGTGCGCCGCAGCGTACCGACCGCGCACGGACGGGGTCGCCGTCGGGAGACACGAGAGTGGCCGGCCCGACTTCGCAGGAGACGCAGTCTCGCGGGGGTGCGCCTCGTGGCCGCCCGCGCCGCAGCGGCGGTGGCGGCGGTGGCAGCCGAGGCGGTCAGACTTCCACGGGTAGTTGAGAGACCTCGAGGCGGCGGACGAGTAAGCCGCCGCGGAAAGGAACGTTATGTCCAATCCCAGCGTCAACAAGCGTCAGAAGGAACGTGCGCGTCAAGAGCGTCAGCGCGAGAAGAGCGCCAAACGCGAAGACCGCAAGCGAGACAAGGAAAACAAGCCCGTCGGAGTGAACGGCGAGGATCCGGACATCGCGGGCATCGTCCCCGGTCCGCAGGCTCCGCCGGAATGGTGAAGCCCGCGCACCACGCCTGAAGTCGCGACAGCCGCGTCCCTCCCTCACGGAGCGGCGCGGTTTTCGCGTTTCAGCCCTCGACCTGCGCGAGGACGAAACGCAGGCGCTCGCCGTCGTCGAGATCGGCGAGCGCCTCGCGCGAGAGGCGGAGCGCCTGCGCCGCGCCCTCGCAGCGGACGACGCACCCCTGGGCGATGGTTCGCCAGAGCGGGTGTCCGAGCACCATCTTCTTCACGAAGGTGACGTCGACCACCAGCTTCTCGGCATAGGCCTCCGCAAGCGTGCGGCGCATCTCGAGGAGCGCCGCCTCGAGCTCCGCGACGTGACGCTTCACGCGTTGCCCGAGCTCGCCATCGGGGTAACGGCTGAGCGCGTCGCCCTCGTGGCCGACGACCTCGATGGCGCCCGACAGGCGGACGCGCACCGTGACGGAGCGCTCGCCGTCGCGGAACGTGCGCATGCCGTCGTCGTCGAGCCCGAAGCGGCGGACCATCACGAACGGGCGCTCGGCGTCGGGGGTCGCGCGGGCGAGCGGCGCGAGCGCCTTGTGAGCGCGGTCCCGATCCCGCCGGTGGGGCGCGGTCTCGCTCCAGTGCAGGAGCCACGCGAAGACGACCCGGGTCGGCGAGCCGGTCAGAGCGTCCGGGTCCCAGGGGAGCTCGACGGCGCGCTCGCTCACGCGGCCCCACCGCTCGCGTGCCGACGTGCGGAGCGTCGCGTCTGCCTCCTCGCATGCGAGGTCGACATCGTGCTCCGGCAGGAGGAGGGCGACCGCCCGCAGGTACCAGTCCGGCAGCACGCTGCGCTCACGCGATGCAACGAACGCCGCACGAAGCGCCTGCAGCAGCGTGCGCGCGGCGTGCTTCTCGAGCGCGCGGCGAAGGTCGGCGAGCAGCGCGATGACGTCGCTGCGCGGCAGCAGCACGAGGCGCCCCACCAGGGATTCGAGCTCTGCGCGCGACAGCGCCGAGCCGTCCCGCAGCACGAGGCGCGGCAGCGCGCTGCCATCGACCCAGGCCGGCAACTTCGGCGGTCGGGGGGCGGCGAGCGCGGCCCGTCCACGCGCCAGGATGGCGTCGGGGCGTCGCGACGGGGGCGGCAGCGGGACGAGCGCCTCGGCGCCCGAGAGCTTCTCGAGCGCCGACACGAGGTGCACGCGGGTCTTCGCGTCGCGCTCGCGGGTGAGCGCGTCGCGCAGGGCGGGTATCGCCGCAGGCAGACCGGAGACGCCGAGCAGGCCTGCCACCGCACGCCGGGTGCCGGGGGCGCTCGCGTAGAGGAAGGCCATCGCGTGCTTCGCCGCGGACGGCCCGCGCCGGAGGAGGAGCTCGAGGGCGAGACCGCGCAGCGGCGCGTCGTCGAGGAGCGCGGCGAGCGCGGCATCGTCGATCCGGGCCGGGTGATCGGTGAGGAGCTTCGTCCAGAGCGGCCGGCGAGCGGGGGGCGCGTCGTTCTCGAGCAGGACGAGCAGCGGCAAGACCGCGCGCTCGCCGAGCGCCGCGAAGGTGCCGCGGATCATCGCCTCGGTCAGGGCCTTCTTCGCAGGATCGAGGGCGACGAGAACGCGCAGCGCGAGCCACGGCGCCTCCACCCGGCCGCCGAGCGCACCGAGCACGTGCAGCCAGGGACGGGCGAGCGCCGCCCCGAGATAGGGAACCCCCGACCCGTAGCGCGGAACGAGCGCGAGCCCCTCGATGGTCCAGGCCGCGGTCACCACGAGCGCCGGGGCGCCCGCGCGGACGACCGCCTCCAGGTCGACCGCCGCGGGCGTGAACTGCGCGGCCGCTGCGGCCGGCGCCGGCAGGCGTTCGCGGATGAGCGCGCGCGTCTCGACCGCGACGCTCTGCTCGAGCAGCCCGAGCACCGCCGCACCCCCGCACAGGGTGCGCGCGGCCCGCTCGAGGCCGGCGCCGTGCTGCCGTTCCGCGGCCTCCACCAGCAGCGCGCGCGCCGCCTCGACGTCCCCGCCTCGGGCACGGAACGCGAGCCGCGTCAGCGTCTCGTCCATGCCTCGAAGCGTACGCGGCGGGGCGCGCCGTCGCCAGCCGTGCGACGGCGCGTCACGCCCGGGGGCACCGCACCGCCAGGCCCGACCGACCGGCGTTTTGCGGGTCGGGACGAGAGGCCGCGCGCTAGGATGCGGCCCCCGATGCCGCCGCGCAGCGCGCTCCTCCGCTTCCGCCTCGGCGGTGAGCGCTTCGCCATCCGCGCAACCGGCGTGGTGGAGGTGATCCCGGCGGTCGCGCCCGGTCCGCTCCCGTTCGTCGCCGGGGTGGTCGCGGGCGCGGTGGTCGTGCGGGGCGCGCTGATGGCGCTCCTCGACGTGCGCGCGGCGCTCGCCCTTCCGGGCCCGCCCTTGTCGAGCGACGACCACTTCGTGATCGTCGCTCTCGGAGGTCGGACCGTCGCCCTCGTGACGGAAGGCGTCGAGGACTTCACCGCCGTCGACGACCACGCGCTCGTGCCCGCGCGGATGCTCTCGGAACGCGGTCCGGCTGGCGCTCACGTCGCGCAGCTCGCCGACGGCACCTGGGCCGTGCTCGACCTCGATGCCTTCCTCACCGCTGCGGAGCTCGTCGATCTCGATCGCGAGCTCGCGTCCGCCCGCGAGAGCACGACGTGAGCGCCGGCGACCGCACGACGCGCGAGCTGGCGCATCTGCTCTCGGCACGGGCCGGCCTGCGGCTGACCGGTGCCGGTCAGCTCCCGCAGGCCGTCCTCCAGCGCGCGGCCCGACGCGCGGGCGCGGCGACCGTCGAGAGCTATGCCGCGGCGGTCGCCTCCGGGGATGCCTCCATCTCCGCCCTCGTCGAGGAGGCACGGATCGGCGAGACCTACTTCTTCCGGGAGCCGCACCAGCTCGCGTTCCTGCAGCGCGAGGTGCTCGAGCCGGCCGCGTCCTCGGGCGCGCCGGTGCGCGTCTGGAGCGCCGGCTGCGCCTCGGGCGAGGAGCCGTACTCGATCGCGATGCTGCTCGCGGCGGCCGGCATGAGCGGGGAGGTCCTCGGCACCGACATCTCCGAGGTCGCGCTCGCCGCGGCCAAGCAGCGTCGTTACAGCGCATGGTCGCTGCGCGGGCCGTGGAAGGACCGCGCGCTCCCGTACCTCGCCGCGGACGCCGACGGCCGCTTCACCCTCGACCGCGCGCTCGCCGCGAAGGTCCGCTGGCGCACGCACAACCTCGTCGCCGAGCTTCCGCCGCCGCCCGCTTCGGCGAGCGCGTGGGACGCCATCCTCTGCCGGAACGTCCTCATCTACTTCGACGAGGCGACGCAGCAGCGGGTCATCGAGGCGCTTGCCGGCGCGCTGCGTCCCGGCGGGTTCCTGCTGCTCGGATCGTGCGATCCGCCGGCCGCCGGCGCCGCGCCGCTGCTCGAGCCCATCATCGCCGACGAGGGCGTGTTCTACCGGCGGCGCGGCCCGGGCCTGCCCGTCGAGGCCCCGAGAGCCCGCCTCGAGCGGCCGCCCGCCGCCCAGACGCCGCCGCGCATCGTCGGTGCGCCAGCGCCACGCACGCGTCCGGCCCAGCCGCCCCTCGAGACCGCCCTCGGCGAGCCGTTGCCCGTGGCGGGCGAGCCCTTGCCCGTCGCGGGCGAGCCGGACGAGGCGCGCCGTCATTGCCTGATCGGACTCGAGGCGCTGGAGCTCGGCGACCGCGAGGCGGCACTGCAGGCCTTCCGCCGCGCGCTCTACCTCGATCCGGATCTCGTCGTCGCCGAGCTCGCGTCGGCTGGCCTGCACGCCCGCGAAGGCGACGCGCGCGGAGCGATCCGCGGCTACCAGCGCGCGCTTCGCCTGGCGCGTACCCGGCCCGAGGACGACGAGGTCCCCCTTGCATCCGGCGCCACGTACGGCGACATCGTCGCGCACTGCCAGCGGACCCTCGCGTCGCTCGGCGACCACTCCGAGGTGACGCCGTGAAGGTCCGTGAGAGCGACGCGGAGAAGCTCGAGGCGCGGGCGCGCGCCGTTGCGGGCTGGCCGGTACGTGGCGGCGGCAAGGCGGCCGGCGCGCGCGGCGTCCCGCACCTGCTCTTCACGATCCAGGGCGAGCACCTCGCGCTGCCCCTGTCGGCGGTGCGCGCGTACCTGCGCGAGCCGACCGTCACCAGGTTCCCGGAGGGCGGCACCGCCGTGCGCGGCATCGTCGCCTTCGAGGGCGGCGTCGTCACGCTCCTGTCCCTCGAGCGGCTCCTCGGCCACGAGAAGGACGCCGAGACGGTGACGGGAGCGATCGTCCTCGACACGACGCCTCCCGACGTCGCCATCGGCATCGAGCGCGAAGAGGGGCTGGTCGACCTCGACCTCTCGCACGTCGTGCGCGTCACGCGCGCGGGCGGCATCCTCGCCGGCACGCTGCCGGACGGACGCGGCATCCTCGACCCCGCGGCGGTCGTCGCCGACCCCCGGGGGATGATCACGAAGACGGCGGAAACGGACAGCGACGGCGCCATGCGCCACGGAGCGAGCGAAGGATGACAACGACCATCGGACAGCGGATCGCCATCGGTTTCTTCCTTCCCGTGCTCCTCCTGGTGCTGCTCGGGGCGTCCTCGCTCCGGGGGACGCGAAGGAGTCAGGAGGCCTACCGCGCGCGTCGCAACTCCTTCAGCATCCTCGCCAAGCTCGATGCGCTGAACATCCTCGTCCTGGACCTCGAGACCGGCCAGCGCGGGTTCATCCTCACCGGTGACGAGAGCTACCTCGACCCATACACGCGTGCGGTGGCGAAGCTCGACGACGTGAAGCGCGAGCTCCGCACGATGGCCGCGGAGAACGTCTCCGAGCAGGGCCGACTCGACCGGCTCGAAGGCCCGCTCACCGAGAAGCTCAACGAGCTCGGGGCAAGCATCCGAGCCCGCCGTGAGAAGGGCCTCGACGCGGCGAAGGCGGTGGTCGCGAACAACACGGGGAAGCTCTACATGGACCAGATCCGCGGAATCCTCGCCGAGCTCGCGGCGGAGGAGAACCGCATCCTCGTGGAGCGGCAGCGGGAGGCCGAGGTCGCGACCGACGAGGCGACCACGACGACGGTGCTCATCAGCGTCATCGCGGTGCTCGTCGTCGTCGTGGGCAGCGTCATCATCTCGCGCAGCATCACGCGCCCGCTCGGCGCCCTCCTCACGGGGACCCAGCGGCTCGGCGCCGGAGATCTCGACCATCGCGTCCTCGTGGAGCGGGAGGACGAGACCGGGAAGCTGGCGCTCGCCTTCAACGCGATGGCGGAGCGGCGCAAGGCCGCCGACGCTGCCCTCCACGAGATCAGCACCCAGCGCGAGAAGGTGCTGGGCGCGCTCCGGCCGGGCATCCAGTCCCTCGCTTCCGCCTCGCGCGAGCTCATCGGCGGCGCCGCGCAGCAAGCGACCGGCATGCAGCAGCAGGCGGCCGCCGTGTCCGAGACGGTCACCGTCGTCGAGGAGGTCTCCCGTTCCGGACAGCAGGCTGCCGAGCGCGCGCGCGAGGTGGCGGCGGCGGCGCGCCGGTCGGAGGAGGTCAGCCAGTCGGGCACGCGCGCCATCGGGGTCGTGCTCGCCCGCATCGAGGCCGCGAAGGCGCAGTCCGACGACGTCGCGCACAAGATCGTGGCGCTCGCCGAGCGCACGCAGGCGGTCGGCGAGATCGTCGGGCTCATCAGCGACATCGCCGAGCAGACCAACCTCCTCGCGCTGAACGCCGCCATCGAGGCCTCGCGCGCCGGTGAGCACGGCCTCGGCTTCTCCGTCGTGGCGAGCGAGGTGAAGTCGCTGGCGGACGAGTCGAAGAAGGCGACCCGCCGCGTGCGGGACATCCTCGGCGACATCCAGAAGATGGCGAACGTCTCGGTGCTCTCGACGGAGGAGGGCACGCGCAGCATGGCGAGCGCCACGGGCGCCGCCGGGGTCGCCGGCGAGACCATCCGCAGCTTCGAGCAGATCGTCGCGGAGGTCGCGCAGGCCGCCGAGCAGATCGCCGCCGCCGCCGGCCAGCAGGCGCTCGGCCTGTCGCAGGTCCAGCAGGCGATGCGCGACGTGAACCAGGTGAGCGCGCAGAACCTCGCATCGACGCACCAGGCGCAGCGCGCCGCGACGGAGCTGTCGGAGCTCGGGATGCGCCTCCAGGAGCTCGTGGTGTGACGGGCGACGGCGAAGACGCGCTCTCGCGTCTCGTCCTCGCCTCGTTCGTCGAGGAGTCGGCCGAGCACGCGCGCGCGCTGAAGAGGGAGGCGCTGCAGCTCGAGGGCGCGACCGGCAAGGCGCGCGCCGAGCTCCTCCACGTGCTATTTCGTACGATCCACACCGTGAAGGGCGCCTCGCGCGCGGCCGGCGTGATGTCGGTCGAGGGCGCGAGCCACGCCATGGAGGACCTCCTCGAGCAGCTGCGCGCGAGCCCCGACACGCTGACCCCCTCGCACGTCACGCGCCTCCTGAGGTTCGGGGACGTGCTCGAGCGCGTCGGCCCCGAGCTCGCGCGCGCCGGTACGCTCGCGGGCACCGACATCGAGCGTGACCTGGCGGAGCTGACCGCCCCCGACGCCGCCCCCGAGACGGCGAGCATCAGGAGCGAGCCGCAGAGTGACGAGAGCGGAGCCATCCGGCTCTCCCTCGCCCGCGTCGACGCGCTGATCGCGCTCGCCGCCGACCTCGAGGAGACGGTGGGCCGCGCGGTGACGAGCGCGCTCGAGCAGGCGGGCCGCACCGCCGCGCAGAACGTCGATGCGCGCCGGGTCGGCCGTCTGAGCCACTCGATGGTGAGCGCGATCCGCGAGCTGCGTCAGCTGCCCTTCTCGGCCGCGGCGGTCGGTCTCGACCGCGTCGTACGCGAGGCCGCCGTCGCCACGGGGCGCGAGGTCGGCATCGAGGTGCGCGGCGCGGAGATCGGCTTCGACCGCGAGATCGTGAGGGCGCTCCGGGAGGCGCTCATCCACCTCGTGCGGAACGCCGTCGACCACGGCTGCGAGGCCCCCGAGGAGCGCGTGCGCAAGGGCAAGAAGGCCCGCGCCACGATCCGCGTCGAGGCGCGCGTCCGCTCCTCCGATCTCGTCGTGTCCGTCGAGGACGACGGACGCGGGTTCGACGTCGAGGCGCTCCGCCGTGCCCGCGGCGAGCAGCCCGGCGTCGCCTCCGACGACGAGATCGTCCAGACCGCGTTCGTCCCGGGCGTGTCCACCGCGCCGGTCGTGACCGCGCTCTCCGGACGCGGCATCGGGCTCGACATCGTGCGCAAGCGCGTCGAGGACCTCCGGGGCGCCATCGCGGTGTCGTTCCGAGCCGGGCAGGGGACCCGGATCGCGCTGACCGTCCCGATGCGGCGCTCCTCGGTGCGCGCGGTCACGGCGGTCGCGGGCCGTTCGGTGGTCGCCGTGCCGACGCCCGCGATCGAGCGGCTCCTCCGCGTGTCCCGCGAGTCCCTGGTCATCAGCGGCGGTCGGCTCGTCGTGCCGGATCCACGCGGACCCATCCCGGTCGCCGACCTCGCGGCCCTGCTCGGGGAGCCGCCCTCCGGTGACGCGGCGGCGTACGTGCTGCTCGTCGTCCTCTCGTCGCACGGGCGCACCGCGGCGATCCGCGTGACCGAGCTGCTGGAGGAGCGCGAGGTCGCCGTCACCGTGCTCCCCGCGCGCCTCGCCGGAGCTCGCCTCGTGACCGGCGTGACCACGACCTCGGACGGGCGCGCCGCGCTGGTCATGCACACGGGCGAGCTGATCGAGCATGCGACGGGCACGGCTGGCGGGCTCGGCGCGGCGGCGGAGCTCGCGACCAAACGCGGCGCGCGTCCGACCATCCTCCTCGCCGACGACTCCGTCACGACGCGCACCCTCGAGCGGTCCATCCTGGAGGCCGCGGGGTTCACGGTGCTGACCGCCGGGGACGGGGCGGAGGCGTGGGAGCTCCTCCAGTCGCGCACCGTCGACGCGGTCGTGTCGGACGTGGAGATGCCGGGCCTCGACGGCTTCGAGCTGACGAGCCGGATCCGCGGCGCGGCGCGGTTCAATGCCTTGCCCGTCCTCCTCGTCACGGGCCGCGCCTCCGAGGCAGACCGCCGGCGTGGCCTCGACGCGGGCGCCAACGCCTACATCGTGAAGCGCGCCTTCGACCAGGAGCTGCTCGTCGCTACGCTACGGAGACTCCTATGACCGCTCTCGCCAAGAAGATCCGCGTGCTCATCGCCGAGGACTCGCCGACCGCGCGCGCCCTGCTCGTCGGAATCTTCGGCCTGTCGCCCGACTTCGACGTCGTCGGCACCGCCGCGAACGGCATCGAGGCCGTCGCGCAGGCCCGTGCGCTCCGGCCCGACGTGCTCACGATGGACATCCAGATGCCGGGCATCGACGGCCTCGAGGCGACGCGCCGGATCATGAGCGACGTGCCCACGCCGATCGTCATCGTCTCGAGCCTCGACGTGCACAGCGTCCAGATCTCGATGGAAGCGCTCCGTTCCGGCGCGCTCGCCGTGCTGCCGAAGCCGACCGGCCCCGCCGCCCCGGGCTGGGCGACCTCGCGCGCGACGCTGCTCGCCACGGTGCGGTCCATGTCGCAGGTGCGTCTGGTCCGGCGCTGGGCCGACAACGCGCCGCCTCCCTACCGCAAACAGGAGCGCGAGCCCGAGGTGCCGCCCCGCGCGGGCGGCGCAGTCAAGGTGATCGGCCTCGCCGCGTCCACCGGCGGACCTGCCGCCTACCAGAAGATCCTCTCGGCGCTGGACGCCTCGTACCCGGTGCCGCTGGTGCTGGTGCAGCACATCGCGCACGGCTTCGGCGTCGGCTTCGCGAAGTGGCTCGACGACGTGTGCCCGGTGAAGGTGAAGATCGGAGAGCCCGGCGAGCCGCTCGCTCCCGGGACCGTCTACATCGCGCCCGACGACGCGCACATCGGGGTGTCGCCCACCCTCACCATCGCGCTCTCCCATTCCCCGGCGCGGAACGGGTTCCGTCCCTCGGCCTCGCACCTCTTCGAATCGCTCGCGCCGTTCGGCTCCGGCGCCGCGGGAATCATCCTGACGGGGATGGGAACGGACGGCGTCGACGGCCTCCGCGTGCTGAAGAAGGCCGGGGGGTACGTCATCGCGCAGGACGAGACGTCGAGCGACATCTTCGGGATGCCGCGCGCCGCGATCGAGGCGCGGACCGTCGACGCCGTCGTCCCCCTGGGTGAGGTGGCGATGCAGCTCGAACGGCTTTCGGGTAGGCGCCCGAGCCCCGTGGTATGAAGGCCCGTTCATGGCTGAAGAGCGCCAAGCCCTGAGGGTCTCGCTCGAGGAGGCGCGGAGCGCGCTGGCCCGTGCCGAGGTGTCCCTCGAGGAGCGCTCGATGGTCCTCGACCTGCGCGCCGCCCTCGACCGCGCCATCGCCGAGGTGTCCGGTCAGAAGCCCCTCAGCGCTCATCCGCCGCCGCGCAGCGCCGAGGAAGAGCGTCTCTCGCGTGTCGACGCGGAGGCGGCGCAGCGGCGCCTCGCGTTCGCGCACGAGGCCTCGCGCGTCCTCTTCGACAGCCCGCTCGACGCGCGGCTCCGCCTCCAGAGCCTCGCCCGCATCGCGGTGCCGGATCTCGCCGACTGGTGCTTCTGCGATCTCCTCGATACGTCGGGGGTCGAGCGCGTCGCGGCCGAGAACTGGAACCCCGTCCACGCGGCGGTCGCCGCGCAGCTGCTCGGCCGGTTCGTCCCGCCCGGCGGAAGCCCCACCGCGCGCGTCCTCGAGACCGGCGAGACCCTCTTCGAGCCGGACGCTTTTCCCGTTGCGCTCGGACCGGGGTCCGGCGCGCCGGTCGCCCGCTCGCTGATGGCGGTGCCCCTGCGGACGCGCGGCAAGGCGCTCGGCGTCGTCACCTTCGCCTTCTCGGAGTCGAACCGTCGCTACGGCGAGACGGATCGCGCGCTCGCCGAGGACCTCGCCCAGCGCGCGGCCATCGCGGTGGAGAATGCGTTCCTCGTGTCGGATCTCGAGCGGTCGATCAGCGCTCGCGACGAGCTCGTGGGCATCGTCTCGCACGATCTCCGGACGCCGCTGTCGACGGTCCGCATGGCCGCCTCCCTCCTCCGGGACGACCTCGACGAGACCGTCCACAAGGGGACGGCGCGCGTCGCGATGATCATGCGCGCGACCACGCGCATGGAGGCGCTGGTCCGTGACCTCCTCGACGTGACCGCGCTCGAGGGCGGGGGCTTCACCCTCGACGTCGGTGCGCAGGACGCGGCGCCGCTCGTCGCCGACGCGCTCGAGCTGTTCCACGCCAACGCCACGCAGCGCGGCGTCACGCTCCTGTCGACGGTCGGCGGCGGCATCGAGATCCGCGCCGACCGCGAGCGCGTGATCCAGGTGCTCTCGAACCTGATCGGCAACGCGTTGAAGTTCACCCCCAAGGGCGGCTCGATCACGGTGTCGGCCGAGCGCACCCCGGGCGGGTTCGCGACGTTCTCGGTGAAGGACACCGGCAGCGGCATCGCCGCCGCCGAGCTGCAGCACGTCTTCGACCGCTTCTACCAGGGCAAGCGAAAGGCGCGCGAGGGCGCGGGGCTCGGCCTGTCGATCGTGCGCGGCATCGTGAAGGCGCACGGCGGCGAGGTCGGCGTCACGAGCGAGCCCGGCGCCGGGACCACGTTCTTCTTCTCGCTGCCGCTCGCCTGATCGCGGTCAGGGGGCGAGCCCGCAGACGAGCCCGTCGTGGCCGCGGCCGCACACGTCGGCACGCCCATCACCGTTGACGTCACCGAGCTGGAGGGTTGCCGCTGCCTCCGGGCTCGACCAGCCCTGCGCGTCGGTGGCGCGGCGGTCGATCCAGACGGTCGCCTTCGTGAAGGAGCGGCCCGTCGAGAGCGCGCAGACGAGCCCGTCGCGGCCGAGCCCGCACACGTCGGCGCGCCCGTCGCCGTTGACGTCACCGAAGCGGAGGCTGCCGTAGGCCGCGGGATCCACGTTCCAGGTGCCGTCGTCCGCGAAGTCCGACGCGCTCGACCAGCGGGCGAGCGGCAGGAACGCCTTGCCGGTGGAGAGCGCGCACTCGATGCCGCGCACGCCTCGTCCGCAGATGTCGGCGCGCCCGTCGCCATCGACGTCCGCGAGCTGCACCGTGCTCGCGTGAGGAGCCGTGGACCAGCCCAGCGCGTCGGTCATGTCGGGGAGCCAGGTCCGTGCCGCATCGAACCGCCGGCCGACGTTCCTCGCGCACGCGATCCCCGAAGGCGTGCGGCTGCACGCGTCGGCCTTGCCGTCGCCGTCGACGTCGGCGAACCGGAACGAGCCCGCGTGGTCGGCGCGCGACCAGGTGCGCAGCTCACCGAGCTCGCCCGCGGCGTTCGAGGTGGCGCAGCGGATCCCGTCCGGAGACGCGACGCACACGTCGGCCTGACCGTCGCCGGTGATGTCGGCGAGGTGGAGGGCTCCGCCCGGGAGCGCCGCCGCGCGCTCGTCGGGGACGCGGCGCGACGCGCGGAAGACGGTGCGGGGCAGCCGGTCGTTCGTGCCAGGGATCGTGACGGAGATGGCGCACGTCACGCCGAAGGCGGCCCGGCCGCACACGTCCTCCCGCCCGTCGCCGTTCACGTCGCCGATGCGCACCGTGCTCGGATCCCAGCGACGCGCATCGGACAGCGGCTCCTCGGCATCGTGCTCGCGCGCGGTGAGCGGAGAGAAGGCGAGCACCGGCGCGGCGAACACGTAGCCCCTGGCCTCGAGCGCGGGGACCAGCGCCTGGGCCACGTCGAGCTGGTAGGTCGATCCGACGTGACCGACGCGATCGTGCAGGAGCACGATGCCGTGGCCCCAGCTCTCGATGGAGGCGACGTAGCGCGCGGCGACCACCGAGGCCTTCATGCGCAGCGTCCCGCCCGGGCCGCTCCGCTCGCACTCGTAGAAGGCGCTCGGCCCGTGGCAGTAGAGCGACTCCTCCCAGTCCTTGCGATCGATGTCCCAGGCGACCGGGCCGACGAGCTGCGAGAGGTACGGGTCGTGGTCGACGATGCCCTGCCCGAACGATCCCCATCCGCCGCCCGGCGCGCGGAAGAGCCGGAGCTCGTTCATGATGAACGGGTCGATGTTGCGCTGGTTGTCGCGGAGCTCGGCGGTGAGCATCGCGGTCCCGAGGGACTCCCGGAGCACGGTGTGGTTCAGCGTGTGGTTCGCGATGCGGTGACCGAGACCGACGAGATCCCCGAGCACCGGCAGGTACGCGTAGCCGCTCTCGTAGACCCCGCTGCCGTGGCCTGGATCGTCCGACACGCCGCCGATCCAGGAGCTCACGACGAAGAACGTCGCGGCGATGCGATGCCGCTTCAGGTACCCGGCGAGCTCCAGGGTGTTGCGGTCCGGGCCGTCGTCCCAGGTGAGCGCGATGACCTTGTCCGGGAAGTCGTGGCCGTCGACGCGGGTGTGGGCCCGCGCCGGCGCGACGGGGGGTACGACGGGCGGCGGCGCCTTGTCCTCCTCCGTGACCGACCCGGCGTCCGCGGGCTCGTGGGGCGCGTCCGGCACGCCGCTGCAGCTGGCGAGGGTGCCGAGCGTGACCAGCCCGCCGAGGGTGAGCAGGAGCTGGGGGAGGAGAGGGGGCGGGTCCAGCGGGGTCACGACGAAGGTACCGGCAATCCTCTGCCTTCTCCCGAGATTCCTGTCAATTTCCCGCAGCCCCGGTCAACCCGCCGACCCCCGTCCGGGGTACATTGCGGGGCGTGTCCGACCGATCCGGGAGCGCCTCCGCGACGACGGCGCAGCTCGTGGTCGACGCGCGCATCGTTCGCCGCATGATCAGGCACCAGCGGGGCCTCGGCAGCCTGGGGATGCAGGTGCCTCACAGCCAGTGCTGCGTCGTCGCCCGCGGCGCGCTGCTCCGCGTGGTCAGCGAGGCGGAGCTCGGCGAAAAGGCCGCGGCGCTCACCGACGCCGTGGTGCTGGTGGCGCGCCCGGAACGGCTCGACCCGCAGCGCGTCTGGCGCCGCGCCTTCCACGGGCTCGTGCACCACGCGCTCGAGGAACGCGGGCGTGAGGGCCAGCTGGGTCCGGCGGCGGTGCGCCGGCGTATCGACGGCATCGGCCAGACCGAGTTCGACGAGGTGTGCGCGGTGCTCGAAGCCGAGGAGCTGCTCTTCCCCGGCCACGACGACCGCGACGCGTACATCGAGCTCGCGGCCTTCTGGCTCGAGCTCGCCTGCTTCGAGCCGGCGACCCTCGCCGATCTCTTCGAGCACGCGGACGGCGTCCAGCGCATCGAGGCGGCCCTCCAGGCCGACGTCGACGTCGACGTGCTGCTCGCCGCCTCGCGTCCGGCCGGCGCCCGCGACCTCGCGGCGCGCGTCACCGACCCGCCTCGCGCGAGGACCTCCGTGCCGCCCGCCGCGCCCATCTCGAAGCGTCCCTCGGGCGCGCCGCGGCGTTCGCGCGCCAGCGCGTCGGGCCCCCACGGCCTCGGCCGCAACGTGGTGCGCGCGATCATCGCGCGCCGTTCCGCGGGCGAGGACGCGACCGCGCAGATCGACGATCTTGCCGACCGCCTCGTGGCCGCGCTGGGCACCGCGGAGGGCGCGCCGGACGCGAGCGACTGGTCACGCGTCCTCGACGCGCTCGCCGAGGGCGCAGTGCGTTCCGGGATCCTGCGCGGCGTGGAGCGGCGCGTCCTTCATGACCTCCAGAAGGTCTGCGTGGACGCCGAGCGCGCGCACTTCGCGGTCGACGCGGTCACGTGGGCGACCTCGCTCTTCCGCCGCCCGCTCGTCCGGGCGCTGCCGGCGGTGGGCGTCGTCCGCGTCGCGCGCCACCTCGCCCATGCCTACGAGGCCTCGCACCGCGCGCAGCACGTCGACAAGAGCGAGCGGCGTCACCTCGAACGGACGTTCCAGGCGGCGTCGCGGCTCGCGCGCGAGAACATGCGCGGCGTCATCCGTCCCGCCCTCGAGAGCGCGCTCGTCGAGGTCGGCCTCGCCCCGAAGAGCGTGCCGGAGCGCGTGGCACGCGAGAAGCTCGCCGAGGAGCTGCTCGACCTCGTGCTGATCCGTCGCGCGCTCGGCCTCTCGCAGCTGCGGGACGCCGTCTCACGGAACAGCCTCAAGCTCCCGAACCTCGCCCCTTCGCAGATCATGGGCGGCGATCCGCTGCTCCGGCTCGACCGGCTCCTCGCCGTGCGCCTCGACGGCGTCTACCGCCCCGGCGAGATCTACCTGCGGTTCTTGCAGCGCGTGAGCTCGGTCGCGTTCGGTACTCCCGCCGGTCGGTTCCTGACCCTCTACCTGGTGCTCCCGGTGCTCGCCTCGTTCGTGCTGCTGGAGGGCGTCCAGCACCTCCTGCACCCGCTGGCGCGCGCGCTGCACCACCGGCACCTGCGCATCCTGAGGCCGCCCTCGTTCACGCTCCTGGCGCTGTACTTCTTCGGCGTCCTCCACAGCGACCGCGTCCGCGACGCGTCCCGGGCCTTCTTCGCCGCCCTCGGCTCGGCGCTGCATGCGGTGTTCGTGGGGTTCCCCCAGCTCGTCATCCGGTCGGCGCTCGTCCAGACCGTCCTACGCGTGCGCGCCACCTCGGTCGTGGTGAGGCCCGCCGTGCTCGGGCTCGTCGTGTACGGCATCGCGCGCTGGCTGGACGTCGGCCCCACGCCGGCGCTGCTCGGTTCGGCGGGGCTCTCGGTCCTGATGATGACCTTCCTCGGAACGCCGCTCGGCCTCCGCGTCGACGAGACCGTGACCGACTTCGTCCTCACGCGGCTGCACGACCTGTCCCGCCACGTGCTGCCCGGCCTCGTGGCTCTCGTCCTCGACGTGTTCCGCACCTTCGTGGAGCTCACCGAGCGCGGCATCGGCACGGTCGACGAGTGGCTCACGTTCCAGGACGGGCAGTCCACCGCGTCGCGCGTCACGAAGGGCGCGCTCGGCGCCGTGTGGTTCTTCGTCACGTACCTGATCCGCATCTACGTGAACGTGCTGATCGAGCCGCAGGTCAACCCGATCAAGCATTTCCCGGTCGTCACCGTCTCCCACAAGATCATCCTCCCGCTGAGCCCGGTGATCCTGCGCACGCTGCGCGAGCCCCTCCGTCCACTCGGGCCGGTGGTGTCGAACACGATCGCCGGGAGCACCGTGTTCCTGCTCCCCGGGGCCTTCGGCTTCCTCGTGTGGGAGCTCAAGGAGAACTGGAAGCTCTACGAGCAGAACCGGCCGCGGCTGCTCGAGCCCGTGCGCATCGGTCACCACGGCGAGACGATGCACGGCCTCCTCGTGCGCGGGTTCCACTCGGGGACGGTACCGAAGACGTTCGCGAAGCTCCGGCGCAGCGTCTCCCGCGGCAAGGCGCAGGCGAGCGCGCATCGCGCGAAGCTCCACGAGGTCGAGCACGCGCTCGAGATCTTCGCGACGCGTGAGCTCGTCGGCCTGCTGCGCGCCTCGCCGCGCTGGCTGGCCGGCGAGCTGTCGGTGTCGGTCGTCTCGCTGACCGCCAACCGCATCCGCATCGGGGTGCGCTGCCCGGCGGTGTCGGCGGACACGACCATGGTGCACATCGAGGAGCAGGCGGGCCTCCTCGTCGCGTCGCTCGCCACGCCAGGGTTCGTGGCGGCGCTCGACGAGGAGCGCCGCGCGACGTTCGAGACGGCGCTCGCCGGCCTCTACAAGCTCGCCGGCGTCGATCTCGTCCGGGAGCAGATCGAGGCGCTCGTCGGCGCCGCCGCCGCGTACGACATCGCGCAGGAGGGCCTCGTCGTATGGCCGACCGCCGTGTACGAGACCGAGGTGGTCTACGATCTGCGGGGCCGCGGGTTGCTGGTCCCGGTGGTGCGCGGCCCGATCCCGCCCGAGCTGCCGCCGCCGCTCGATGCCTCGCTCCTCGTCTTCGCCCGGCAGGAGATCGCGTGGGAGGCGTGGACCGAGGCCCTCGAGGAGCGCGAGGGCCCCCGGCCCCGGCTCGTCGCCGGGCCGTCGCTGCTCGGCGCAGATTTTCCGGCGGCGCCGGTCGGATCGGGCTAATCACCTCCGTCGTAACCGATGAGCGATGCCCTCCTCACACACGAGGTGAACCGGCGGAAGACGTTCGCGATCATCTCGCACCCGGACGCCGGCAAGACCACGCTCACCGAGAAGCTCCTGCTGTATGGCGGAGCGATCCAGACCGCCGGCGCCGTGAAGGCAAAGCGCGGGCGCGCCTCGGCGGTGAGCGACTGGATGGAGCTCGAACGCGAGCGCGGCATCTCGATCACCACCTCGGTCATGCAGTTCCCGTATCGCGGGCTGCAGATGAACCTGCTCGACACGCCGGGCCACGCCGACTTCAGCGAGGACACGTACCGCACGCTGCACGCGGTCGACGGCGCGGTCATGCTGCTCGACAGCGCGAAGGGGGTCGAGGCGCAGACCAAGAAGCTCTTCCGCGTCTGCAAGCAGCGCAAGATCCCGATCTTCACGTTCGTGAACAAGATGGACCGCCCAGGGCGCGATCCGTTCGAGCTCGTCGGCGAGGTCGAGAACGTCCTCGGCATCGGCGTCTATCCGATCACCTGGCCGATCTTCCGCGACGACGTGTTCCGCGGCGTCTACCACCGGCTCGCGCACCGCGTGTACCTGTTCGACGCCGAGCACGCGAAGTCGAGCGCCGCGCACGGCGCCGAGATGCCGCCCGTGAAGGTGAGCGGCCTCGAGGATCCGCTCCTCGAGGAGGCGCTCGGGCCGCGCGGCTACAAGCAGCTGCGTGACGAGGCCGAGCTGCTCGAGTCCGCGGGCGACGCCTTCGACGCGCAGAAGTTCGCGATGGGCGAGCTCTCGCCGATGTTCTTCGGCAGCGCGATCAACAACTTCGGTCTCGAGGCGTTCCTCGAGAGCTTCTGTGACCTCATGCCGGCGCCGGCGCCGCGCGACACGACGGCCGGGCACATCGCCGCCGACGACGAGCGCTTCAGCGCGTTCGTCTTCAAGATCCAGGCGAACATGGACCGCGCGCACCGCGACCGCATCGCGTTCGTGCGCATCTGCTCGGGCCGCTTCGATCGCGGCATGAAGGTGAAGCACGTGCGGACGTCGCGCGAGATTCGCCTCGCCAACCCCACGCAGTTCATGGCGCAGGACCGGAACATCGTCGAGACCGCCTACGCAGGCGACGTGCTCGGCGTCTACGATCCCGGCATCTTCGAGATCGGCGACACGCTCACCGACGGACCCGAGTTCAAGTTCGAGGACATCCCGAGCTTCGCGCCGGAGCACTTCGCGCGCCTCGTCATGGCCGACCCGATGAAGCGCAAGCAGCTCCAGAAGGGCATGGAGCAGCTCGCCCAGGAAGGCACCATCCAGCTGTACCGGCCGCCGGAGTCGCGCGTCGGCGACGTGATCCTCGGCGCGGTCGGTCAGCTGCAGCTCGAGGTCGTGAAGTACCGCCTCGAGGACGAGTACTCGGTGAAGATCCGCTACGAGGCGGTGCAGTGCGTGCACGCGCGCTGGATCACGCGGAAGGACGGCAAGACCGTCGACCTCCAGTGGCTGAAGGACAAGCGCGCGGGCACCGTCGTCGTCGACGTTCGCGAGCGGCCGGTCATGCTCTTCGCGGGCGACTGGCAGCTCAACGCCGCCCTCCGCGATCTCGGCGCCGAGCTCGAGTTCGCCGAGACGGCGACCGG
Organism: Labilithrix sp.; assembly: GCA_028287035.1. Next base: position 15,121 of record JAQBQL010000185.1, on the reverse strand, counting down.
CGTGCTCCACCGGCAGTAGCGCGCGCCGGGTTGCGCAAGCGCGTGGCGCGGTGCGGCGTCCTCCGATCCACCGGAAGACGCCCCCGCCTCGGACCGTCCGGTGCCTCGGCGCCGCCTCACGCGCCGCGCGCCGCGCGAGTTGCGCAGCCGGTCGCGCACCCGTCGCGCGCGGAGCGATGGTCCGACCCTTGCTCACCTGCTCGCCATCATGCTCGTCAGCGAACGCGACTGGATCCTGCTCCGCGCCCGTCTCCGTTGCTTCGTCACGCTGACGTCGCTCCCGCGCCTGACGTCCGCGGACCTCGCGCGCGCGGCCTGAGCGCTACTTCAGGTCGAAGAAGCTCTTGATCTGGCTGATCAGGCGCTTCGACCGATCGGCGAGCGGCTCGATCACGGTGTCGCGCCGGTTCTCTGCCGCGTCGAGCTCGGCCTGCCGCGCGAGGAGCAGCTCGCCGATCTTGTCGATGACCTCGGGGTTCTTCGCGAGCGCGCCGTGGAAGGCCTCGTGCCCCAGGACGAGGACCGCGCACTCGGTCGCGGCGCGGACCGTCGCCTTGCGCGGCTCGCCCGTCATGACCCCCATCTCGCCGAAGAACGAGCCCTTGCCGAGACGCGCCACCTCGCGCGGGCTGCGCTCCTCGCGCGGGAGCTCGATCACGACCTCGCCGCGGTCGACGACGAAGAGCTCGCTCGCCGGATCGCCCTGCGCGACGATGACCTCGCCGGGCGCGTAGAGGCGCGCCACCGCGTCTCCCGCGAGCATGCGGTGCGTGTCGGCGGGAAGGACCTCGAGGAAGTCGACGCAGCGGAGCACGCCGTCACGGCGGGCGAGCTCGCGCTCCCGCTCCTCGGCCTTCGAGGCGTCGGTCGCGACGATCGAGCGGACCGTGCGCTGCGGGAACGGGATCTCGAGCCCGGCGCGCCGCATGGCGTACCAGATGCGGTCGCGGACCCGCCCGTCGATGCGGTCGCGCGCGGCGAACTCGGCGACGTAGAAGAGCACCACGTACTCGATGCCGCTCTCCGCGAAGCTGCGCGTCTGCACCGAGGGCGGCGGATCGGCGAGCACGCCCGCGATCCCGTGGAGCGCGCGCGTGATCGTGTCGCGCACGTACTCGGGGGAGGCCTCGTAGCCGGCCTGCACGGTGACGGTCCGCCGCGAGACACTCGAGGGCCGCGAGTAGTTGCGGATCGCCGCCTTCGCGAGCAGCGCGTTCGGGACGATGACCTCGACGAGGTCGCTCGTCATCAGCGTGGTGGCGCGCCAGTTCACCTCCGTGACCTGTCCGACCTGCCGCGCGTCGGCGTCGAACTGCACCCAGTCGCCGACCTCGAACGGACGCTGCATCTGCAGGGCGAGGCCGCTCACCATGTTGCCGAGCGTGTCCTGGAGCGCGAGACCGACCACCGCGGTGAGCAGCGCGGAGGTCGTGAGCAGCGACCCTGGCTCAACGCCGACCGCGCGGAGCGTGAGCAGCACCACGATCACGTAGACCACCGCCTGGGTCACGTCGCGGAAGATGCGGGGCGGCGCGCGGTGCGTCTGCCGGTTGAAGATGACGTCGACCGCGAGCAGCACGAGGCTCCGTCCGCACGAAGCGAGCAGGAAGAACGTGTAGAGGAAGTTGAAGATGCGTCCGATGTTCTCGCTGGCCGGGAGCGCGAAGGTCACGAGGCCGAACACGAGCGCCAGCACCAGGTACACCGAGGGAAGGCGCACGCGGGCTCGGTCGGCGGGCGGCAGCAGCCAGCGCGCGAGCGACAGGAGGGCGGCCGCGGTCAGGAAGCCGACGAGGTCGATGGACCGCTCGCTGATGCCGAGGGACGTGAACATGGCTAGAGGGCGACGCCCAGGCGGCGGCGGAGCGCGCCGCACTCGTCGCCGAGGAACCACCCGAGGAGCTCCTTCATCTTCTCGCGCGGGGTGAGGTCGGTGGGCGACTGCGCCTCGAGCGCGATGCCGGAGCGTGCCGCCTCGAGATCGCCGGCGAGGAGCAGCCCCGCGCGGCAGGCGCTCACGTCGGCGCGGCGCGACCACGTGAGCACGTCGAGCTTGCCGCCGGCGGCGCGCGACGCCTGCACCGCGGCTTGCACGCGGAGCGTCGCGGCGCGGTCCAGGTGACCGCGGAGCGCCTGGTCCCCCGGCTCCGTCTGATCGGTGGCGATGCGCGCCGCCGACTGCGCGAGGGCCTTCAGCTCGGTCAGCGAGGGGCACAGCGCCCGCGCCACGAGCGGCGGCGAGATCTCGAGGAGGCGCTTGCCGATCAGGAATGCGATGACGTCGGCGCCGATCCCGCCGAGCGCCGGGGGGTGCGCGACGAGCGAGGGCGGCCTGGTCGGGGCCGCGGTGAGGGCGGGGCCCGGCTCGCGCCGTCCGTGGAGGCGCGGCGGCGGCGCCCCGAGGATGGTGGCGGCGCGCGTCACCGCCACCGGGAGCCACGGATGGCCCTCGAGCGCCGGACCGGGGTGCCCGAGCCGCTCGCGGATCGAGAGGCGCGAGAGCACGAGATCGATCATCGCCGGCGCCGCGGCCTCGAAGATCTCCGTGACCTGCGGGTCGAGGTCCTGGTGGAGGACGTCGCGAAAGCCCTCGAAGCCGAGGTCCTGCGGTACCGCCTCGAGCGACGGCGGCGGGTGCGAGGCACGAAGGGCGCGTGCCCCGGCGTGCGTGATGCCGAGGAATGCCATGGCCGACGCGGCGCGCAGCGCGCGATCCCGGTCGCCCTGCGCCTCGAGGAGATCGAAGAGCGCGGGGTAGGGAGCAGGGTCGAGCGGATCGTGCAGGACGCGCGCGAGGGTGACCGCGACCGCGCCCTGGCTCTGACCGGTGTGCGCGAGCAGCTCGCGAAGGATCACCTGCGCCTGCTCGTCCTTCGGGTCGAGCTTCACCGCCGCCTGGTACGCCGCGAGGGCGCGTTCGCTGTCCTTCAGGCGGTCGCGGTGGACGAGCCCGATCTGCTTGTGGAGGGCGCGCAGCAGCACCGGGTCGCCGCCCGGCCGCTCGCTGGTCCGCCGGATCATGCGCTCGTAGCTGCGCGCGAGCCCCGTCCAGTCGCGATCCTGGGTGAGGAGGCGCACGATGTTCTCGAAGGCGGCGAGCTGCGCCGCGTCGGCATCGAGCGCGAGCTCGTAGTGGCGGACCGCGGCCTGGCGGTCCCCGAGCTCCGCCGCCGCGAGCTGCGCCATCGTGATCAGCGTCTTCGCCCGCCGGCGCGGGTCGCCATCGACCTCCGCGATCGCGCGCAGCACGTCGAAGAGCGACGCCCACTTCTGCTGCTTCGGGTAGAGGGCGAGCAGCTTGTGCAGGGTGGGCAGGTCGCGCGGCCGGACCTGCCGGGCCAGCTCGTACACCTCGGCGGCGAAGGCCTCGCTCTCGGGGAGCCTCGCGGCCGCCTCGGCCACCACGATGAGCGCCGCGAACCGCTCGTCCGGGTCGGCCACCGACTCGGCGAGCTGGCGCCGGAGGCCGAGCGCGGCGCCGGCATTCCCGGCCGCGACGTGGTGCCGGGAGAGACCGGCGAGCGCGCCCTCGTGCGCCGGATCCTCGTCGAGCACCGACCGGTACAGCTCGGCGGCGCGCTCGCCCTCGCCGGTGAGCGCGAGGACCTCGGCGAGCCCCGCGCGGCCGTGCAAGCACAGCCCGTCCGGCTGCTCGGCGATCGCGAGCAGCGCGTCGCGCGCGGTGAGGATCCTCGGGTCGGCGCGCATCGGCAGCGCCATCTCGACGAGCTCCTCGCGAACGTCGGGCGATCGCGGGCGGACCTGGTAGGCGGCGAGCATCGCGGCGAGCGCGCGTTCCGGCTTGCCGAGCGCCTCGGCGGCGCGTGCCTGCGCGCGGCGGAGGAGCACGAGCTGGTCGTGATCCTTGTCGCGCTCGGCCGCCGCCACCGCGACGTCGCACAGCTGCTCGGCCTCGGCGAAGCGCTCCGCATCGACGAGCAGCGGCACGAGCGCCACCGCGGCCGCCTCGTTCGCGGGATCCGCCGCCGCGGCCTGCTCGTACGCGTCACGGGCGCCTGCCTCGTCGCCAGCCTTCGCGCGCGCGTCGGCGAGCTCGACGTACGCGGCGCCGCGGGCCCGCGGTGCGCTCGTACCGCGCGCCCGCTCCTCGAGGTAGCGGAGCGCACGCGGCACGTCACCGTCGGCTCGCGCATCCCAGAGCAGCGCGTTCCACGCCGCCTGGTTCCCGGGATCGGCCGCGGCGGCGCGCTCGAACTGACGCCGCGCCGACGCCGCGTCGAGCGGCACCAGCAGCTGGCCGGCGATGACGAGCATGCGCGCGCGCGTCGAGGGCACCGGCGCGAGGTCGGCGAGCTGCTCCCGGTAACGCACCGCCGCGGGCACGTCGCCGACCTTCTCGGCGAGGCGCGCGAGCTCGGCGAGCACCGTCTCGTCCTCGGGCAGCTGCGCGGCGATCCGCTCGTAGGTGGCGAGCGCCGCGCGCACGTCACCGAGCTTTTCCTCGAGCACGGCGCCGAGGCGCTCGAGGCGATCCTTCCGCAGCGCCGGATCCGACCCGTGCAGCGCCGCGCGCTCGAGCACCACCGCGAGCTCGCTCCAGGCGCGCGCCGCGGTCAGGACGCGCTCGAAGGCCTGGAGGGCGGCCGGGTGGTCGGGAACGACGGCGAGCACCCGCTCCAGCGTCTTCGCCGCGAGCTCCGGCCGCCTCAGCTCCTCTTCCTCGAGCTTCGCGAGCCACAGCAGGACGGCGACGCGCTCGTCGTCCGCGAGGTCGGCGTCCGCCTGGCGACGGAGCACGTCGACGAGCGCTTGCTTGTCGTTCTCGCGCTGGGCGACGAGCTCGAGGCCGCGCAGCGCCTCCATCGCGCGCGGATACAGCTTGCTGGCCGCCGTGAAGTGCCTCTTCGCCTCCGCCAGGTTGGCGGTGCGCTCGTCCAGGTAGCGTGCGGCCATCGTGAGGTGGATGCGCGCGCGGTCGTCCCGCCGGCGCGCCGAGAGGACCGCCAGATCGAGCTCGTCGAGCTCGCGCTTCAGGTCGCCGTGCTCGCGTGACGCCGCGGCTTGCATCAGGTGCACCTGCCAGTGCGTCGAGTCCACCTGACGGATCCGCTCGAGCCATTGCCGCGCGAGGTCGGGATCGGGGACGTCCCCGGTGAGCCACCGGACCATCGCCTCGGAGTAGGCGAGCGAGCGAGCCGGGTCCTGCTCCGCGCCGGCGAGCGCGCGCGTCGTCTCGAGCAGCTCGCCCCAGCGGCCCTCCGCACGGACCAGCGGCTCGAGCTCCTCGAGCACCGCCTCGAGTACGGGATCGAGCTTCCAGGCCTCGAGGAGCGCGTCGATGGCCTGTCCGCCATCGGCGAGCTCGGTCCGGAAGCGGCGCGCGATGTCGACGAAGATCTCGGCGCGCTCGCTCGGCTCCTCGGCGAGGTCGAGCGTCGAGAGCAGCGCCTCGATCTGCATGCTGGCGACGCTCGCGCGCCCGCTCATGCGTGGTGACCTCCGGGCGTCGTCCCCATCCTGGGGACCGAGCCTACCCGAATTCGGCCACCACCGGCGCGCGGCGGCCGGTCAGGGGATCTTGCCGATCGCCGCGGTCCACTGCTCGATCTGCTCGCCAGGCACTGCGCCGTGCGGCTGGACGCGCGCATCGGCGTAGCCCCGCTCGCGGAGGTCCCACAGGTACTGCTCGCGCGAGAGCAGGGTGCCATTGCAGACGGGGACGTCCTCGGCCTCGCTGTCCTGCGCCAGCCGCGCGGTGAGCTGCTCCATCACCCACGCCGGGACCTTGGCGCGCTCGCGCGGATAGACGAACGAGAAGAACACGAGGTGCCCGAGAAGGACGCGCCACTGCGGGCCCATGTTCGCGACGAGGCGCGTCCAGTCGAGCGTGTCGCCCTTGGCCGCGAGCAAGTGATAGATGTCCGCGCCGTCGAAGCGCTCCCGCTCCATGACGAAGCACTTGCTCCAGATCACCTCCTCGATGGGGCAGAGGAGGGCGGGCTGGTCGAAGATGGTGACCTCCTTGGCGTGGCGCATCCAGCTCTCGTCGACCCGGCAGAGGCCGTTGGCGGAGGCGTGGATGAAGTCCACGAACTTGTCCCCGCACCAGGCCTTCGCCAGCCAGTGCGGGAAGGTGTCCTCGGTCAGGTACCCCTTCTCGCGCAGCGCGGTGAGCGCGCGGTCGAGATCCTCACGACGCAGGAAGACGTCGAGGTCCTTGGTCGCCCGGCCGATGCCGGCGTAGTGCTTGAGCGCGAATGCCCCACCGACGACGAAAGGCACGCCCGCATCGGACAGCGTCCGGAGCGTGTCGCCGTAGAACTGGCTCGCCGGAAGCGAGACCATTCGCCGGGTGCTGAGGGGGATGCGACGCGCGGCAACCTTCTTCGCCGAGACCGGTAGGATGGGCATCGCCCGCAAATGATTCAAGGTTCGTTCCAGGTCGCGGTACGGAGCTTGCGACCGTCACCGCGACCATGACGCAGCCTGCGCGCACAGCCGAGAACGAAGGGCGAAAGCCGATGAGGATCGCCGCAGTGGGCGATCTGCATGTGACGAAGGACAGCGCCGGGCTCTTCCGGCCGATCTTCGACCAGCTCGAGGGTCGCATCGATGTCCTGCTCCTCTGCGGCGACCTGACCGACTACGGCCTCCCCGAGGAGGCGACGATCCTCGCGAAGGAGCTCGCCGGCGTGAAGGTGCCGATCCTGGCGGTGCTCGGCAACCACGACTTCGAGTCGGGCCAGCCGCAGGCGGTCTGCGAGATCCTCTCCGGCGCCGGCGTGAAGATGATGGATGGCGACAGCCAGATGGTCGGCGACGTGGGCTTCGCCGGCGTGAAGGGCTTCGCGGGCGGGTTCGGCCGCGGCACCCTCGGCCCCTGGGGCGAGGCGACGGTGAAGAGCTTCGTGAAGGAGGCGCTCGACGAGGCGCTCAAGCTCGAGTCCTCCCTCGCGCGCCTCCGCACCGAGCGGCGGGTCGCGATGCTCCACTACTCGCCGATCCGCGCCACCGTCGAGGGCGAGCCCGAGGAGATCTTCCCCTTCCTCGGGTGCAGCCGCCTCGAGGAGCCACTCGAACGCTGGCCGGTCACCGCGGCCTTCCATGGACACGCTCACCGCGGCTCGCCCGAGGGGCGGACCCGCGTCGGAACCCCCGTCTACAACGTGGCGATGCCGCTCCTGCGAAAGCAGCTGAGCGCGGATCTGCCCATCCGAATCGTGGAGCTCGCGTGAACCGATTGCAGTCTGACGTGAACGATGAGAAAGAGCCTCTGATGGCTGGTGTCTCGGTCGTACGCGCCTACGGGCTCACTGACACCGGGCTCGTACGTGCGGCCAACGAAGACGCCTTCACGATGGCCGAGCTGCCCACCGCGACGCGCTGGACGGGCGGCAAGACCGCCGCGGAGTGGTCGACCAAGAAGGGCGGCGTCCTTCTCATGGTGTCGGACGGCATGGGCGGCGCGAAGGCCGGCGAGGTCGCGAGCGCGCTCGCCGTGGAGGCGGTCCTCGGCGGCATGCTGCGGGCTGCCAAGCAGGGCTCGGTCGACGGCAAGGTGCTGCGCACGGTCATCGAGCGCGCCAGCGAGAAGGTCCACCAGGCGAGCAAGCGGCCGGACCGGAAGGGCATGGGCGCCACGCTCACCGCGGTGCTCGTGACCGACAACACGGCGTACGTCGCGCAGATCGGCGACTCGCGCGCGTACCTCCTTCGCAACGGCAAGATCGGGCAGGTCACGCACGACCAGAGCTACGTGCAGATGCTCGTCGACGCCGGGATGATGACGCCGGCCGAGGCGGAGACCTCGCCCCGCAAGAACATCATCCTCCAGGTGATGGGCCAGCCCGTGGTGCGCGTCGTGGTCGGGCGGATCGCGCTCCGCCCCGGCGACCGGCTCCTCGTCTGCTCCGACGGGCTCACCAACGTCGTCGACGACGAGACGCTGAACCAGGTGGCGCGCGCGCCGGCCGATCTCACGAAGGCGTCGCAGGAGCTGATCGCACGGACGAAGGAGGGCGGGGCCCCCGACAACGTCACGGTGGTCCTCGCCGAAGTCGCCTAGGATCCGCGGCGTGGCCCTCCCTTTCTCCCCGCCGCTCGAGCCGATGCTCGCCAAGATCTCGGACGCCATTCCCGTCGGCGACGAGTGGATCTACGAGCCCAAGTGGGACGGCTTCCGCTGCCTCGTCTTCAAGGACGGGGACGACGTGTACCTCCAGAGCCGCGATCTCCGCCCGCTCGGCCGCTACTTCCCGGAGCTCGAGCCTCACCTCCGCGAGCAGCTGCCGGACCGCTGCGTCCTCGACGGCGAGATCGTGATCGCGACCGGGGGCACCCTCGACTTCGACGCCCTCCAGCTCCGGCTGCATCCCGCGGCGACGCGCGTGAACATGCTCGCGGCCGAGAAGCCGTCCTCGTTCGTCGCCTGGGACCTGCTCGCGCTCGGTGACGACGATCTGCGGGATGCTCCGCAGGCCGACCGCCGCGAGCTGCTCGCGAAGGCGCTCGCCCGCGTGAAGCCGCCCGTCCACCTCACGCCGGTGACCATGGATCCGGCGGTCGCGCAGGACTGGTTCAAGCGCTTCGAGGGCGCCGGTCTCGACGGCGTCATGGCGAAGCCGCGCGGTCTCCCTTACCAGCCTGGCAAGCGGGCGATGCTCAAGGTGAAGCATCAGCGCACCGTCGACTGCGTGGTCGCCGGCTTCCGCTGGTACAAGGACGGCAAGGGGACCCTCCTCGGCTCGCTCCTGCTCGGCCTCTACGACGAGGGCGGCATGCTCCACCACGTCGGCGTCGCGGGATCCTTCAAGCGCGAGGACCGCGCGAAGCTCGTCGAGGAGCTCGCGCCGCTTCGCGAGAACGCGCGCGAGGGTCACCCGTGGGCGTCGTGGGCCGACTGGCAGGACACCGACACGCCCGAGGGCCAGCGCATGCCCGGCGCGCGTAGCCGGTGGAATCGCGACAAGGACCTTTCGTGGGAGCCGCTCCGCCTCGAGCGCGTCGCCGAGGTGTCGTTCGATCACTTCCAGGGCGACCGCTTCCGTCATCCGCCGCACTTCAAGCGCTGGCGGCCCGACAAGCCGCCCGCCGCCTGCCGCTACGATCAGCTCGAGGTGGTTGCGCCTCTCGAGCTCGCATCGATCTTCGGTGGTCCGGTCGGCTCGGTGGTGCGCCCGCAACCGGCGGCACCTGCGGCCGCGAAGGCCCCGCGGAAGAGCGCGGCGAAGAAGAAGACGGCAAAGGCGCCGGACGCCGGCTGAGGATCAGCGCGGCGGGCCCCACGTGGGCTCGTAGTCGGGATCGGGCTTCTCCTCGGCGGGCCGCTCCGCCTCCGGCACGTTCCGGAGGTTCACGCGGATGCGGTACCAGGCGGTGAAACGCCCGCGCATCGTGTCGACGAGCACGTCGTCGGGACCGAGCTTCGCGGCCGCCTCCGGGTGACGCGCCTTCCAGCGCTCGAGCCCGGCGAGCGCGTCGACCTTCAGCGCCGCCTTCGCGATCACGACGAGCGGCATCTTCGGCCGCGGCGGCGCCTTGACGCCGGCGCTCCTCGCGCGCGACGGCATCACGCGCGCGGGCTCGCCCGCCTGCTTCGCGTAGTGCGGGGGCCACGGCGCGTCGCCCTGACCTTCGCCCTCCTGACGCGCCGCCAGCTCGAGGAGGGGAGCCAGCGACTGCGGAGCGTCGTCGATCCGCGCGTGCGCATCGCCTCGCTGGGCGTAGAGGCCGGGCACCGTCGCCAGCGTGAAGTCGGCGGGGTCGCAGGCCTCGAGATCCTCCCACGCGAGCGGCATCGACACGCGCGCGTCGGGGGTCGGACGCACCGAGTAGGCGCTCGCCACCGTGCGGTCCTTGGCGTTCTGGTTGTAGTCGAGGAAGACGCCGTGCCGCTCCTCCTTCCACCACTTGCTCGTGGCGAGCGACGGCGCGCGCCGCTCCACCTCGCGCGCGACGGCGAGCGCAGCGCGCCTCACCTCGTCGAAGCCCCACGAGGGCTCGACGCGCGCGTACACGTGGATCCCGCGCGACCCGCTCGTCTTCGGCCAGGACGTGAGCCCGAGGTCGGTCAGCACGGCGCGCGTCACCTGCGCGACCTCCAGGATCTGCCGCCACGCGATGCCCGGCTGCGGATCGAGGTCGATGCGCAGCTCGTCGGGGTGATCGAGATCCTCGGCGCGGACGGGATGCGGGTTCAGGTCGACGCAGCCGAGGTTCACGATCCACGCGAGCTGCGCCGCGTCCCGGACGACGATCTCGTCGGCGGTGCGGCCCGAGGGGAAGGCGAGGCGGGCGGTCTCGATCCAGTCGGGTCGTGCGGTCGGGGCGCGCTTCTGGAAGAACGGCGGCTCGTCGATGCCGTTGACGAACCGCTTCAGCGCCATCGGCCGGCCCTTCACGCCGCGCACCGCGCCGTCCGCGACCGCCAGGTAGTAGCGGACGAGATCGAGCTTCGTGTACCCAGCCGCCGGGAAGTACACCTTCTCCGGGTTCGACACCGTCACGGTGCGGCCGGCGACCTCGATCAGCTCCTTCTTCGCAGGCATCCGCGCCTCAGTCCGCCCCGCTGCAGCAGCGGAAGCCCGTCGAGTAGTCGTGGTAGTCGTGCGCGTGTGCCTGGGTGCGGTAGAGGCACCCGTCGCCGTTGATGCTGGTGTCGAGGTAGTAGCCGCCCGCGAACGTGCCGTGCGGCGCCTGTGGATCGGTGGCCACCCACTCGTGCAGGTTGCCGACCATGTCGAACACGCCGTAGCCGTTCACGCACTGCGCGTGCGCGCCGGTCCGGGCGAGCCCGCCCTCGTACTGCCCGAGCCGCGGATCGTTGAGCTTGGCCCAGACGCCCGGGTCGACGTTGGCGGGACGCGCGCTCGTCCGCGCCGGTCCCTTCCGGGCGCGGGGCTTCTTCTTGCTCGCCTCTGCTGCTACGGCCGCCGAGCGGCCGGCCGGCGTCGGCGCACGCGGCGGTCGCGGCCGCACGGTCTGGGCGGCGCGCGCGGTCTTGCTCGGCGGCTGCACCTTGGAGCCCTTGCGGGGCGCGGTCTTGCTCGGCGTCTTGGCCGCCGGCGCCGCGTACGGCGTGCTGGCCGCGACCGCCGCGGCCCCGAACACCGCCATCACCGCGCTCTTGCCGGTGTCGTGGCACACGCCGGGCTGGCGTGTCGCGCCGTAAGGGAAGGTCGTTCGCGCCGGACCCATGCAGGCGGTCTTCCACTCGTCCGGCTTGCAGAGGCGCTTGCCCGACGCGCTGCACGCGTCCTCCGCCTGCACCTCGCTGATGTACCCCTGCGGAAACACCTGCGGGACGCTCACCGCGCGCACGTCGTGCCCGTCGACCGGGAGATGGCTCGGGAACGGCTGCTCGGCGCCGTCGGGCATCACCTCGACGAGCGACGCCTCGTAGCGATCGATGCAGAAGCGGAGCGGCGGATCGGTGCTCGCGACGAGCGCCATGTCAGCGGGGCAGGGACCCGTCGCGAGCGGCGCGTCTTCACCGGCGTCGCTGACGTCGGCGAGCGACGCGTCTTCACCGGCGTCGGCATCCTCGACGCCGGCGTCGAGCGGTCCGGCGTCGTCCGTCACCAGGGCCGCTGGCCCATGCGCGCCCGGTCTCGTCCCGCAGCCGCTCGCGGCGGCGAGGGCGGCCGCGATGGCGATGACGACCGAGCGCAGGCGCGATCGCGTGGAGCCTCCCCGCGGCATGCGTCCGGTGTAGTCGAGCGCCGATCGCTGCGCCAGCTAAAGGCTCCCGGGCCGCACCGCGGAGGCGGGACGGTCGGCCCACGCGAGATCCTTCGGCACGGGGTCCTCGCCGCGCAGACAGATCTCCGCGTGCTCGACGCCGTCGGTACCCCAGAACACCTCGTCGCCCACGACGATCGTCGGCACCCCGAACACGCCGCGCGCCACCGCGCGTGCCGTCGCCTCCCGGAGGAGCGCCTTCGTCTCGGGCGTCCGGGCCGCCGCCACGAGGGCGCGTCCGTCGAGGCCGGCGCGGTCGGCCGCCGCGCTGACGGCCTCCTCGCTCTCGACGCCGCCCCCGGTAGCCCACGTCGCCGCGAAGAGCTCGTCGACGAGGCGTCGCCGCTCGTCGGGCGGCAACGGCAACGATGCGACCCGCAACGCGAGCAGCGGATTGAACGGATGCGACGGCGGCGGCACGAGGCGCGGGAGGCCGAGCCGGTGCGCCTTCCGGTACGCGTCGCGGAACGTGTAGAGGCGTTTTGCCGGGATTTCTGCGGGTCCCCGCGTGCCGTGCGCATCGAGCAACCCGGCGAACAGGACGGGCACTGGATGCATGATGCACGCGTTCCGTGCTGCGACTGCCTGCGCCTGGAACCAGGCGATGTACGCGTACGGCGAGATGAAGTCGAAGCAGAAGTCGAAGCTCGGCTGGGCCATTGGGTCGCAACGATAACCGGATAACCGGATAACCGGATGCGCGAGCCGGTGGCGGGTGACGGTGGCGAGTGGCGGGCGCGTCGCGCGCGTCATGGTCGGCGCAGAAGCCAGGGGGTGAGCGCGTGAGCGCGCATCGTTGTCGCGTGCGCGTGCGTGGCTGGTCGATTAGATTGAAGCCCAATGCGTCTTTCTCTTCTTCGTGGTTCCTCGCGGTTCGGAGCTTCCATCGTCGTGACGAGCGCGGCGTTCGCGCTGGCCGTCGTCGCCGCGCTCTCGGCGTGCAGCGATGATACGTCGGGTGGCACGCCGAACCCGACCCCCGACGGCGCCGTTGCCGACGGCAACACCGTCACCGGCGACGGCGCGGTCGTCGATCAGGACGGGCAGGTCGTCGACGCGACGCCGCCCAAGACGTCGCTCGTGAACGTCACGAACGTCCAGCTGACGGTCCTCGGGGACACGCGCGACTACGTGCTCTCGGTCCCGAAGACGTACAGCGCGTCGCGGAGCTATCCCCTCATCATCGTCCTCCACGGCGACGGCGACAACGCGACGTCCTTCCAGGTGACGCTCGGCCTCGACGAGGTCGCGGGCAACGACGCGATCATGGCGTACCCGGACCAGGTGTTCGATCTCGCCACCGACTACGACGCGAACGGCGATCAGCAGCTCGTCGCCGCGACGATCGCCGACGTCTCGGGCAAGTACAAGATCGACGCCGGCAAGATCTGGGGCTTCGGCTACAGCAAGGGCGGGTTCATGCTGAACCAGCTCATGTGCCGCAAGCCCGGCCTGTTCAAGGCGGTCGCCGCCCACGCCACCGGCGCGCCGGAGCCGCTCTGCAACGGCACCCCCGGCATCCCGATCATGGAGACGATGGGCGACCAGGACACGATGATCGGCGCCGACTTCGCGGCGAACTTCTGGGCCTCGAACAACGGCTGCGCGATGACCAAGACGCCGGGCTACGCGGCCGACCCGGCGTCGTGCAGCTCGTACGACAACTGCCCGGCCGGCAAGCAGGTGATCTACTGCCTGGCGCCGGGCGTCTCGCACGCGCCCCTCTGGAGCGACGCGGTGAAGGCGAGCTGGGCGTTCTTCCGCGCGCAGTGACCCGCGGTCACGGGCGCGCGGCTCAGTACTGGCTGCGCCGCCCGTCGCCGTTCCGCTCCGACGCGCTGGGGACCGCGAGCAGCTCCTCGAGCGAGCTCCCCTCGTTGGCGATGCGCGACACATCGAGCAGCGCGTCGCGCGCCGCGTCGCGGTCCACCGCGCCGAGCGTCGCGGCGATGAGCGGCGCCGCCGCGTCGAGCGCCGCGAGCGCGCGTTCGCTCGCGAGATCTCGCTCCCGCCACGTCGGCCGCTCGCCGGCGCTGCCGTGGACCTCGCGTTCGAGCTGCGCGCGCGTCCGCTCGAGCAGCGCCGCCACGCCCTGCCTCACGCGCACGTCGGGGTGACGGAGGAGCGGCACGAGCGCGTCGGCGCTCTCCGCCTTCATCGATTGCCGGAACATGTGGAGCACGGGGCGGTACTCGCCGCCCTCGATGCGCGCGACGTTCACGCGCGCCGACACGAGGTGTGTCGGGAGCACCGCGTAGACGACGAGCGTGAGCACGAGGGCATCGAGCTGCCGGCGAAGGAGCCACGTGAACGAACGCCGGTGACGGAGCTTCCACGCGACGAGCCCGAGGCCGGCCACCACGAGCGTCGTCCCGAGGATGCCCACGATCCGGAGGTCCGACAGGCCGCTGTGGCCCACGTGGATCGCGATGCGCCGGTACGTGCCGAGCGCGAGGACCACGCCCTGACCCATCCACAGGAAGGCAAGCGCGCGCGCGGCCTTCGCCTGCGGATCGCTGGCGAGCGGCCCGCGGAAGAGGACGGACACCACCGCGGTGAGCATCACGAGCGCGACGGTCAGCCAGAAGGCGCCCTCGTGCGCGTAGTGGCGCGTGTCGAGACCGGCGGGCGGCGCGCCGCTCCACAGGTACGCCGCGTCGAGCGCGTTGTGGGCGAGGAAGAGCGCATTCAGGGCGCCCAGCGTGTTGCGGGCGGTGGTGCGCGCGAGCGGGCTCGACTCACCGGTCACGACCGCCGCCTCGCCGCCGCGCGCGAGGCGTGTCGCCGGACGGAGCAGCGTCACCGCCCCCACCACCACGAAGCCCCAGAAGAAGAGGTGACCGACCGACGGCAAGCCAACGACCGCGCCCAGGACCTCGGAGACGCGGCCGAGGCCATGCGCCACCACCGGGTTTCCGAGCGCGAACACGCCGAGGAACACGAGCGACAGGCCCGCGGGCACGACCACCGGCAGCACCGACATGCGTCCGAGGCGCGTCCCCGCGAAGAGCCGCCGCGCCCCGGCCGCGAGCGCCCCGATCCGCGAGGGCACGCGGGCGGCGGCGGCGAGCAGCGATGCGGCGGCCTCGGGCACGAACGTCCCGCGCGACCGGAGCGACAGCGCGAACGCGAAGAGAAGCGCGAGCCCGAGCGCCACCAGCCCGGCGCTCGGCTCGTAGAGGCAGCGGCCCGCGACCACCGCGAGGAGCGAGCCGACGACCGCGAGGCGGCGCGTCAGCCGCCGCCGGTGCGCGCCCGCGAGGAGCGCCACCGGGATGGCCGCGAAGAAGAGCGCGAGCCCGAAGCCGCCCGCGCCGAGGCCGCGCCCGTACGGTCCCCAGAGCGCGAGGTCGGCGAGCACGACGAGCGCCGCGAGCGCGGCGATCTCTCGCGCACGAAGCGGCGCGGTGCGGGTGGGCCG
>JAQBQL010000243.1 GCA_028287035.1 Labilithrix sp. | reverse complement strand
CCGCCGTCGGAGGTCCCGCCCTCACCGGCTCCCGTGCGCGGGGCTCCGCCGGCGCCCACTGCGGCGTCGCCTGTCGTTCCGGTGCTCGCCGCGGCACCGGCGCGCCGGCCGCTGCCACCCGGCGAGTCGATCCGCGCGAGTCACATCCTCGTCGCGTACGCCGGCGCCATGTCGTCCGAGCAGACCCGTTCGCGCGAGGAGGCACGCGCTCGCGCCGAGGAGTGCTTGCAGCGAGTCCGTCAGGGCGAGGACTTCGTGCAGCTCGCCGCCGAGTACGGCGACGACGCGACCCGCGCGCGTGGTGGCGAGCTCGGGGCGTTCTCGCGCGCGCGATTCCCGGCGCCGTTCACGTCGGCGGCGTTCGCCCTCGAGCCCGGCGGCACGTCGGACATCGTGGAGACGCGCTACGGCTTCCACATCATCCGGCGTACCGAGTAGCCAGGAACGACGTGCCGTTCGAGGGCAGGGCCGGCACGTCGATGACGGGCGGCAGCTCACCGGCGACGCGCGCCTCGTGCATCATGTGGAACGCCCGCTCGATGTGCCGCGCGAACCGCCGCGTGTCGAAGAGCGGCGCGGTGGACCGGTTCTCGGCGAGGCGCCGGCGGACTGCTGCCCGCTCCTCCGGACCCTCGGCAAGACGAACGGCGAGGGCCTCGTACCCCGCACGATCCGGCGCCACGAGGTCGGCAAGGCCCATCGCGCCGAGCACGCTGGCACCGACGCGCGAGGCGAACGTCGCCCCGGGGCACGTCACGACCGGCAGGCCTGCCCAGAGCGCGTCGACCGCGGTGGTGTGCGCGCCGAAGTAGAAGGTGTCGAGCGCGAGGTCGGCGAGGCGGAGTCGCGCCAGGTGAACGGACTTCCGCCAGCGCGGCGCGAAGACGAGGCGCTCCCCTGCGACCCCTCGCTCGGCCGCGAACGCCCGCAGGTTCTCCCGCGCCTCCTCGGGCATGTCGAGCAACCAGAGGACGCTCCCCGGCACCCGCGACATGATCCTCGTCCAGCTCGTGAAGACCTCGGGCTCGATCTTCTGCGGCGCGTTGAAGCACGCGAAGACGACCGCCTCGTCGGGAAGCCCGCACGAGGCGCGGGTCAGGGCGTTCTGCTCGATCGCCTGCTCGTCGTCCGTCACCATGTACGTGTCGGGCAGGTACGCGAGGCGCTCGGTGAAGAACGGCGCCAGCTCGGGTGGCACGATGGTGCGGTCGACGATCTGGTAATCGATGCAGTCGGCGCCGAGCGTTCCCGCGAATCCCATGTATGTGGCCTGCAAGGGCGCCGGGCGATAGGCGAATATCCGGAACCGGCTGCGCGAGGTGTGGCCCATGAGGTCGACCAGCACGTCGATCCCGTCGGCGCGGATCCGCGCGGCGCACGCCTCCTCGTCGAGCGCTGCGAGGTCGACGAAGTGCTCGGCGTCCGCCTCGATGCGCCTGCGGTACGTGCTCCCGTCGTCGGGACCGAGCGAGTAGAGGAACACCTCCACCACCGCGCGATCGTGATGCCGGAAGAGCCCCTGCATGAGGTGCGAGAGAGGATGCTCGCGGAAGTCCGCCGACACGTAGCCCACGCGCAGGCGGCGTCCCCCGAGCGGTGCACCCACCGGGTGCTGGACCGGAGTGATCCCCGCGGTCATCGTGCGAGCGTGCTTGGCGGCGTCATCGCGCAGACGAACAGGTGAGAGGGGCAGGGCCAGCTCGAAGAACGGGACCACCCAGCCGTCCACGTCGGCGCACGACCGGGACGCGAGCAGCTCGGCGAGGAGCGGCTCCGCCTCGTCCCACGCGCAGATCTGACGAAGCGTGAAGAGCATCTCCATCCGCGCGACCGGCGAGAGGGGACCGAGCGCCAGTGCCTCCCGGTAGGCCTTCGCGGACTCTCCGGCTCGTCCCGTGTCACGGAGGAGGACCGCCGAATCGAGCGCCGCCGTCACGTCCTCGGGCCGGAGCCGCCGGAGCCGCGCCAGGGCCCCGATGGCCTCGACCTTGCGGCCGAGACGCGTCAGCGCGGCGGCTGCGTGACGGTGCGCGTCGGCGAGGTCTGGCTTCATGGCCGAGGCACGGTCGAAGCACGCGAGCGCCTCCTCGTGGCGGCCGGAGCTCGCCAGCACCGTGCCGAGGTTCATGCGGGTCTCGATGTGCTCGGCCCGAGCCGCGAGCGCGCGACGCAGGGTGCGCTCGGCATCGGCATGACGTCCGAGCTCGCAGAGGATGACCGCGAGGTTGCACGGGTGCTCGGGACACGCCGCATCGACCTCGACCGCGCGCTCGAGGTGCCGCCTTGCCGCCTCGACGTCACCCGACCGATGCGCGACCGCGGCGCGCAGCGCGTTCGCTTGCCCGAACTGCGGCCAGGCCTCGAGGACGGTGCGAAGGAGGTGGTCGGCCTCGGCGAGCTCGTTCGCCATGAGACGCTCGAGCCCGCGGGCGAGGAGGCGGTCTGCTTCCTGGGGAGTCATCGGAAGCTTCATAGCGGAATCTGGCCTTTCGTCGAGCGACCCATATTCGCGGTATTGACGACGTCGATGGCAGAAACGATGGAGTGCCTGACCACATGTCGGATGGTAGAAGCCGGGGGACTCATTCCGAAACACGGATTAGCCAGGAGCCAGTAGTCATGAAGACGGATGGATTAATGTTTGCGGGCGTGTTCGGTCTCGCGCTCGCGGGCTGCGCCGCACCCGCCGCTGCCACGGACGAGCAGCCGGGCGACGGGGCGGAGCACGTCGGCAAGGCGACGAGCGCGGAGATGATGTACTGCTCGTGCAGCGGCATGGCCGGCGAGTGGCACGACGAGTACACGACGTCGCAGGCGCTCAGCGCGATCGACGTGAACTGCCGCTACGGCGGCTCGTGCAGCACGTCCGCGAGCAGCAGCGCCGACGGGTATGGCAGCACCAGCTCGAGCGGCGGTTACCCGACGCCGACCTACGGATCGGGCGGCGGCACGCCTTCGGGCGGCACCGGTTCGCCGGCCGGGACCCCGGGCTCGGGTGGCGGCGGCGGCGGGGGAGGCAGCAGCGCCCCGGCGAACAGCAGCAACATCCCGCGTGACGGCGTGTTTCGCACGACGAGCGACTACTGGAACTCCTGGTACACCTATCACGACGAGCGGAGCGAAGCCGGCTTCAACGACGGCGACGCGGTGCGCTTCTTCGACGACATGAAGACGGCGCGGAACTACCAGAACGCGAGCGCGTTCTCGTCCGTGATTCCCATGTCGTATCCGCTGAGCGTCGCCATCTTCGCGCTCGGCAAGCTCTCGGACATGCAGATCGACGCGATGGCCGCGCAGTACCAGGCGACGGGCCGCCAGCAGGGAGTCCGCGTGGTCCTCGACAGCACCACCGAGATGATGTCGGGCCGCACCGACAACTACCTCATCTACAACATCTCCGACGGGACGCTGCTCGGACAGATCTCGATGGTCACGCCGTCGACGGCGAGCGCGCCCACGAACGGCGGTTGCCAGTACGGAACGTACGGTGACGTTGGTATTGCCGCGCAGTCCTGCACGAACGGGATCAAGGCGTGTAGCAACGGCTACAATTGCCTTTGACCCGCACGCGCGAGGCGCTCGCTCTCGCGCTCCATGATCAGCGCTCGCACGTCACGGGGTCCCGGTAATCCCGCCTTGCGCAGCGCCGTTCCGAGGGCGGTGGCGCTGCCATATCCCGCCGAGCGCGCTACCTCGTTGATGGGGACCGAGCTCGAGGACAGCAGCATCACCGCCCAGCGAAGGCGCATGTCGTTGATGACGTCGCGCCAGCCGCGCCATTCGAGGTTGAAGGCCGAGATGATCTCCTCGAGTGCGCGCGCCACGTGGCGCATCGAGAGGCCGGCGGCGTCGGCGACGCCCTCGAGGGCGGGGAAGCCCTCGACGAGCAGGTGACGGGCGCGCAGCGCCGTCCAGATCCGCGTCAGGTTCCGTGACTCCTGCCTGGTGATGCCCTGGGCGAGCCCAGGCGGCGCCACGCCGGCGTTTGCACAGGCAACGAGGAGCGCGGCGACCGGGCCGCGCAGGTCGTCCTCGGTGGCGCTGGCGATGGCCCGCGCCGCCTCGATGATGGGGCGTGCGTCCGTCACGAGACGAGGGCTCCCGTCTGCGAGATCGGGACCTTCCATGAGGCGAAGCTGGACGGTGCCGCAGGGGTTGCCGCCGGCGGTGAGCGCGAATGGCGGGCCACCCATGCCGTCGACCACGTCCTGGGAAGCCACGAAGACGCACGGCGCGTGCAGGGCACCGAGGGGGTGCGCGTGCCACGCGAGCCAGCCTTCGAGGAGCACGTACACGACCGGCCGCCCGCCGCCTTCGCGCGCGATCGCCCTGACGAAACGCGTATCCCAGATGGTGCCGTGATGGACCTCGAGGTACACGCGGAACGAGCGCTCGAAGGCCTGCGTCGCGGCATAGACGACGTCGCCGATCTCCATCTTGCCGCGCCCGACCAGCATCGCGCACCATCCTGCCAGTGAGAAGCTCCGCGCCGAGCGGTAGTCTAGCTGCCGCCCGCGCCCGCGGAGGTGTTTCGCAGCCGTTCGCAGAGGACGTGCAAGACGCCGCGGACGATGTCGAGGTTGCCCGCCATGAGCTGCGCGAACACGTCGCCGTCCAGCCGGAAGAGGTGCGCCGCTTCGACCGCAGCGACCGACGCCGAGCGCGGCGCGGGGTCGAGCAGCGCGAGCTCACCGAACATCTCGCGCTCCCCGAGCACGCGCAGCGTCCGTTCGCCGTCGAAGACCCGCACGCGACCCGAGACCACGATGTACATGCTCTCGCCGGCGTCGCCCTTCTCGAACACCGTCGTGCCCGCGGGCACGTCGACCTCCTCGACCGCCTCGGCGATCTCGGCGAGCAGATCTTCGGAGGTGGTCGTGAACATCGGGACCGTCTTGAGCAGGATCACTTTCTCGATGGGAAGCATGTCGGACGAGGCCTTCGGGTCAGGAGTGCAGAGTGTGCGAACGAGACCGCTCGTTGCCATTGCGCGTGCGGTGCTTTCGCTGAGCGCCGGTTCGCCGCCGGCCAGCGCCGCGCGAACCGCCAGCGCGCGCGTCCAGGCCCGGAGCGCACGCTCCGGTCGTGCGAGCAGGTCACGAAGCCGCTCGAGCGGGGGCATCCGGGGCTCCGGAAATCGGCCCATAAGCAGGGCCTCGCGTTCGGCGTTGCCCTGATCGAGGAGGGGCATCACCGCGCGCCGGTCGTCCCCATCGAGCATCAGGTCGAGGACCTCGAGCGCGTACGCGCGGCGCTCTTTTCCAGGACGCGCGAGGTGGTGAGCGGCGCGCTGGACGGCGATGCGGTCGTGAACGAGCGCGAGGAGGCTGAAGGCGCGCGTCTGCGCCGCGGAGACCTCTTGCCGGAGCGCGTGGGCCAGTGCCTCGAATCTCCGCTCCTCGCCGAGGTCGCGCGCCGCCGCGAGCCAGGAGGCCGCGTCCCGCGCCTCGCTCACGAGGAGCCGCTGGAGCTCCGCCCGCTCCGCTCCGCGTGCGCGCCAGCCGAGAGCCTCGAGTGCCCGGAGCACGCGCCCGCGGACCACGACGTCCGGTGATCCGAGGTGGGTGAGCAGGGCGGGGATCGCGGCGGGCCCCACGAGGCGATAGACGTACACGAGGCGGCGCGCGAGCACCTGGTCGTCCTCATCGAAGAGCGCTTCGAGGGCCGGAAGGACGGCGGGGCCGTGCGCGGCCAGGGCGCGGGCGGCGCTCTGCGCGAACCGCGGGTCGCGCAGATGCTGGACGAGGAGCGGTACCGTGCCGGTGGTGCGCGCGTGGCCCGCCGCAAGGAGAGCCGCCCGCCGGACCTCCGGGCTTGGATCGGCGAGGAGCCCGCGGACGATGCCGTCGATCTGGTATTCGCCGGCGAGCTGCGCGGCAAGGACCCGCTCTCCGGGCTCCTTCCTTGCTGCGAATGCGGCTATCGCGCGGTGGGCCCGCTGTTCGGCGTCCGCGGTGCCGAGGCCGACCAGGCCCGCGACGGCGACGCGCCGGACGAGGTGGTCGGCATCGTCGAGATGACGTTCGAGCTCGGTGATCGCATCGTCACCGCCCGCCGCCGCGACCGCCTTCAGGGCGACGCCGCGCACGCCGGGCGCCGGGTCCGAGGAGAGACGCGGCAGCACGCCGGCGAGTGCCGCTGGGTCGGTCGCGAGCAGTCGCTCGGTCGCGTAGCGCCGTACGTCCGGCGACGGATGCTCGACCGCGGTGAGGAGCGTTGCCGTGAAGTCGGGCGCCCCGGCCTTCTCGAGGAGATCGAGCGCGGCACAGACCTCGGCGGGCCGGCTGCTCTCGAGCCTCGCGCGGAGCACCGCCAGGGTCGTCGCGTCGTCGAACGGGAGCACGACGTTGCCCTCGATGCGCCGCCGGATGACCTCGACGAGCGCGGGGCCGTACCGCCGGCCCGCCGAACGCGCGGCGAGCGCCCAGATGACGAAGTTCAGGAGCAAGACGAACGCGAAGTGCACCGGGTCGTACCGCACGGCGGCGCTGAACAGGAGCATCACGCCCCCCGCCACACCGACCACCACGGGCGAGAACAGGATCTCCACCGCGATCTGCGCGGCCAGACGCTGGCGGGGCGCGAGCGGCTGGTAGAGAACCTTGAAGGACGCGTTGTCGATGGGATGCTTGAACGTCTTGTAGATTCCCTGATTGGCAATGACGAACGCGAACACGACCGCCGGCGCCGCACCGAAGAGGCCGCTGCCGATGACCGCAGCGGCGCAGATCGCGTGGAGGACGGGCAGTACGAGGACCCCGACGCGGATACCGAACCGGCTGAGGAGCGGGCGTGAGACGAAGAGACGCGTGAGCAGGCTGAGCGTCTGCGTGATGCCGCCGAACAGGCCGAGAAAGCCCGCGAGCTGCTCCTCACCCTTCGACAGCGTGCTCACCTGCTCGAGATAGGCGAACTCGACGAAGTACTTGCCGAACGTCGCGAGCACGGCGACGAGCACGACGATCGACACGTACCGGCTCGACCGGATCTCCCGGAGTCGCTCGCCGAGGCCGCGGACGGGCGCCGCTGTCGGGGCGTTCACCGCGCTCCCTGGCCCTTCGGCCGCCTGCGCCCCGCGCAGGACCGCGGTGACGAGGAAGAGGCAGAGCGCGAGGGCCACCGCCGACAGCACCATCAGGTTGCCGAGCCCGCCGAGCCTGACCAGCAGCGGCACCGAGAACGACCCGACGATGCGCGCGACGACCTCGCCCGTCCCGACCAGGCCGAAGAGCCGCTTGGCCTGGCGGACGTCGTAGATGCGCGCAGCGACCGCCCAGTACTCGAGATCGGTGAGGCTCGACACGACGCGATAGGCGACGAGCCCGGCGAAGGCCGCCCATGCCGCGCCCGAGAGCGCCGTGCCCAGGCGGACGGTGGTGACGAGGACGATGAGGAAGCCGAGCGTCCCCTTCATCAGCCGCGCGAACGACGTGCGCTGCTGCACGCGCGCGTACACCGATCCCGTGATGGTGTTCGCGCCCGCGGCCGCGATGTAGACCCAGGGCAGCAGGGACGACGGGAAGCGTGCGAGGAACATCGCGCTCGCGGCGGTCTCGAAGAAGACCGTCGCGCAGCCCATGGCGAACGAGTGCGCGAGCATCAGCCCGACCGACCGGCGTTCGGGCGCTTCGACCCCGAGGAGCTTGCCGATGTTGTTGCCGCGGTTCGTCACCCGCCCGGTAGGTTACCTCCGGCACGACGACCGCGGCCGGGAGCGCGTTAAGGCGGGGTTACGCTCCGCGGCAGCGCGCGTTCAGGGGTGGTGAGCCCGGTACCCAGCCGTGATGGATCGCTGGGTGCCAATCGCGCGCATCGCCTTCCCGTCGGACGCGGTCCTGCCGCCTTTCGCGCGCTTTTCACCGGTGCGCGAGGACTCGAGGACTCGGGGCCGCGCTTGGCACAGCGCGAGCACTCACGGGAGGCATGAAGCTCTCGCTCGTGGTCTCCGCGGCGCTCCTCCTCGCTCCGCTGGTCGCGTGCGGCCCTTCCGCCGAGGAGGACGCGGGCGTCGAGTCGGACACCAGCGCGCTCGCGACCGAGTGCAGCTCGGTCCTGCCGACGTGGATCGGGGGCCGGGTCTACGGCGAGGACGGTCGCGCGATCAACGCGCTCATCGGCATCTCGTTCACCACCGCCGAGGGTGGGCACCTCGACAAGAACGGCACGCTCCCGTGCGACGACGACGCCTGCACCACGTACTCGGTGGTGCAGCACGTGAACCCGACGCTGCCCGCAACCGGCGGCCCGGCGGCGGGCAACGTGTCGACCTGGGGGAAGTGCGTCGGTACTCCCGCCTCGAAGGTGTGGATCGAGGTGTACCCGCGCGGAGCCGACGGCAAGACGAGCTTCGCGCGCTACGGCGCGGCGGTCGACAACCGGCTCATCAAGCGCGGCACGTCGAACGTCTTCGACCTCCGCCTGCCGGTGCGCGCCGAGCTCGGCGGCAACGCCGGCGCGATCGCCGGAGCGGTGACGTGCCATGGCAAGCCGGTGGAGCCCACCGTCATCCGTGCGTGGTCGAACGACGCCGGTAGCGAGTGTGGCATCCAGGGATTCGCGGCTTCGGGCGAGACGGCTGCCGGATCGTACGAGCTGTCGAATCTCGCAGCGGGCCAGTGCAACGCCCCGTCCCAGCTCTATCAAGCGCGCGTCACGGCGGCGTGCGACGGCGCGGTGACGACGCAGACGAAGTTCGGCAACGTCTCGCGCGGACAGACGACGCGCATCGACTTCGCGTTCTGAGGATAGACTCGGCTCGATGATCGTACGACGTGAACGGGCGCGTGAATGCGTCAGTGGTCCCGGGCGTTTGCGGGAGATGCGCGCGCTTTCCTTCTTGGCTCGGTCACATCTCGCCGCCCTGGCCATCGGCGGCTTGCTGGCCGCGTGTCACCGCTCACCGGAGGGGGAGGCCGCGCCCGCTGCTTCGAGCGCCGCTGCTTCGAGCGCGGCCCGCCCCGTGCCCTCGATCACGCCGGCGCCTGCCGAGGCGGCCGCTCCGACGTCGCAGAAGCTCGGCGCAGCCCCGAACCTGCTCGATCTGGTGCCGGCGAAGGTCGCGGTGTCCTCGACCGTGGCGAACCCGCACGACTTCCCCGAGCTCCTCGTGGACGGCAAGCTCGACACCGCGTGGAACGGCAAGACGGGCGACCTCGTGGGGGGCTTCCTCGCGTTCCGCGTCCCGGCCGACGCCCACGTGGATCACATCGAGATGACCGCCGGCTACGACCGCATCAAGGGTGACGTCGACCTCTTCACGGCGAACCACCGGATCACGAAGGTGCAGCTCTCGCGTGGTGGCGTGGTCCTCGGCGAGCGCTCGCTCGACCCGAACGTGCGCGGCCTGCAGGTGCTCGCGGTCGATGGCCCCGGCGGTGACTACGAGATCAAGGTGCTCGCGACGTTGCCGGGCACGCGGAAGGAGTGGCGAGAGCTCACGGTCAGCGAGCTGCGTGTCGTCGGCACTCCTGGCGCGGCCCGCCGCGACCGCGCAGCGCCGCTCCGCGTGAGCGTCGGCAGCCTCGACCAGGCCCCCGACGCCCTGCCGGACGACCCGCCGGTCGTGACGACGGCCGCTCATGCGAACGTCGCTGCGCTGTGTGCCGCGTACGTGAAGAGCGTGGCCGCGAGGAAGGCGGAGCTCGAGGAGAGCGCGCAGATGAACCAGCTGAAGCTCCGCGCGGCCAACTGCGCCGAGTCTCCGCGGGCCCTCCGCTTCGTGGGCGACGCGACGTACCGGCGCGCGTTCTACGTGGAGCTGTCCGACGGCATCCGCACCGAGCTGCGTCTGGTGGTCGAGGTGCCGCGCGGCCTCGCGCTCACCACCATCGGTTGGGCGACCCGCGATCCGCTCGATCCGGGCTGCCCCAGCATCCCCTCGATCCAGGAGGTCGAGTCCCTGCGCGTCGAGAACGGGCACCTCGTCGCGGTCCTGCGCGGCACCGTCGGCGCGTACGACGCGGCGGGCAACTACGCGCCCGCGAAGACCCTCGACGCCACGTGGTGCACCGAAGGAGGCGGCAAGCTCGCGTGCCGGACCTACGGAGCGCAGTACCGGCCGCCGCTCGCGCACTTCGCGATCACGCCGGGCGGCGAGCTCGTCCGGCAGTAGCGCGTGACGGTGGTCGCGGGCGAAATGCTGCGACCGCGGCGGTGACCGCGGCTCCAGGAAGCATGAGACATCGCCTCACGTGGTCCGGCATCATGGGCCTCGCGCTTCTCGCATGTGGCTCGTCGACGCAGGCGCTGGCCCCGGGCGACGGCGGCAGCCCGGAGGCGGCAAGCCTCGAGGACGGTGGTTCGTCCGGGGACGCGGGCACGCGACCGCCGGCAGCACCTGGCCAGCTCGCCCTCCGGATCCACCAGGTGAGGCAGCACCGGACGGACGGCGCCGCGGACACTCCTCTCCTCGTCACCGTCACGCTCGCGAACGGCGAGGGCGGTGCGCCGGTCCTGCTGACCAGGAACGCGTTCAAGCTTCGCGTCGCGAGCGGGCTGCTGAAGATGCCGACGTACTCGGTCTCGAGCGCCGATCTCGCGTGGGTCGACGGCAAGATGCCCGCCGAGGGGGACTCGCTCGCAGGCGGCGCGAGCTTCGGCCCATGGATCCTCGCGTTCGCGCCGCTCGATGCCGCCGAGGACGCGCCCGTCGAGCTCACGTTCGAGCTGCCGAGCGTGTCCGGCGATGCGGCGGCGCTGGAGGTGCGGAGTGCGACGAGCCCGGTCGCGCTAGAGACGTGCACGGAATGCGCGTCGCCTCTCTCTCGCCCGTCCGTCTGCACGTACCTCGACCGAGATCCTCTGCATTGCGGCTCCTGCGGGGTGACGGACGGCGACACCTTCGGCGTGTATGGCGCTGACGCAAAGGGGTCGTGCAAGGCGGGCGGCTACGTCTGCGGCGCGGGCCTCATCGCTTGCGCCAACACCAGGACTCGCAATGACGGATACAGCTACATGGGCTGTTACGAGCCGGCGCTCGTCTCGAGATGCGACAGGTGTGTTGCCACGGCGGACGAGCGCTGCGTCAGCAATTACTGCCTCGCCAGCTGCACGCCCTGAGTCGCCGCCGCGGTCGGCGCGCTACACTCGGGCCGTGCTCAGGCATCTCCTGGCGGCCGCGCTGCTCGTGTTCGTCTCTGCCTGCCGCACGGATGGCGCGGGACGGGCCGCGCCGCCCGCGATCGAAGCGCCCGACGCCGCGCCAGCGACCACCAGCGCGAGCGCCGCACCCGAGGCGAGCGCGCCCGAGCCGCCGGTCGCGGCCGTGACCGTCGATGTGGCGGGCGATCTGCCGGTCTACGTCGTTCCGGGGCGCCGCGGGACGGCGCAGCAGATGGTCTTCTTCCACGGCGCGTGCACGCACGGGCTCGGCTACATCCAGGCGTTCGCCTTTGCAGCGTCGGCCCGCGGAACGATCCTGGCGCTCCAGGGCGAGCACGATTGTGGCCACGGTCTCCGCTCGTGGACGTCGAACGCGAAGACCATCGATGCGCGCGTGCGCGCGGGCTTCTCGGCCAGCGGCGTCGCCCCCGGTGATGCCATCGTGGCGATCGGCTACTCGCAGGGCGCGAACGTCGCGGAGTCCCTCGCCGCGACCTTCCCGGCGACGTACCGGCGCCTCGTCCTGATCGGGGCGCCGCGTCTGGTCGATGCGCAGCGGCTTGGCGCGCTCGAGGGCGCGGTGATGATGGCCGGCACGTTCGACAACCCGGCGCTCATGCGCGAGAGCGCCCGCCTGCTCCTCCAGCGCGGCGTCCCCGCCACCTACGTGGAGATCCCGAAGGCGAGGCACGGACAGCTCCTCGACGGCGAGGACGTGATGGGCCGCGCGCTGGCATGGCTCGACGAGCACGCCCGCGCACGACCGTGACCCGTTCAGCCCGGCGTCTCGATCAGCGGGAAGAGCACCCGGAAGCGGCTGCCCTGGCCCACGTTGGAGCGGAGCAGGATGGTGCCGTGGTGGCTGCGCACCGTGCCGAGCGCCGCCGCGAGCCCGAGGCCGCGGCCGCTCACCTTCGTCGTGAAGAACGGGTCGAAGATCTTCGAGCGTACGACGTCGTTCATGCCACAGCCGTCGTCGTGCACCTCGATGCACGCGTGAGCGCCGTACGGCACTGACGTCGCCATGCAGGCCTCGGCGAGCACCGACTCGTCGGCCTCGATGACCGTCGAACGGACGAGCACGTGCCCGGGCGCCTCGCCGATGGCCTCGGCGGCGTTGGTGACGAGGTTCAGCACGAGCTGCCTCACCTGCGTTGCATCGAGCTTGGCGACGACGGGCCTCGGGCTCGCGTCCACGGTGAGCGAGATCGACGGCGGGACCGAGGCGCGGAGCAGCGGCATCATGCTCCGCAGCAGCTCGCTGAGATCGACGTACTCGACCGACAGCTTGCCCTTGCCGGAATAGCCGAGGAGCTGCTTCGTGAGCATGCGGCCTTCGAGCGCGCTCTCACGGACGATCTCGAGGTGGTCACGGAGGACGGTCTGCGTGCCGAGGAGCGGCATGGCCAGCTCGACGCGCCCGAGGATCACGGCGAGGAGGTTGTTGAAGTCGTGGGCAATGCCGCCGGCGAGCACCCCGAGGCTCTCGAGCTTCTGGGCGTCGAGCAGCTTGGCGTGGACGAGCTCGAGCTCCTCGCTCCGCTGCATGACGAGGTCCTCGAGGGACGTCCGGTAGCGTTCGAACTCCGCCTGCGCGGCGCGCTCCGCCGAGATGTCCCGCAGGTAGACGGTGAGCCCGATGATGGCGCCCTCCTCGTCGCGGATCGGGCTGTAGATGTTCTCGTACGCGCGCCGCTCCTTCTGCTCGTCGCCGTACTCCTCGATGAGCGTGAGGCTCTCGCCGGAGAGCGCGCGATCGAAGTTCCGCTTGGCCTTCTCGCGGTCGTCGGCGCGCCCGATGATGTCGAGCATCGAGTGGCCGACCCGGATGGTCGCGCCCCAGATGCGGGCGATGGTCGCCGCATGGTTCTCGTTGAAGGCGAGGTAGCGGTACTCCCGGTCGAGCGCGAAGATGACGATCCCCGGGGGGCTCTCGAGAACGCCGCGCAAGACCGCCTGCGGCTGCTGGTAACGCTGACCCATCGGATCCGGATAGGATCGCACGCGCGGCCCGCGATTCCCAGAAGCGCGCCTCGAGGCCCGGGACCCGCCGATCACACGCGCCGGCCGCCGGGAGGCAAGAACGCGCGCTGATCTCGGATGGCGCTGTCCTTGCACCAGGGCGCCGCATGCCCCGCCTTGCTCTTGGCTCCTGGTTCGTCGTCCCGGTTCTCGTCGCGGCTTGCGGCAGCGACGACCACATATCCTGCACGTTGGTGGACTGCGGCGACCCCGGGGTCCGCATCGACTTCACCGAGACGGCGCCCGGGGCTTACGCGGTCGACGTCGTCGTCGACGGGAGCGCGGGGTTCTGCACGGCAACGCTCCCTCTCGGTTCGGCGAACGATGGATGTACCCTGCCCGACCTCCAGCTCGTGACGACCGGCTCGTCGCTGCAGGCCTCGCAGCAATCGATCGGGGGCCTGCGCGTGGCCCGGAAGGACGCGAAGAGCATCACCATCCATGTCACCCGTGACGGGCAGCCGGTCCGGGAGGCGACGTTCTCGCCGGCGTACCGCAGCACGCCCGGCCCGAACGGACCCGCGTGCGAACCCAAGGAGTGCACGCAGGCGGTGTTCACGCTGCCGTGACCGTCGGACCGTCCCCGGCTCGCGTCTCTCTCACGCCCCCTTTTCGGGTATGGTGCGCGCATGAGCCGAGGCGCGAGGGACGCGGTGGAGTGGCTTCGTCGCGCCGCGTGGCCTGCCGACCGCCGGGGCTGGGGCGCGGCGGCGACGCTCATCGTCTTCGTCGCGCATGCCGTCCGCCACCTCACGTGGATGGCCCCGAAGGCCGGCATCACCTACAGCGACGGCTATTACTCCTGGCTGTTCGCGCGGTCGCTCGCGTTCGATTACGACATCGACTTCACGAACGACTACGCGATCTGTGGCGATCCCTTCCAGCTGGGCGTCGACGAGGGCGGCGGACGGCCGACGAATCCCTTCTACTTCGGTCCCGCGATGATCCTCGCCCCGGTTCTCTGGGTCGTCAGGCACATCGTCAGGCTGGCGCCCACCGCCAGCGCGTCGTGGCGGAGCGGGTGCACCGGACCCTTCGTGTTCTACACGGGCACGTGCTCGATCCTCGTCACCACGCTCACCGTGCTGATTGCCTATCGCGTCGCCCGGCGCTGGTATGCCGAAGGTCCGAGCGCCATCGCGTTGCTCGTGATGGGCCTCGCGTCGCCGCTCAACATCATGGGCACGCTGAGCTGGTATTATTCCCATGTCTGGGGTGCGCTCGCGGTCGCCATCGTGCTGCTCTGTGCGGTGCGGGCCAGCGAGCGGCCGGAGAGCCCGTGGCGCTGGCTGGCCGCCGGCCTCAGTGCCGGGTTTGCCTCCCTGATGCGCATGCCCGAGGGTCTCTGGGTGTTCGTGGCAATCGCCGCCATCGGCTCGCTCGCGGTCTCCGCGCATGCGCGGGGGGAACGGCGCGTCGTCGTGACCGCCATCACGCGTGCCGCCCTGGTCAGCGTTGGGTTCGCGGCGATGTTCTCGCTCCAGCTCCTCGTCTTCCAGCGGCTCTACGGCAGCCCGTTCGTCATCCCGCAAGGAAAGCTGTACGTGCAGCTGTCGCACGCGCATCCGTGGCTCCTCTTGTTCGGCGCGCGTTCCGGGCTCCTGTACTGGACTCCTCTGTTGTGGCTCTCGATCTTCGGTATTCCGTGGTTCGTCCGGCGTGATCCTGCGAAGCGCGCCATGGCCATCGCCGTCGTCGTCGTCGGCTGCGCGACCTTCTACATCGCCTCCTCGGCGCTCTCGTGGACGGGCTCGGCCAGCCTCGGCGCACGCATCCAGACGTCGCTCGTGCCCGCGCTCCTGCCGCCCGCCGCGGCGTTCCTGGAAGCACTCGTTCGCTGGGCGGAGCGTCGTCGCCTCGGGGCGCACGCGGCAGTGGCGCTGCTCCTCGCGCCGTGGCTCGTGATCGGCTGGAATGCGGCCGCGTCGGGCGTGCCCAACGACCGCCCGGTGCCGGCCCCGCAGCTCTACGGGTCGGGCATGACGTACACCGTCAAGCAGATCTACGACAGCATCGGTAACCCGTGGACGCTCCCGGCGAGCGCCGTCTTCTATGCGCGGTATCGAGCGGCTCCCAGCGTGCTCGACGGGCTCGCGTCGGACGGGATGTTCCAGAAGCATTACCGCACGCTCGCGCTGGCGGGGAGCGACACCCTCGCCTTCGCGAGCCCGCCGAGCACGTACTGGTCGGAAGGGCTGCAGCCCGCAGCGGCGGGCGCACCGGGCACCCGGCTCGAAGGAAGCGCGCGCTTTCTCGTGACGCTCTACTGGCCGTGGGTCACGAAGGTCAGGCTCACCGCAAAGGCGGTGAGCGGCCCGGTCACCGTGAAGATCCGGAGCGGCAGCTTCTTCGGACGGCGCACCGTCGGGGAGGTCACCTTAACCGGCAGCGAGACCGTCGAGATCGCCGTGCCGGCGCGGGCGTTCGATTCCGGCATCAACGAGGTGCTCCTCTCGAGCGATGGTCCGCTCGATCTCGTGAGCTGGACCTGGGTGGATGATGGCCCCCACGACACGTCGACCCACCTGCTGAAGCGAAAGTGAGCCGGTTGCTGCCATGATCACGCTGATTCCCGAAGATCGCCGGGACGCGGTGCGTGCCGCCTTCCGCGCCGCGTTCGACGTCGATCACCCGGAACGCCTGGAGAAGGTCGCTGCGGGCCTGAGCGGCGCGCTGGTCTTCCGGGCCGAGGTCGAAGGGCGGCCATGGCTCCTGCGCCTCGAGACGTCGCTGCCCAGCGCCTTCACCGATCCGGTCCGGCACCATGCGTGTCTGCAGAGCGCCGCGGCCGCCGGCGTGGCGCCCGCCGTACGGTTCGCCGACGCGACCACCCGGGTCGCCATCGTGGATTACATCGCGCCGCGGCCGCTCACCGGATTTCCTGGAGGCGCCGCGGCGATCGCGGCCGCGATCGGAGCGCTCATCGCGCGCCTCCAGGCCACTCCCGTCTTCGGACAGCTGACCGACTACCTCGACGGCGTCGACGCGATCATCGGTAATCTGATGAGCCTCGGCGTGGTCACGGAGGCAGCGATGGCCCCGTATCTGGCGGCCCATCGCGAGGTGCGTGATGCGTACCCGCGGCCCGGTCCGGCGGAGCTGGTCTCGAGCCACAACGACCTCAATCCGAGCAACGTCCTTTACGACGGAACGCGCCTTTGGCTCGTCGACTGGGAAGCCGCCTTTGCCAACGATCCGCACGTGGACCCGGCGACCGTGGCTCACTGGTTCGGCGTCGAGGGGGAGGGGAAGGCGACGCTCCTCCACACCGTGTTCGGCGACGTCGACAATCGGGTGCGGGCGCGGCACGACCTGATGCGCCAGGTGGTGCGCACGTTCACGGCCTGCATGATGCTGACGGTCACCGGCATGCGCCGCGCCCCTGGCCAGGCGCCGCTCACGGCGCTGACTGGCCCCGATCTCGCGACGGTCCGGGACGCCATGCGGCGTGGAACGCTGCAGATGAGCGACGAGGCAGGTCGCGTGGCGCTCGCGCAGGCAACGCTGAACGCGATGCTCGAAGAAGTGCGAAGCCCCGGGTTCGCGGCGGTGCTGCGCGCCGCGAGCTCCTGAGGGCGGTCTCCGGGCATCCGCTCGATCACGACGAATCGGCGGCGATGTGTGCAGGTGGGCACCCTCGGAGCTGCGGTCCGCAACGCGCACGAATCGGATCCTCTGGTGCTATCGGCACGTGCGCGGATATCGTGGGCCGCTGATGCCCAAAGCTGCGAGCGCGCTCGGTCCCCTCCTCTCCCTGTCCATCGTCGCCGTCGTCGCCTGCGGAGGCGGCCCCGACCCGAAGACGAGCGGCATGAAGTGCGGTGGCGAGGATCGCCCGCAGCTCAATTGCGAGAGCGAGTTCAAGTACGAGGGCCGGAAGGTCGAGGGCGGCTTTTCGGTCGCTGGCATCGGCGGCGCGAACGCGAAAACCGACGAGGCAGCGCTCCGGGCCATCGACAAGGAGACCGAGCAGTATGCCGCGCAGTCGCGGCGGCTCTGCGACGAGTACAACAAGTGCGTCGTCGACAAGGAGGCGTATGCCACGCGCAGCGAGAACCTCCGTCGCCGCATGAGCAAGGTGCCCGAGCTCCTCGACGAGGTGAAGGGCGCTAAGGACGGCGACGCCCGCGCAAAGGCGCTCGGGAAGGCTTACCGCGAGCTCGTTCCCGATGGGGCGCGTCGCGAGCTCGCGCTCGATTTCTCGGTCGACGCGCAGAAGCCCGGCGACGGCAGCGCGCGTCCCGCATCCGCGGGCGAGCGGCTGCCCACCGGAACCAAGGTGGCGTTCGTCGTCCGTCCGTCGAAGAGCGCCTATGTGTACCTC
Source organism: Labilithrix sp. (assembly GCA_028287035.1). The sequence goes on along the minus strand of JAQBQL010000243.1, from coordinate 181,257 downwards.
TTCCAGAAGACTCCGAACGGGAAGGTCAACGTGCTCTTCCCGGACACGCGCATCGGGACGAAGAACCCGCTGCCCGCGGGCGCGGCGCTGCGTCTGCCCCCTGCCGCCGGCGCAAGCTTCAAGTTGAACGACAAGGACGTCGGCACCGAGCGCGTCTTCGTCGTGGCGTCGCTCGACCCGTTGGTGTCGCTCGACGGCGCGATCGAAAAGGCAGCGGGGGGCGCGGCGCCCGCCGGGGCCCTCGCCGCGGTGACGGACACGCACGAGGGGGCATCGGCGCCGGGCTGCACGCGCGCCCTCGAGCTCGACGACGGCTCGGCGCCCAAGTGCACGCGCTCGCGTGGCCTCGAATACGAGGAAGGGCCGAGCGAGGGCCCGGCCGCACCGCCGGCGTCGTTCCACGCACGCACCGAGGCCGCCGATTCGGTCATCGTGCAGGTCTTCGCGTTCGAGCACACGCAATGATCCGACCGCGCGCCCTGCGACGACTCGTCTTCGCGCTCGTCACGTTCATCGCCTGCGTCGTGCTCGACGGAGCGTCGGCGACGCCGGCGCGGGCCGACGACAAGGTTCGACCGAACGACGTCGCCGCCGCGAAGGCCGCGACGCTCAGAGTCTCGGAAGGCCTCAAGCTGATCAAGGCCGGGCAGCGCGAAGAAGGCGCCAAGGTCATGGACGAGGCCATCGGTCAGCTCGAAGGCAACGTCGGCCCCGAGTATCCGTTCGTGAAGAGCACACGCGACCTGCTCGTGCAGGTCTACACGGAGCTGAAACATCCCGACAAGGCCGAGGCGGTGCAGAAACGCGCCGAACGCGCGCGCCAGACCTACAAGCCCCCGGCTGCTGGGTCGGCGGACGGCGGGAGCGGCAATGCCAGCAACGCGTCGGCCATCCAGAAGATGCAGGCCGGGCTCGTTGCGCTCAAGGCCAACGATTACGGCAAGGCGGCCGAGCTCCTCGAGCAGGCGCTACCCGACATCGCGAAGAGCGGCGAGAGCGAGACCACGTATCTGCTCGTGGCCGGCGTCCTGGCCAGCCTCTACGACTACTCCCTCCAGTTCGCGAAGGGCGAGACCCTTCGCAAGGACATCATCGCCAAGCTGGAGAAGAAGCAGGGCTCGGACAGCGCCGACGTCGCCGATCAATACGAGAGCCTGGCCACGCATTACCTCATGCGGGCCGACGAGCCGAAGGCGCTGGCTGCGCAGAAGCGCGTCGTCGAGATCGCGCGGAAGCGTCAGGCCGGCACGGGCGCTCTCGTCGATCGCCTGATGTCGCTACGGAACATCCAGCGCAGCAATGGAGACAACGAGGGCGGACAGAACACCATCCTCGAGGCGATGGAGGTCATCAAGAGCATCACGCCGATCGACGCGCTGCGCTTCGTGCGCGCCGCGCACGCGCTCGTCGAGCTGCACGACGACGACCTGGCGTTCGCCGAGGGCGACAAGGCGGCCGCCTACGCGTGCACGCTCGCGAAGCAGCTTCCGCGCGCCGACGTGCAAGAGGCAGCGGAGGAGGATTGCATACGCGCGGCCATCGCCGGGGGCGACATGAAGACCGCCGGCGAGCTCGCGGGCGCTCGGTTCGCGCGGGTGGAAAAGGCCTATGGCCGCACGGGCAAGCTGTACGCGTATGCGGCGCACGAGCTTGCACTGGTGCGCTGGACCGAGGGCAAGAAGGACGAGGCGACGACCCTCGCCAAGCGCGCCGCCGACGCCCAGGAAGAGTTCCTCGCGCGGCTCCTCAATGTGAGCGGCGAGACCCAGAAGCGGGCGCAGCTCGCGATGGTCGCCACGCAGTCCTTCGACCTCCTCTCGATGGGGGGTGCAGGGAACGGCGGCGGCAACGCGCAGGTGCGCCTCGCCTTCGAGACGATCCTGCGGCGAAAGGGCCGCTCGCTCGACGCGGCGGCCGACTCTGCGCGTGTCACGAGGCTCTTCGAGAAGGCCGACGACAAGGCCCTCGCGTCGCGTCAGATCGAGGTCCGGCGCCAGATCTCCGCGATCGGCCTGCGCGGCGGGAACGGGAGCGCAGCGGCTGCGTCTGGCGGCGGGGGCGGCCTCGGGCTCGATCCCGCCATGCTCATGAAGAAGCTCGAGGCCGAGGACGACGACCTCTCGAACAAGCTCGCCGCCGCGAGCCCGGTCTACCGCGCGCAGTCGCGCCCCGTGACCATCGAGGCCGTGCAGGCGACCATCCCGGACGACACCGTGCTCGTCGAGTACGTGTATTATACACCGCGCGACACCACCAGCGCGCGCTTCGCTCCGAAGGGTCTCAGCTTCGTCGCCTTCGTGCTCCACAAGACCGGAGACCCGGTCGCGATCGATCTGGGCGACGCGCTGGTGGTCAAGGGCGCGATCGACGATCTACGCAAGTCGCTCTCCGCGAAGGGCGACGTGCTCCCCAACGCGAAGCGTGTCCACGGGCTCGTCGTCGCGCCTCTTCAAAAGCACCTGAGATCCAGCGACAAACGGCTCGTGGTCTCGCCCGACGAGGACCTCAACCTCGTTCCCTTCGCGGCGCTCGTCGACGACCGCGGCCGCTTCCTCGTGCAGGACTACGAGATTGCGTACGTGACGAGCGGGCGCGATCTCCTCCGGATCGCAGCCGCCCCCGCGCAGCGTTCGTCCAACAGGACGCCGGTGGTCATCGGCAATCCCGCCTTCGACGGCGAAGGCAGCGGTACCGGTCCGGCGGGCGGCGGCACCAGCACGTCGATGAAGAGCACGCGCGGCGCCCTCGACAACGCTCGCTTCCCTCCGCTGCCCGGCACCGCGGTGGAGACCAAGGCGATCGGCGAGATCCTGGGGGCATCGAGCTACATGCAGAACGACGCGACCAAGGCGCAGCTCGCGGGTGTCAGCAGCCCGGTCGTCCTCCACGTCGCGACGCACGGCTTTTTCCTCGCCAAGGAGAAGGATCCGGCCGGAGGAAACACGCGGTCGCTCGAGTACGATCCGGGGGACAGCGCGCCTCCGCCGCCGCGCACCGAGAATCCGCTGGTGCGATCGGGCCTCGCGCTCGCCGGCGCGAACAAGAAGGGGAGCGCCGAGGGCCTGCTGACCGCGCTCGAAGCATCGAGCATGGCGCTCGACGGCACGCGCCTCGTCGTCCTGTCGGCGTGCGAGACCGGCGTAGGTCAGACCGAGGTGGGCGACGGCGTGTACGGCCTCCGGCGCGCGCTCGTCGTCGCCGGCTCCGAGACGCAGGTCATGAGCCTCTGGAAGGTGGACGACGACGCCACGCGCGATCTCATGATTGCGTTCTACAAGGAGCTCAAGGCCGGGACCGGCCGCGCCGCCGCGCTCCGCAAGGTCCAGAACGCGATGCTCGCCACGAAGCAGACTGCGCATCCCTACTTCTGGGCGGCGTTCATCCCGTCGGGCGCCTGGGGAGCGATGACGTTCGATCTCCAGGTGGCTCCTGGATCGAGCGGCTCGGGCAGCACGCCAGTCAAGGACCGTCCTTCGTCCGCGGGCAGCGACAACCAGCCGAGCCGCCACACCTCTGGCGGCAGCCTCTTCCTCGGCCTTCACTACCTCACGCTGCCCAACCTCCGCGATCAGGCCGATCGCACGGCGGCGATGGTGAGCCTTGGCCTCGAGCACGATCTGCTCGGTGACTACATCGGTCCGTCGGACGGCTTCGGCTTCCACGATTCGCTCGACCTCTCGGTGCTCGTCGGCGCGCGCACCAGCGACGCAGTGAAGTACGACGCGGGCACCGAGGAAGGCACGCTCTCGGGCGGCTTTCGCGCCGGCTACGAAGCGGCGCTCGGTGTCCGCGCAAACAGCTGGAGCTTGTTCGCGGGAGGGCAGGCGAGATACACCGCGCTGCTCATCGGCGACGCGCGGACCCAGGGCCTCACCCTGCCTGTCATCGCGCTCTTCGACTTCCGCGTCGGTGACGAAACCTTCGTCGCGCTCCGTGCGCAGTACGGAAGGTTCCTGGTCGATCAGGAGACCCTCGGCGGATCGATCGCCATCCACTTCGCGGAGACCTACCTCCTCGGAGGCGTCGAGCAGATGAGGATGCCTTCGAGCGTCTCGCTCGATGGTGTGGATGAGCGCGCCGATGCCGGCCGTCAGGTGACGACACTCGGGACCGTTGCGCTGGGAACGAAGTTTTGAGGTCACTCCTCCGAAGTCGCTCGGTCTTGCGTCGTCTCGCTCGATCACGCACTCTGAGCGACGTGAAGCTCATCCTCGCGGTCGGTGTCGTTGCGCTTTCAATCGTGGCGGGCGTTGCGGCCTGCGTGGGCGACGATCCAGCGCCCGCGGCGGTCAGCGACGGCGGTGTGGTCGGCGACACCGGCACCGACCGCCCCGGCTCGGACGGCGGGGGCGGCGGCAGCGAGGCCGGGGCCGCCTGCACCTCGGGCACGCGCTGCGGCGAGACGTGCGTCGAGCTCGCGACGAGCGCGGAGAACTGCGGGGCCTGCGGTCACTCGTGCGGAGGAGGCACCTGCAGCGCGAGCGCATGTACGCCGGTCCTCGTGGCGAGCAACCTCGCCCAGCCGCTCGGCGTTGCGGTGGCGGGGGGCAGCGCGTTCTGGCTCCGCAACGGCGCCGTCGAGCGCTGCGCCGTCACCGGCTGCACCGGCGCGCCCGCCTCGATCACCGCCGAGGTCGTGATCGACGGCTCTCAGCCGGGGGGCACGGTGATCGTGACCGACGGCAACAAGGTCGCGTGGATCGCGAGCGGCAACGGAAGCGGCAATGGCCGCGACGTGTTCCAGTGCGGGGTCGCCGGCTGCACGAGCGGCTCGCCGCCGAAGGCCTCGACGGGTTTGACCGACGCCCCGACGCAGATCGCGGTCGAGGGCGCCACCATCTTCTCCACGCAGAACACCGGCGCCGAGCGGCAAGCCCCGATCGCGACGCTCGCGTTCGTCGGTGCCGGCACCGGGAGCGACGTCCCGACGGGCATCGCGGCCGACGCGACGAATCTCTACGTCTCGGGCGTCGCGCAATCGGCGTACGGCGTCGACCGCTGCACGCGTGCCGCGACCGCCGGGGCGCCATGCACGGGCGCCACGCGCCTGTTCGTCGGCTCGCGTTACGTCGCGGCGGGCGCCGGGATGGTCCTCGCGACGTCGACCGATGGCATCAAGAAGTGCGCATCGACCGGATGCGGCGGGAGCGCGGACGTCGTGATGGCGGGTGACACCGCGGCTTCCGCGATCGCCGCGAGCAGCGCGTACGCAGCGTGGACCAACCCCGGCAGCAAGACGGTTGCCGACGGCACCGTGCGAGCGTGCGCGCTGCCGGCGTGCACCGCCCCGCGTACCATCGCGACCGGCCAGGCTTACCCGGTGAGCGTCACGATCGATGGCGGCTTCGTCTACTGGGCCAACCGCGGCATCGAGGGCGGAACGGGATCCATCTGGCGCGCCGCACTCTGAGCGGCGCTCAGCCGACGCTCGCCACCGTTCGTTCGCCCTCGAGCACCTGCCGGACCTTCTCGAGCAGCGCTCCGGGCGTGATCGGCTTCTGCAGGAATGCCATCTCCGCGTCGTGCACGCCGTCGCGGACGCGTCCGTCCTCGGTGTACCCGGACATGTAGAGGATCTTCATGTCGGGACGGTGCACCGCGAGGCGCTCCGCGAGCTGACGACCGTTCATGCGCGGCATGACCATGTCCGTGAGGAGCAGGTCGATCGTCCCCGCGTGCTGCTCGGAGAGCAGAAAGGCTTCCCCGCCGTTCTGCGCTTCGAGCACGTGATAGCCGAGCTTGCGGAGGATGGTGCGGATGACCAGGCGCACCGGCTCCTCGTCCTCGACGAGGAGAATGGTCTCGGTCGCCTGCCGGCGCGCGGCCGCGAAGGGGGGCGCGGGCAGGGGATTCGCCGCGTCTCGCTCGCTGCAGGGAAGATAGACCTCGAAGGTCGACCCCTTGCCCATCGCGCTGCGTACGAGGATGTGTCCGCCGCTCTGCTGGATGATCCCGTACACGGTGGAGAGCCCGAGACCCGTCCCCTTGCTCGTGTCCTTCGTCGTGAAGAACGGCTCGAAGATGCGCTCGATGGTCGCGTCGTCCATCCCGGTGCCGGTGTCGGTGACCGCGATCATCGAGTAACGCCCCGGCGGGACCAGTGCGCCATGGTCGGAGCGCGCCGCCTGGAGCACCACGTTCGAGGTCTCGAGCGTGATGCTTCCTCCGGTGGGCATCGCGTCCCGCGCGTTCACCACCAGGTTCATGATGACCTGCTCGATCTGGCCGGGGTCGGCGTCGACCGGGCAGGGATGCGTCGTCGTGTGGAGCGACAGCCCGACGTCTTCCCCGAGCAAGCGCGCCAGGAGCTTCTGGACGCCGCGGACGCTGTCGTTGAGATCCATGACGACCGGCGCGAGGAGCTGCTTGCGGCTGAACGCGAGGAGCTGGCGGGTGAGCTCCGTCGCGCGCTCCGCGGCGCTCTGCACCTCCTCGAGGTCCGCGCGTGCGGGGTCGCCTACGCCGGTGCCCTCGACGAGGATTGCCGTGTAGCTCAGGATCACCGTGAGCAGGTTGTTGAAGTCGTGGGCCACGCCGCCCGCCAGGCGCCCCACCGCCTCCATCTTCTGCGCCTGCCGTAGCTCCTCCTCCGACCGCCGCAATGCCGCCTCGGCCATGCGCTTGTCGGAGAGGTCACGGATGAACCCGACGTACACCGACGCGGTGGCGGTCCCGACGCGCGAGACGGACAGCTCGACGGGGATCTCGGTGCCGTCGGCGCGCATCGCCCACCGCTCGACCCGCTTGCCGAGGATGGAGGGTATGCCGGTCGCGCGCAGTCGCGCGACGCCGTCCTCGTGCTCGCGGCGGAAGCGTTCCGGGATGATGGTCTCGGCGAGCGTGGCGCCCAGCGCCCGAGCCCGCGCGATGCCGAACGTATGCTCCGCGGCCGGGTTGAACTCGATGATCTTGCCGTCCTCGTCTGTGACGATGACGGCGTCGAGCGCGGTGGCGACGACCGCGGCGCCGCGCTCCTCGGCACGCTTGCGATCGGTGATGTCACGGACGTTGAGGACGATCGCTCCGACGGCGGGATCGGCGAGCATGTTGGTGGCCGTGCATTCGACCCACCGCGCCACGCCGTCGATCTCGGGCGTCCGGAACTCGAAGACGCGGCCGCGCGTGGGGTCACGGAACAGCGCGCGCGTCTCTCGCTCGACCCGCCCGCGGTCGTCCGCGTGGACCCAGAGCGAGGCGACCGTGCCCACGACGTGCGACGGTCCGATCCCGAGGATCCGCCGGGTGGAAGGGCTCGCATAGGTGACGATGCTGTCCGGGCCGAACAGCCACATGGCATCGGCGCCGTTCTCGACCATCGCCCGGAAGCGCGCCGCCATGGCGTTGCTCGCCACCGACGAGCGGTCCCGCTCCGCGAGCTCGGCTTCGAGCTCCTCGATCCGCCGCCGTAGCGCGTCTTCACTCACCGTTGGACATCCCCCTCACCCGGCGCGGCCCCGGGATCTCTCCACTCGTCGACCAGCGTATCACCGTGCGGCGACGCGCGGTGACGCTCGTCGGGCTTCCGGGTACGCTCTCCGCCCCCATGAAGCCCCATGTCGCTTGCCTGATGATGGTCTCGCTCGACGGCCGTATCCACCCGAGCCGCTGGACGGAGAGCCCGGACGGCACGCGCAAGGACTGGTCGAAGGCGTACGAGGACCTTCACGACGAGCTCGGGGGAAAGGCGTGGCTGGTCGGTCGCGTGACGATGGCCGAGATGAGCAAGGCGACTGCCCATCCCCCGGCGAGCTTCGATCCGCCGGCGCGCCCGCACCACTTCGCCAATCGCGACGCGAAGAGCTACGCCGTCGCCCTCGACCGTTCCGGCAAGCTCCACTTCGCGAAGGCCGACGTCGGAGGGGACCACGTCGTCGTGCTGCTCGGTCCGGACGTCTCTGACGCTCACCTCGCGGAGCTCGCCGCGGACGGCGTCTCGTACGTGGTCGCCGAGGATGCCGCCATGGACCCGAAGACGTTCCTCGGCACACTTCGCCGCGAGCTCGGCATCGATCGCCTCATCGTCGAGGGCGGCGGGAACGTGAACGGCTCCCTGCTTGCGGCCGGCGTCATCGATGAGGTGCATCTGCTGGTGGCGCCCGCGCTGGACGGCGCGCCGGGGATCAATGGCGTGTTCGACGTCCCCGAGGCCTCGGGCCTCGCCGGCCGCGTGCGGCTGCAGCTCACGTCGTGCAAGGCGATGCCCCACGGCGTCGTGCACCTTCAGTACGCCGTCCTCCCTCCGGCGTAGCGCGGCGGCACGCGACGGCCCATCGGCCTAGCTGCACCGGCGGCACGCAACTCCGCGCCATCCCGGCCGAGCAGGCGGACCATGCCTGTCAACTCCCGTGCGTTCCTCGGCCTCTTGCTGTTCACTGCCGGGACCAGCGCTGGCTGCGGCTCGTCCGACGAAGGGACGGGACCGAGTACCCCGTTACCGCCGCTTGTGGCCACCTCGCATTACGCTCTCCGGCCCGAGGTGCGCCGGGTCGCCGCGACGTCGTGGGATGCGCTCCTGGTACCACACCAGGGGCGGGGATTATGGCTGAAGCCCGACGCCGCTACGACGGTGTCGCTCGACGCCGGCAGCGTGACCGTCATTGCCGGGCGAGGCGTGCTCAAGGTGGCGAGCGTGAAGACCACTGACGACCATCTCGAGGTCGAGCAAGGCCCCGTGGCATTCCAGGACTTCATCGAGGACGGCGATATTTCGCTCGAGGGCGGCGTGATCTTCGATACGCCCTTCAACGATTCCGATTCCGACATCGAGGCCGTCGTCCCGGAACACGCAGCGGACGCGAGCGCAACTGACGCGCCCGAGCCGGAGGGAGGCACCCCGGCACCGGCGTCGTTCAAGCCTTCGCCGCTCGGCCTCGCGCCACTCGACGAGGTTCCGCCGCCCCTGAATGGTAGCTCCACCACGGAAACGGGTCCGGGTCGCTCGCTCATCGACAGCGCGAAGGACCTGCTGCTCGACGGGTGGCATGTACAGAAGCAGTCCGCCTCCGTTGGAGACGACAAGCTGCACTACGACATCACCCTGACGAAGACTTCCGGTTCCTTCGACGCGAAGATCCACATGTCCGGAAACATCAACGGGCTCGGCACGCGCTTCAAGGTCGCCGTGCATGACCATGTCACTCGCCAGCAGACGTTCGACGTGAAGACGTCCGGGGACGCCGAGCTGTCATGGGCCGTCCGCATCAATAAAGGAGGCACCGGCTACAACAAGATCATGGCCCCGGGTCTCAGCTACAAGCAGCAGTTTTTCCTGGGCGAGGTGCCCATGGTGCTCAAGCTCAAGTCGAGCGTGGGCGTCATCCTCGGCGCTTCCGGAGCGAACACCACGACAACCGGCAAGGTGAGCATCACGTACACGAGCGATGGGGGCGTTCACGTCACGGACCGCGCCGGAGGCGGAACCGGCACGGCGGATGGCCACGTCGCCTTCGACGGTGACCAGGGGACGCTGGCGACAGGACCCGCCGCCTTTGGATTCGTCGCCACGCTTCCGAAGGTCGATCTCGGGGTCGGACTCGACGGGCTCTTCGTGGTCGGGGCGTCGTTCTCCAACTCGGTCTCTTCGGTGGTAACCGCGCGCGGCGCGGTGGCGCTCTCGCCATGCGCGAACATCACGACGAAGCTGAGCGGAAAGGTAGGGCTGTTCCTGGACGTCACCGAGAGCGCGGCCGGGCAGGTCATCAGCACCGGGGCCCAGGTGGCGAAGGACCTCCTCTCACGGACCGTGTACGAAACGCAGCGCGAGGACGTGACCTGCGGGCTCAACCAGTGACTTGCCCCGTCGCGTGGAGGCAACGCGGGTGACGCGACGTGCGCCTCAGTCGCTCCCGTCACCGCCACGGCCTCCGCTCCACCGGGCGAGCGTCCTCGACACCCAGACGAGAAGGACGATGGCGGCAATGGCCCCGAACACGATGGCGATGCTCTTGCGGTTCCCGCTCGAGACCCGATGAGGCTGGTCGGGGGCGCCCACCGAAGCCGTGAGGGACCGACCCGTCATGGGCCCGAGCGTATCGCAGCGAGCCGCGCGCCAGCCCCGAGGCTTCGCTCGCGCGAAGGAAATCGTCCGTGAGCGGCAACGGCTCGTGTGGCCGATCGCCGGCGCGGGAGGGGCGGGTATATGCTGCGCCACCTTCATGCCGCGTTATGTTCTGCAGTCGCACTCGCGCACCCTCGATCTGGGAGGCGGCCCGCTCGCCGGCACGCCCGTCAGTGGCGGTCTCTTCGAGTACGAGGTCACGCTCGAGGCGACCGTCGAGGAGATCCTCGCGTGGCCCGTGAACCGACCGGCCACCAAGGATCGAAGCCGCTGGGAGGACGGCCCGCGTCGCTCGCCGAAGGGTGACGAGACCTGGTGGGTCGCCACCAACACGACCTTCGCGCCGGCACTTGCCGCGGCGAGCACGTCGTACCTCACCGAGAGCGATAAGCGGTGGCTCGCCACGCGCGTCGTCGAAGCGTTGCGCGCGAACGAGCCGCGCTACAAGGCCCTCATCCAGCGGCTCGTTGCCGATCTCCTGCGCCGGTGGACGGCCGACGCGATCCAGGGAGACGTCCTCAAGGTCGAGGCCCACTGGAACGACGATGCCGCCTTCGAGCGTCTGCCCTCGACGAGGGCCGCACGCGACGCGCACGCCGCCTTCAAGAGCTCGCGCGCCAAGCGCGCGTACAAGCACGAGCACCTCGTGCCGGTCCCGGTGCTCTCGGACTGGCTCCTCGCGCTGCCCGAGCCGTCGGTCGACGAGGTGTACGCGTATCTCGACCGCTTCTGCCTCGCGGCGCTCGTCCACGAAGGGGAGGAAGCGCTGCTCAACGAACGCCGACCCGACGGTCCCGGCTACCGGACGCGCATGCCGCCGGGATGGTCGATGACGCTCGAGAGCGATCCGTGGGACCGGTTCAAACGAACGCTCCTGAAGGACGGCACGCGTCGCACGCTCTTCGACGCGGTCGACTTCCCGAGGAGCTACCGCAAGGCGAGGTGAGCGTCAGGTCGTGGCGACGAGCAGCTCCTCGGAATTCAGCGGAGGCCGGAGACCATCGGGGCGGGCCGCGAAGTAGCTGCGATCGTGTCGCGGGTCAGGTACGTGGTCACCCCCGTCGACGCGACGACCGCCGGGCGCGACCGGTCGAAGCCGGCGTCGGGAAGGCGGTCCCACCACGTGTCTCCTGCCTCGAAGTCGACAGGCACGAGGTGCAGGAACGCGGGAACACCGAACCCGAGGTCCTCGAGGCGGCGCCGTTTCCACTCCCGAGGAGCAGGCTGGTCGACTTCGAAGATCCGGAAGCGTGACGCGAGCTGGGGCTTCCGCTGCGCGAAGGTGTCGAGCCCCGCCCCGAGGATGACGTACTGGTCGACGCCGTGCCCCGCTTGCCCCTCTCGATCTTGGGCTTCTCGGGCATGGGGTCCTACGCGCTGGATGGCCAGTCGAGCGCGTCGCACGTGAAGCGCGTGCCGGCCGGAAAGGTCAATCCGAACTGCGCTTCGAGTGTGTCCAGGAGCTCCGCCGGCGACTCTATCACCCGGCGCTCGGCGCGCCCGCCCCGGCCTCGCACTGCCAGCTCGCGATTCAGCAGGGTGGCACGCCCGCCGTCGGGAAGGGCCCGCGCCACGAGGAGGCGGACCTTGAAATGCGAGCCGGGGTGCGCGCTCGTGTACCAGTTTGCGACCTCGCGATCGATCGGTGGCATTTCCTCGAGCGTCAATTCACATATATCGTGCCACGCGTCCCCGAACAGCACCTGATGATAGATGCGCCCGTCCTCGCGCAGCAGGCGGCGCGTCTCGTGCGGCGTCCTCTGCGGTCCGGTCTCGGCGAGTCGCAGCGCCGCGGTCGGCGACATCGCGCCGACGCCGACGTCGACCAGCCACGACTCGTCGAGCTCCACGCGGAGGAGCAGGTGCGTGCGGGGCGGCGTGAATTCCCGAGGACGCTGGTAGCGAACGCGCGCGCTGAGCGGCTTCACCTCGAACCCGAGCGCCTCGAGCACGTGGAGGAGGAGCGTGTTCTGCTCGAAGCAATACCCGCCGCGGCGCGCGTGAACCAGCTTGTCCTCGAGCGCGCGTAGGTCGAGAGGGATGGGACGGCCGAGGAGGACGTCGAGGTTCTCGAAGGGGATCGCCTGCACGTGCGCGTGGGCGATCGCGTTCAGCGCCTCGAGCGTGGGTCGTTGCGGCCGGGCGAGCCCGATGCGCGCGAAGTAGGCGTCGAGATCGATCGCGTCGGGCATCGCCGCTCGGTCAGGCGCCGCAGCCGGCGGCGCGCCGTGACCGCAGAGATGCGGCGCGCCGGTTCCACATGGGCGCGACGAAGACGGTGCCGACCAGGAGGAAGAGGACCGGGAAGAAGAGCGCCGTGCCCGCGATCTCGGCAGCGGACGCCGCGTACTGCAGCTTGATCCCGAGCTCGGTGAGCACGCTCGCGGGAAGACCATAGAGCATCGCCATCGCGGCGACGCGCACGACCGAGAGGTGCCCGTGCTTCTCGGGCCGCATCCAGAGGAACGGCCACCACGCCCAGTCCTTGTCACTCACCTCGTTCACCACCGCTTCGAGCTGATCCATCGACATCGTGACCAGTGAAGCATTTATGCCACGATGTTCAAGCACGGGACGCCAGAGTGGGGCGGCGCTGCGCGATGACACGCGAGCGCGACTGCAAAATAGCCACGAAGATATGGTCCCGCTAGCCATCATCGATGTTCGAAGATCCCTGCCGTGATCCTCGACGGTGCGGTCGAGGTGCCGCCGAAGTAGAACCCGCCGGCCCACTGCGTGACGAGGCTCTCCGGCGCAGTCTCCGCGCACCGTCGAGGCAACGCCGCCTCGACCTCGATGACCCGTCCGCGCACGACGCCGGAGATCCGGAACGAGTAGACCGCCGCGTCCATGCGGAGGCGGTAACGGAGCGGCGTCGCGCTGGTCAGGTCGTCGGCGTCGAGCGAGACGAGCGGCTCGTCCGCGGTGAGGTGGGCGCCCGCGTTGTTGGCATAGGCAGTGATCTCGAGGCGCGCCGGCGCCGTGTCCGGTCGGTACCGCCAGCCGAACATCAGGCCGTCCGCGGCGAGATCGAACGAGCCGCAATCCGAGAGGCCTGGGAGCTTGTTCCAGTCGAGCTGGTCGTCGGGCTGCGTGGGCGCGGTGAGGACGTAAGCCGCCGACGCGTCGAGCGCGAGCTCGTAGTCGCGCGCCGCCACGCCGCTCGCGAGCCCGTCACGCGGATTGCCGGACGCGCCCGTCGTGAGCGTCGCAGCGTGAGCGCCGGTCTCGATCACGTAGCGGGCCCACCCGTCTCCCGACCCGGCGTCCGCGTCTGCGTCTGCGCTTGGAGGCGGCGCCCCCGAATCGAGGGGTGTGGCGGGCTCCTCGTGCGTTCCGGAGCCGCTGCACGCGGCGAGCACGACGAGCAGGAGACGGGACGGCACCCGGCGAAACGTAGCGTGGTGGCGCGACGCGCGGCGGGAATGATGGCGCGATGCGCCCGCTTCGTGGCGTCATGCGCCACGCGGCGCGCACGGCGAGAAAGGCGCGGCGACGCGCGTGGCGTGCATTCGCGGCGAATCGAGGTGCGCGGGGCTCCCACGCTGGGGCATACGCGATGCAACCCCCGCCAGCATCGACGTTCACCAACCGGAGGTGCCTGATGAAGATCACGAAGTCGCTGTTCGCCGTCACGCTCTGCGCCACCCTCGGGTGGTCGAGCATCGCCGCCGCGGAGCCCCCGCGGCTCACCGATCTGCGCGAGAGCGTCCGCGAGCTCGCGGCGCGCACGAAGACGATCCGCGCACGGGCCGAGCGCGCGACCCCTCAGCTCAGGCAGGAGTCGGAGCGCATCGCGCAGACGGTCGACGTGCAGCGCTCCGCGGTGACGACGCGTCTCGACGTGCTCGACCTGCTCGGCAGCGCGGACGAGCGGTCCATCGCCGACATGGAAGACCGGGTCCGCGACGCGGAGCGCCTGATCACCGTGGTGGAGAGCTGGTATCGCCCGCGGTGACCTGAACGTCCGCGAGCCGCAGGATCTCCGCCGTGGGAGCGAACACCAGCTCCGCCGATGTTCGTCCCGACGCACGCGCAGCTCTGTCGGCCACGAAGGTTCCCACCCGCATCCCGACCCAGCGTCTCCCTTCTGGATGCTTGATCAGCCACGTCGTGCGGCCCGCCATATCGGGCTCCGGCTGGCGGAGAATCTCCCGCGTCCACTCCGCGATCTCGGGCGGAGCCTTCCCCCAGGGCGGATCCACCTTGCCGAAGTCTCGCTCGAACGCGGTCGCCAGGCGTCTCGACCTCCTCGATGCGATGCGGGCACGACGGACATGCTGCCCGCTCGGCGCGCCGCCTGTCGCCATTGCATCGCCCGGGGCGATCCAGATCCCTGGATCGCCTCGGCACCAGGCCCTCTCTCGGGTGCGCAGCCGTTGGCGCATCGCCGTGGCCAAGTGCGCGACCTCACGAGGGTCCTTGCTGCCGGCGATGATGTAGGTGGCTGGCGCACTCCTCGCAGTAGCGCCGGCCACGATGAAGAACCGGCTCCTCCTTCTCCTTTGCGTCGGGACCCTGGCCGCCTTCGGTTGCTCCTCGCCCGACGATGCCGCCACGTCGAGCGACGATCTCTCCGAGAGCGACCTCGCCGGCAAGCCGTTCATCGAGCAGGGGACGTACACCGGAGCGTCGGGCTTCGCGCGCACCGGCGTCGAGACGGAGGCAACCTTCGCCGCGAGCTGCACCGACGGCCTCGAGCTCGTGAAGATGCTGCACGCGTCGAAGGACGGGAAGACCGGATACCAGAAGGTCAAGACCCCCAACGTCGAGCAGGCGTACTCCACGGAGTACGGGGTCGATCAGATGCTCTGGGACGCCGACTCGCATGCTCTCCGCGAGCAGACGCCCTTCATCTGGCTGACCATCGAGTCCGGCCGCTTCGAGCCCGACAGCGGCAAGGGCACCGGTGAGCGCGAGCTCTCGCTCGGCACCGACATCATGGATGACACGTACTACGACACGGCCGACTTCATCCTGACCGACAACGAGATGGAGCTCCGCGCCCGGGCGCGCTGGGATACGCCGACCGAGATCCGCCGGATCCTGATTGGCAACAAGGTGGGCTCTTCCGTCGACGCCCTCGGCATCAAGAAGGCCGCCAAGGAAGACATGCGCCAGGATTCGGCGAGCGCCGCGAACATCGCCTCGCTCGACACCGACACGCGCCGCGGCTTCGTGAAGTGGAATGGCACGGACGCGCCGGCGACGCCCGTGCGCGAGGTCTACGAGCAGCTCGCGAAGGGCGGCAAGCTCCCCGACGTAGGGGCGCACAAGCAGGTGCTCCTCCTCGAGCCGCAGATCCATCTCCGCCAGACCCGCAGCCGGTTCCATCTCAACGAGACGAGCTGGAATGCCCTGAATGCGGTGCGCCAGCTCGGGCCCGATCGCCTCCGCAAGGTGGGATCGCTCATCGCCGAGGCGCGCGCCGCAAAGGCACTCTCCGCGGCCGACGAGGCGCTCGTCTCGGCGTGGGAGAAGAAGTCTGCCGGCGCGCAGGACGGGACCCTTCTCGCGGAGCGCGCCGCGGATGCCGTCAAGAAGATCGACGCCGCCGCGGACGTGACGCCGGCCGGGCTGCTGAAGCTCGTCACGTACACCGGGTCGACCCCCACGACCGCCGTGCAGCTCGAGGCGCGCCGCGTCGCGAGCGAGGCGGAGAGTGCCATCTACCACGAGCTCGGCACCGAGCTCGATGCCATCCGGCGCCTCGTCACGATGTCCACCGACCGCACCCTCGAGAACGAGCCGGCGCGGTTCGTCCGCTGGCTAAAGAGCGCTGACAACGCGGCGCTCGGCACGACGAAGGCGCAGCTCGCGCTCCTCCGTACGTACGATCGCTTCGTCGACCTCCACGCCGCCCTCGTCGCGCTGCCCGCCGCCACCCGCGACGCGCAGCTCACCGCCTACAACGAGTTCGCGAAGGCGAAGGTCGCGGCCAAGGACGAGGACTTCGACACGTTCGTGCCGCTCACCGCCGACAACTTCCCCTTCCTCGGGCGCCAGCTCCAGAACGAGAAGGTGCGCATCTACCAGCGCCAGCTGCAGGCCTCCGGCACGGCCGCCCGCGGCCAGTGGTTCGACGCCTCGCGCCAGCACTTCGTACCGCGCTCGATCCGCCAGACTGGCCAGTTCATCATCGACTCCACGGACGCCGCGGAGTTCTTCCGCCACGCCGACTGGGACAGCATTCCCGCCGACAAGAAGACCGCCGCCAGCGTGCTGCCCACCGAGAAGATGCTCTGGGGAACGCTCTCGAACGACACCCAGATCGAGCTCGGTCTCGAGCAGCCGTACGTCGACCGCATCGAGGAGCTCCAGGCCCAGCCGGCGGGCCCCGAGCGTGACGCGCAGCTCGCCGGAGCCGTCGCCGTCTACGACGAGTACCGGAAGCTGCTCCAGTTCGTCTCGACCCTCAAGGGTCCGAAGATCATGAAGGAGCTGAAGAAGGCCGGCGTCGCGTCGTGCACCGAGTGGAAGCCGATCGACGGCGCCAAGGGCGTCATCGGCTTCAGCAAGCTCCGGGGCAAATGAGGATATCGCTCGCCGCGGCGGCGGCAGTCGCCATGACGGCGCTCGCGTGCTCCTCGGGGGCCGACGCGGGCGCGACGGCTGATGACGATCTCAGCGAGCACAAGGAGCGGGACGTCCTCACCAGGTCCGCGCTGCCGCTGCTCGAGGTATCTGGGCTCGACGGCCGCAATGGTCACTACGTGGCCATCGGGGACCGCTCGACGGGCATCGTGACGTTCGATCTGGCCGACTCCGGCGATCCGGTGAACGTTCAGCTCCACGACACCGGCGAGAAGGCCGGCAAGAACGGCTCGCAATGGGAGGCGGTGGCGCTCGACGGCGACGGCAACATCGCGGTGCTCTCCGAGACCGGCTCGCTCGAGCTCTTCGACCGGACAGCCGAGCGCTCGCTCGGCTCGTTCGCGGTGGATTACGAGTCCGTCGATTCGTTCGTGCCCGGGCACGTCCAGAAGAACTCGCTCGGCGAAGGGCTCGTCCTCCTCGAGGAAGGGCACATCCTCGTCGCCATCGAGAAGAGCCCCACGGCGATCGTCGAGATGGGTCCGAAGGGCGCGTCGCCGCTCGGCTTCGCGCGGGGCCAGCGACTCACGGGCCGCTTCACGCCGGGGGAAGGGAAGCTCGTCGCGCTCGCCGCGTGGCAGGTGGACGACCACGGCTCGACGCCGGACGTGAGCGATCTGACCATCGGTCCCGATGGCGCGCTCTGGGCGCTCACGCAGCAGGGACGCGCGTTCGTCCGGCTCGGCGACACGCTCCGTCCCGACGAGAAGAGCGTGAAGGTGAAGGAGGTCTATCCGCTCGGCAAGTCGCTGACCTACGCCGAGGGCCTCGTGTTCGACGACCAGAGCCGGCCGCTGGTCGGGCGCGACCGCGACAAGGAATCGAAGAACCTGTACGTGCTGTCCGCCGTGAAGGGACGCTGATCAGCGCACGCTGCGGAGGATGGCCGTTGCGCCGAGCCCGCAATACACATTGAGCCAGACGGTGCCATCTCCCGAGACGAGGAGCTGCTTCACGCCCTGGATCCGCGTGCATGCGGCGGCACCGCTGGCGCCGAGCGCCGCTTCGTCGGGTAACGGGCTCTCCGGAAGCGCCGTTGCTCTCGGCTCGAGCCGCGCGGCGCCAACTGCGCTCTTCGGCACTGGACGAGCTCCGTCGATGGCCTGGAAGAAGATGTCGCCCGCGGGGGACGCCGCCGCCTGGAAGAGGCTTGGCATCCCGGCGACCACCACCGCCTTTCCGTCACGCTCGGCGAGCACGGTCTCTCCGAAGGCGGCGACGTAGAGAAACGATGGATATCCGTGAAGCAGCGTGCGCGAGCTGTCGTAGTCGCCAGTCCAGGGAAGCGGAAACGTATGTGCCTTTCCGGTTGACGTCGCGACGAGGCCGACCAGCTGCCGAGGATCGCTCTTCCGCGCGCCGAAGGCGTGGAGCTCGCCGCCGGGCGTGATGTCCGCATCGATGATGTCGACGTCCGCCGGGATCGACGGGGGCGTCGCTCGCGAGCCGCCGATGGCGGTCAGGGTCCGGTGCGTTCCTTGTGACGCGAGCATGAGCGCGCCGCCGCCCGGCGTCGGCAGCACCTGGTGGACGCGGATGTCACGCATCACGGTGGCGCGCGCCCCATCGACCTCGATGGCCACGTCCTGCGCGGGGCCCCTCGGGTCGTAGAACGACGCGGCGAACCACATCTTGCCGCTGGCTTCGCCGACCGGCGCAGCGGTCCACGATGCGCCCGTCTCGCGCATGGCGCCGAGCGCCTCGAGCGACCGGAACGGTTCGCGGCCGTGCGCAACGCGCGCCGACCATCCGTCGGTCCGGTTCTCGACGAGCACGGCGCCCGACGAGAGCGCCATGAGGTGCCAGCTGCGGTTCGCCGGACCGGACGCGGCCTCGGCGACGAGCTCGAACCGGAGCGGGAGCACCGCCCGGCGAGCCGGCGGGGAGGGCGGCGGGACCGGAACCGGAACCGAGGCGGGCGTGCAGGCGAGGAGCGCGGCGGCGGCGAGGAGGGCGGCGCTCATGACGTGTCGGGCGCGAGCGCTCGAACCGAGTGATGCACGAGGAAGCATGGGTCGCTCTTCGAGCATAGCGCCTGGTCGCGCCGCGGTGCGGCCAGTGACGAAGGGAGGCCCCCAGGGATGGCGCTGTACACGCCGCCGCGGACACGCGATAGATCGCGGATGACCGCCGGCTGGAACTTCGAGCGTCGTCGGGATACGTGCAACGCGTTCGCGATCGGCGTGTTCGTGCTCGCCAAGGGGCTTCCCGACCGCGCGACCAGCCTCGAGGCGGTCCGGAACCGCATGCAGCTCTCGCCCGAAGAGGCGCTCTTCGCGGCGCGAAAGCTCGACGAGGAGCTGCGGATCTCGTTCGACCCCGCCGGTGGGGTGCGCTCGAACGCAAATGGGATCGCGCATGCCGACGCGCTCATGGGGGCCGTTCGGGCGAAGCTGCGATCGTTCGACGAGGTGACGCGTGCGCTTCATGCCGGAGGAAGCGCGCGCGCCGTGGTGATCGCCGCGGCGCGGACGAATGGGAACGTCATCGAGTGCGCCGGTCCTCCGTCGGCGGTCGGTGTCGATCATCGGCTCGTCCTCGAGGACGCGCGGGACGTGCTGGTGCTCGAGCGCTTGGGTCAGGACGGGAGCTTCGAGGCGGCGCCGGTCGAGGAGTGAAGGGGCGCGGTTCTGTCAGGATCGCCGGCGGCTCGTGGTCCGGATCCTCACGCGCCCGTGCTGCTTCTTGATGAACCCGACCATCTTCGCCAGCTCGGGGTGGCTCATCAGCGACTCGACGGTGTTGTACGTCTTCGCGAGCTCCGCGTTCGTGAACACGGAATGAATCGCTTTGTGGCAGTCGCGGCAGAGAGTCTCGGTGACCTTGCCGCCCCGGCTCTTGGGAACCAGATGGTGATCCGTCGGATCGTCGTTGGGCCGACCGCACAGGGGGCACCGATCGACGGGCCGCGCGAGCAGATCTGCGATCGTCGGGGGAGGCGGCTTGGCAGGAGGCATGCGTGCGGCATCACGCACCGCGCACGCCGAAGAACGCCGGGGTGACGCCAACTGCGCAGGCTCGTACGATCCGCTACCGCGAAGTCTAGGGACGACGATGCGCTACCGGAAGGACGAAGGAGATTGAAACGCGCGAGCTTCGAGGTCGGGACAATCTTTCGCGCGCCGCTGCTTCGAGGCGGTCACGCCTTCGGCTACATCACTGCGCACACGCCGAGGCAAACGATGTGGGCGCTCGCGAACGTCTTCGACGTCGCGTCGCCCACGCCCGAACCGCCGCCGGACCTCGAACGTCTGCCGATCGCTTTGCACGACCTGCTCATCACTCGACACTCGACCTTCGACCTGGATGACGAGCTCCTCCGCTGGGTGTTGACGGGCACGAAGGTGCCGTTCGAGGCAAAGCCTCGCAACCCCTACGTTCGTATGGGGGACATGCCTCCCATGCGCATCGACCTGACGGGCAGGGAGCCAAACACGCCGGTCCCGCGCTCGGACATGGCGAAGTACCCTCTGTTGCGCACCGGCGGAGGGCCGGGGCCCACTGCCGCGGCGGAGATCGCGATACGCAAGCTCGCGCTCACGCCGCAGGAGCTCCTCGGCGAGCTCATCGAAGCTCGGGGCGCGAAAGCGCGCAAGCCGCGCAAGACGACCGATGCCGCGAAGGCCGGGCGGTTCGAGCCATTCGAGCTCATCGATGCCGGACCCGGCAAGGCGTGCCCGATCGTGTGGAACGACGGCGCCTTCCAGACACACAGGAAGCTCTTCGAGGCCGTCGGTGCCGAGTGCAATGGGTACACGTGGACGGCGATCGTGACGTCGCTCGTGCGGACTGAACGGCCGGAGCTCGTCCGACGACTGAAGCTCGATCCGGAAGCATCGACCGTGTCGATCTCTGGCCCCGAACCTGCTTTGGAGGAAGTGGCACGGATGCTTCGCGAGCTCCTCGCCGACAAGAAGGCATTGCGGGCGGCGGTTTCCAGGGCGGCAAAGCGATGAACGCCCGCCACCGGATCACTGGCAGAACGACGCGACGGTGCTCGCGGTGATCCCGTACGCGCTCCGGAGCGCGCCCACGACCTGCGGTCCCGACGCGGTCGCGGTGATACCCGCGTCGCGGAGTCGAGCCCACACCTGGGCGCGAACGTGCTCGTTCTCCGCGTGGTCCCACGAGGCCGAATGGTTTCCGATGCACTCGTTCTGCCACGCGGCGCTCGGACCGCCGCCGTAGCCGACCCGGGCCCGGCACGCGGCGACCGTCTCCTTGTTCAGGCTTGCTCGATACGCGCAGTAGTCGCCCCGCGAGAGCGAGTTGATCCGGCAATAGCAGTGTGGCTCACCCTCCGGGCACGGCGTCGTCACGCCCTTCGTGAATGGGTAGGCGTAATAGCCGTCCCCCTGGTCCTCGCCGACCGCGCCCTGGATAGGAAAGATGCGGCTCGACTGGATCATCACCGCGGAGGCGACCGTCTGCAGCGCGCGCAGGTAGGAGCCAGGGTCCGACGCCTCGAGGTGCGCGATCGCCGGGATGCTGTTGCCCGCATCGACGATCCAGCTCGCGACCTGCGATGCGGAAGGGTTCGCCACGATGACGGAGAGCGTCCCGACGGGCGAGCTGTACTTGCACGCTCGTGCCGGGTGGGGCCAGCCGGCGACCGTCGTCGGCGTGCACGTCTGTTCGACGTACGGCTTCGCGTCCATGCACTTCACGAGCGCTGCCGGGGGCGGCGGAAGCGGGGGCACGGCCGAGTCGCCACCGTGGGCGTCATGCCCGGCGTCGGACACCTCCGGCGCGCCGTCGTCCGACGGGAGAACGTCGGCGGGCGCATCGGCAGCCGCGTCCGCTTCGCCAGGCAGGGTGTCGTCGTCGGTACCCGTCGAGGTCAGGCAGGCCGCGGAGAGGGAGACGATCGAGATCCCGAGAATGGAAGCGAACGTCTTCGGGTAGCGCATCCCGTCCCTCTAGCATTGCAATTATCGTCATCCGTCCGTCGGGACCACGCTTAAGGTCCCAATTAAGGACCCGGCAACCGGCGTCGCGCTCGTCCTCGCCCTTCGGTATGCTCGACGCATGCGGGTCCGACTCGTCGGCCAGGCGACGCTCGCGCGATGGGCGGCGTTCGCGCTCTGGCTCGGGGCGGCCTGCGCCCTCCCGCTGCACGCGCTTCATCCGTCGCTCTCGGTGGTCACGGCGTTGCTGCTCGGCGGCGGCTTCTTGTGGCTGTCGCCGCTATCGCCGATCCCGCTCGTGACGCGGATCTTCGCGCGCCGGCTCGCGCGGCGCCTCCAGCAGGGCGGGCGCGTCGACCTGGTCGGGTACCGCGGGCACGTCGAAGCAGTGGTCGCGCTGCTCGCCGGAGGCACGCTCTGGACGCTGCCGCTCTTCGCCGGCGCGTACGCAGTCAAGCACCCGGGGATCGTCGGGGTGGTCATTGCGATCCTCGTCCTCGCCGTGACGACCGCCGGCATCGGCGCCCTGGCGTACGGGACGGACGAGGACGTGGTCACGCTGGGGGTCGACGGCCTCCGGATCGCGGAGCACGGATTCGTTCCCTATGGCTCCGTCACGAGCCTCGAGGTCGAGCGCGGTCGTCTCTCCGTGCGGCGCGTGGACGGGCCCGAGCTCGTCCTCCAGCTCGGGACCCTCGCCGACGCCGTCTCCGCCGACATCGAGCGTCGCCGGGTCGCGTCGCCCGAGGCCAGTGTGCGCGAGGTGGAGGTCCACTCGCGCGTCGCGGCGGTCCCGACCGACGAGCTCCTCGCGACGCTGCGCGACGGGAGAGCGCCGCGCGAGGAGCGAGTGCGCGTCGCGGAGATCCTGCGAGCGACGGCGCCAGCCGAGATCGAGCGTGTGGCCGAGGAGACGGCGGACGAGGAGCTCAGGGCGCGGATCCGCGTGTGACCCGGCCATCCGCCGATGGCGTAGCATCACGCGGTGAAGCGGCACCCTGGCCTGGCCTCCCTCTCGCGCGATCACCATCACGCGCTCGTGCTCGCGCGCGATGCTCGCGGGTTCTCCGAGCAACCGCGCGAGCCGGCGCGGTTCATGGCGGACCTCCAGCGGCGCGTCGCCGAGGAGCTCGTCCCGCATTTCGCGGTGGAGGAGCGCGAGCTCGTGACGCGTAGCCGCGCCCATGGCGAGCCGCTCGCGTCGCTGGCCGCTCGCGTGCTCGGCGATCACGAGGCGCTACGGGCAATGGTGACGTCGCTCGAGCCCTCCGCGCTCGCTGCGCAGTGCGGGGCGTTCGGCGCCCGGCTCGAGGAGCACGGTCCGCTTCGAGGAAGGGGAGTGGTTCCCGGCCCTGGA
The DNA here is from genome assembly GCA_028287035.1 of Labilithrix sp. Next base: position 158,342 of record JAQBQL010000243.1, on the reverse strand, counting down.
GGAGCACCTCGGGAGCGACACGCTCGCGCGCCTCTCCGGTGCGCTCCGCGCGTCGCCTCCCTCGGCGATCGTCGGCTATCGCCAGGACGACGACGGCGCCTTCGTCGCCGAGCTCGCGTGTGGCCACGCCCAGCACGTCCGGCACCGGCCGCCGCTGGAGAGCCGGCCCTGGGTCACGACCGCCGCTGGTCGCCGGGGACGTATCGGGTCGGCGCTCCCTTGCGTGCTGTGCCGGATGCCGAAGCTCCCGCCGGACGTGGCGCCGTACAAGCAGACCCCGGTCTTCGACCGGGTGTCGGTCCCCGCTGGCCTGAAGCGGAGCCACACGGTCAAGGCCGGCACGTGGGGTGAGATCGTCGTCGAGCACGGCCGGGTCGGCTACGTCCTCGAGGACGACGGAGACCTGACCATCGTGCTGAATCCGGGCATCATCGGCGTGATCGCGCCGGAGCGCCCGCACCACGTGCAGCCCGAGGACGACGCGCGCTTCTTCGTGCGGTTCAGCAAGGTGTCGTCCTGACGGGCAGCGGCAGATCGAGCAAGGCCGGTATCGGCCGTCGTTGAAGCGCGTTCCAACCAGCGCTACTGGCCGCCACGCCCACCTACGCGATCGGCGGATTGTCGGGATGAGGAATGCGCACCCACGTCGTGCCGTCGAAGCGTGCGATGTCCTTGGGTCCCATCGACCAGAGCACGTCGTCGGCGACCTGCACGACATTGGCATCCACGAGCTCGGGCTGGAGACCCGTTCGAACCTCTCGGACCGTGGGCTCCGGTTCGTTCGGATCCATCGAGAACAGTCCAACGTTGGAGGCGAGATAGTACCGATCCCCGAACCTGGTCATCGAGAGAAATAGCGTGGAGGCGCCGAGCTGGCCCACGGTCGTGAAGCCGTCCCTTGCGTTGCCGGTGATGAGCGTGCCGCCACTCCCGCACATCCAGATCCGCTCCGGCGACTCCACGAAGATGTTGGTGATCCGGCCGGTTGCGCGCGGAAGCTCGAGACGCGTCCACCCGACGCCGTTCCAGTGATCCGCCCGTCCCGGCGATCCGGCGAGATACTCGGAGCCGGCCACGTAGATGCTCTGCTCGTTCGGACCATCGATCGCCTGGATGAAGTACTTGCCCTCGGCCTCGACGCCCTCCTGGAGCAAGCCCTCGTCGAAGTGGATCCAGTGGTCCGGGCCGCTCCGCTTGTAGACCTGGCCCGCGAAGCCGCAGGCGTAGAGATGGTCGCCGATCTGGCGCATGGCGTTCAGGTAGCCGTATCCCTTCGATGACTCGTGGCGCGGTCCGGCATCGGGGATCTGCTCGACGATCATCTCTGGAAACATCAGCCCGACTGCGCCCTCTTCGGAGAGGGCCGCGAATACCCGCAAACCGGGTGTCGCCGGATCGTGCCAGAGGCACACCGAGGGAAAGACGCGGAAGTGCTCGTTGAACACCCAGAGATCTGGAGCGTTCTCGCTGTACATGATGAGGCGCGTGTACGGCTCCTTCGCGTCGAAGGCGTCGATCGCCCCCGAGAGACAGATGGCGCGCCGCGAGCCGGCAAAGCCGGTTCTGAAGGTGACGACGGGATCGATGTCGTTCATGAGGGCAGGGACCAGTGACCGTAGCACTCACCCTGCTCGACCGGAGAGATCACGGTCGCATCGCGAGCTTGCTATCCTTCGCGTTCCGCCGTTCGTCTAGCCCCCATGAACAAGCCTTTCGAGCCTTCCGAGAGCGAGCTGCCGCAGGTGGTTCGTGGATCGTGGCATCGATTCCTCGACACCTACGAGCCGCTTCGACCCGAGCTCTATCGCTACTGCCGGCACCTCACGCGGAGCCCCTGGGACGCCGAAGATCTCGCGCAGGACGCACTCGCGCGGGCCTTCGTGACCCTCGGTCAGATGGGAGCGCCGCCCGAGAATCCGCGCGCATGGCTCTTCCGCGTGACGTCGAACCTGTGGATCGATCGCGCGAGGAGGCTCCGGCGTGAGCAGCCGCTCGAGGACCGCGAGCCCGAGGCCGTGCCAGCGGTCGATCACCTGGGAGCGCGTGAAGCGGCGGGAACGCTCCTCGGAGCACTGTCACCCCAGGAGCGCGCCGCGGTCGTCCTGAAGGATGCCTTCGACCTGTCGCTCGGCGAGATCGCGACCGCGTTGTCGACGACGGTGGGCACGGTGAAGTCGGCCCTCCATCGCGCGCGAGGAAAGCTCGTCGCGCCGGCATTCGCGGAGGAGGTGCCGCCGCCCGCGCCGGCCGTGATCGACGGCTTCGTCGCGGCGTTCAACGCCGGCGACATCGACCGGCTCACCGCACTGCTCCTCGACACGAGCGCGGTCGAGGTGGTCGGCGCGACCACGCAGTACGGACCGGAGGCGGCTCGGCGCACCGTGCTCCACGGGATGCTCTTCGGCGTGAAACGAATGGCGACGGCCGACGTCGCCGGCGGCATGGACGCGCGCTTCATGCTGGGCGTTCGACCCGATGCGCCGCGCATCGAGGCGCGGTGGCACCGCGGTGAGTGGCTCTTCGTCCACTTCTATGAGCACGCCGACGGGGAAGCGGTGCGGGCGATCTCGCGCGTCGACGTCGACGGCGATCGCGTCGCCTTGCTGCGGAATTACTTCTTCACTCCGGACTTCGTCGCCGACGTTTGTGGCGAGCTCGGCCTCCCGTCCAGGCCGAACGGATATCGGTGGTGGCTGTGATGACGAACAACGAAGAGCGAATTGCCGGTCACGCGTCCGTGAACGGAATCAGCATGTACTACGAGATTCACGGGCCCGGCACGGGTACGCCGCTCGTGCTCCTCCACGGCGGCGGCTCGACCATCGAGTCGACCTACGGCCGGATACTCCCGCTCTTCGCCCAGCACCGACGGGTGGTGGCGGTCGAGGAGCAGGGCCATGGTCGTACGACCGACCGCGAGGGGCCGATCCGCTTCGACACGTCGGCCGATGACGTCGCGGTGCTCCTCCGGCAGCTGGATATCGAAAAGGCCGATGTGATGGGATTCAGCAACGGCGCGAGCGTCGCAATGGAGCTCGCCATCCGGCACCCCGACGTGGTCCGGAAGCTCGTCTTCGCGTCGTCCATGACCAAGCGAAGCGGGGCAGCGCCCGAGTTCTGGCAATTCATGGCGGCGGCGACGTTCGCGAACATGCCCGAGCCGCTCAAGGCGGACTTCCTGGCGGTGACCCCGGATCCGCAGAAGCTCCGCACGATGCACGACAAGGATCTCGAGCGCATGCTGCACTTCGTCGAGATCCCCGACCCGGCGGTGAGGTCGGTCCACGCGCCCACGCTCGTACTCCTCGGCGATCGCGACGTCCCGACGCTGGAGCACGCCGTCGAGCTCACGCGGCTCCTGCCGCACGCGCGCCTCGTCGTCCTCCCCGGCGGCCACGGCGACTACCTGGGCGAGATCATGAGCCCGAAGAGCCATGACCCGGAGCTGACCAGCCGCCTCGTCGCACAGTTCCTCGACGCGCCCGACGCGAGCTGAGAGGGCGCGCCGCGTTGCCCTTCAGTACGTCGACGTGAACGAGTCCATCTTGGGGCTCGAAGGCCAGGAGAACGTGCGCACGTAACGATCGATGCAGCCCGCCACGTCCGGATCGGGCGGGCTCGTCGAGACGCTGACGCCGGCGGCGCGGCCCGACTTGATGGCGACCTTCACTGTCACCTTCATGCTTTCGGGGGCTCCGCACTCGCCCACGAAGGCGCCGCTCCGCATCGGTCCCGACAGCTGCGCGTCGCTGAGGTCCGCGGGGCCCTGCTTGCCGATCGTGACCTCCTGGTTGTTCGAGGCGAGGGCGGCCTCGTAGGTCGGCCCGGCCGGGCCGCGACCGCGGAACGGCGGGGGCGCGGGCGGCTCGTCGGGTCCGTCATCGTCATCGGCGCTCCCGTTGTCGTCCGCACCGACGTTGCCGCCTCCGGTACCCGTGCCGCCGCTCGGGTCGGTGCTGATGTGGCCGCCGCCGACGCGGGGCCTGCCGGCGCGCGCCCCCCGCTTGCCGGGCTTCGGTTTCGTCTTGCGGCGAGCGACCCGAGCGTCGGCGGAGGCGTCGACGACCGCGGCGTCCTCGTGGTCCTGGCCGCTCTGCGCCTGCCACTCCTTCCAGAGGTACGCTGCGCCGAGGCCGCCGAACGCGATCAACGCCGCGACGACGAGCGCGGTTCCCCACCTTCGTCTCGGCTCCATCTCCTCGTCACGCCTTGCCCGGCGCGGCAACGCCGAAGCGCACACCTTCCGGGTCGCTCGCGACGATGACGCGGTCGCCGCCCGGCACGTCCATCGGGCCCGCATGCACCTGGCCGCCGCCCGCTTTCACCTTCTCGACCGCCGCGTCGATGTCGGGAACGCGGAAGTAGAACGTCCAGCCCTTCGACTGCTTGTCTCCCTGCTTCATCGTCGCGCCCATGCGATGGTCGCCAACGGCGACGAACACGTAGTCACCGGCCTCGCCCATGGGCATCTTGTCCGGGTACGTCCAGCCGAGGAGCGCCGCATAGAACGCGTTCGCCGAGGCCTGATCCGGGGTCGCGAGCTCGTGCCAGTTGCACTTGCCCAGCCCGGTGCGCTCGAACGCGGTGCTCGTGTCGTCGGTCGAGCCGCGCATGACGTAGAAGGGAATTCCCTGCGGGTCGGCGACCATCGCGGCGCGACCTGCACCGGGGATGTCGAAGGGTTGCATCAGCAACGTTCCGCCGGCTGCTTCCGCCTTCTTGGCGGCCGCGTCGACGTCGTCCACGCCGACGTAGAACAGCCACGTGGGCTTCGCGCCGTTCTTCTTCATGTCGTCCGTGAGCTGCATCATGCCGCCGAGGTGAACGCCGGCCGCGTCGATCATCTGATAACCGTGCGGGCTGCCCGGCGCCGGGGGCGGCACCTTCCAGCCGATGACGCTCTCGTAGAAGGCGGTCGACGCCTTCGAGTCGTTGGTCAGGAGCTCGTACCAGATCGGCGTGCCTTCGGGGTTACGCATGCGCAAAGTCTCGTCGGACTGCGCCGCGGAAGCAACCCGGCGTGTATAGCTAGAGGCGGTCCGCATGAAGTTCCGCAAAGAGACGACGTTCCCCGTACCCGCGGCGACGCTGTGGGCCTTCCACGAGCGACCGGACGCCTTTTCGCTCCTCAGCCCTCCGTGGCAGAAGACCGAGATCCTCCAGCCGCCGACGTCCCTCGCGGTCGGAACCGTGGTGATCCTGCGAGCGCGCATCGGTCCGCTCTGGCAGCGCATCGTCGCGAAGCACGTCGCCTACGAACCCGGTCGCATGTTCGCCGACGAGATGGTCGAGGGGCCTTTTGCGAAATGGCGCCACGTCCACACCGTGACTCCCCAGGGTGAGAACGCGAGCACGCTCGTCGACGAGGTCGACTACGAGCTCCCGCTCGGCGCGCTCGGCCGGATATTCGGCGCCGCGATCGCGCGCCGCCAGCTCGAACGCCTCTTCGCCTATCGGCACGAGGTGACGCGCGTGACGTGCCTCGCGATGCCCAGCGGGAGCTGACGCGCGCGCTGCTCACTCCGTGAACGGCCGCGAAGTGCCGTTGCGTCACATGGGCGGGCTGCCGTCGAGACCGAAAGAATCGCCGATCGGATCGAAGCCTGCGCCCTGTTGCGCGCGGCGCCCGAGGGCTACAGATGGGGGCATGACCGAGCTCTGGGAATCCGTCTTCGCCGAGAAGCAGCTGATGTGGGGCGAGGCGCCGACGCTCTCCGCCGTGCTCGCGCGCGACTACTTCGTTGCGCGGGGCGCCCGCGACATCTTGATCCCGGGGGTGGGCTACGGCCGCAATGCGAAGCCCTTCGTGGATCGTGGCATGTCGGTCACGGGCATCGAGATCTCCGCGTCGGCGATCGCTCTCGCTCGCTCGGAGCTCGGTCTCACGTTTCCCATCCACCACGGATCGGTCCTCGACATGCCGTTCGACGACCGCGTTTACGACGGCGTGTTCTGCTACGGACTCGTGTATCTGCTCGATGCACCGGGGCGCGCCAAGCTCATCGCCGATTGCGATCGCCAGCTCGGGCCGGGCGGGTCGATGATCTTCACCGTCATCTCCAAGAAGGCGCCCATGTACGGGCAGGGCCCGAAGCTCGGCGAGGACTGGTACGAGCGCGCGCCTGGGCTGCCGATGTTCTTCTACGACGCGGCTTCGGTTACTCGTGAATTCGGGGCCTACGGCATCACCGAGGTCTCCGAGATCGACGAGCCGGTGTCGGAGAGCTTCTCGTATCCCTTCTACAACGTCACGTGTGTGAAGAGCTGAGCGCCTGCGCGGCGCGCCACGCCGCGGGTGTCGTGCCGTGCTCGCGTCGGAACATCCGGATGAAGTGGGTCGAATCGGCATATCCCACGCGCTCGGTAATCGTCTCGATGCTGGCGTCGGAGTGGATCAGGAGGCGACGGGCCTCGGCCATGCGTCCGGTGACGATCCATTGCACGGCGCTGCATCCGGTTGCGCGGGTGAGGGCGGTGGTCACGTGCGCGGGGCTTCGTTGCACGGCGGCGGCGACGTCGCGGAGGCCGAGCGGGCCGAGGCACCGGCGCTCGATGACGCGCAACGCGCGCGCGACAACGCCCCCCTCGGGAGCTCGCGGCGTTTGGACGGCGCCCGTCGCCTCGTCGATCTCGGCGAGGACGAGCGTTAGCAGGCTGCGCTCGACGGACTCGACCACGTCGCCCGCTCCTCGTCGCTCGCGGCCCACGCGCTCGAGCTCGACGAGGAGCCTCTCGAGGTGGTCCTGCCGCGACGAGCGAACTCGAGCGACCGCGCACGCGCCGTCACGAACACGCTCGAAGGGCTCGAACAAGGATTCGGCAGTGCTCGGCGCGAGACAGGGGACGGAGAACGTCAGCCGCCAGAGCTCCGCCTCACGCGACTCGAGGAGCCGATGCTGCGCCCCTGCGGGCACGACCAGGACGTCACCTGCGCCGACGTCCCACTCGCCATTGAGCTGCACACGCGACCGCCCCGCCGTGTAGATGGCGAGGGTCGCATTCGTGTGTGTCGTCGGCGGCTGCGTGGCGCGCCCATGCGTGGTCCGCGCGTGCCCGTCGCGAGCGGTCGCGGGAGGTCGACTCTGGCGTTCGACCGCGATGGGGCGGAGGTCCATGGCTGCACTGTGGCAGGCGAGGCGGCGAACGCCAGGCACCCGGCACGCGCAAAGGTACGGGGCAACCGGCCGACGCGCGATGTCCACCTGCTCGCGTTCGGAGACCCGATCGAGGCGCGCCTCCGCTCTGTCGTCGAGGAGCGCTGCGGGCTTCGACGCCCTTCGCGTTCGTGCGCGATCGCGAGGAGGGCCTGGGTCACGACGGGTGCCGGTCGCGAGGAGCGGGTCGGGTCGGCGCTCCCTTGCGCGCCGTGCCGGATCCCGAAGCTCCCGGCCGGACGTCGCCCCGTGAGCAGCTGGAAAGACGGTGAGCTGAGCTCGTTCAGCTAGGATCGACGGATGGTCGTTCGCAACCGAGGGCGTGGACGCGCGGCCGCAGCCTCAGATGCTTCGGAGCTGGATAGCCAGTTTGGACCGGTTCACGCGGTGCTGGAGGACTTCGTGCCCGTGATGGGGCAGGTGCTCGTCGCCCGATCGGAAGTCGACGAACTCGAAGAACCCGTCGCGGCGGCGCTCATCGCGCGCCAATTAGGATTGCGCAGCATCGATTACGCGAAGCGGAAGTACATTGATCCGTTCCGTCGTCCGCGTGAGCTCGGTCCGTACGAGCTGGCGGCGGCGCGCTATGTGACTGTGTATCGCGGCGCAAAGCGCTACGTGTTCGCCGCGCTCCGGAAGCTGCGTACCGATGGAATGCCTGACCCATCAGTTGGGGCGTTCGCTGCATCAGTCGCACTCGAGCGCTTGCCGCACAGCTTCTTCTGCGCGCACCTGCTCTACAAGCTCGGCCACCGGTACGAGGGTCACGCCGTGAGTAGGCATATCCTCGAGCAGTTGGGGTGGGCATGCGCTGCGTCGAAGTTCGATGACGTCCCTTCGTTGGCGAAGATCCAGACGACGAAGTGCGTTTCGGACCTGTGTCGACTGTGTCCAGAGGCAAAAAGGTTATATGGGTTTCTTAGCAAGAATGCTCACCTCGGCTTCGCTGGACACTCTGACTTCGTTGGCACCGTCGGCGGTAAGAACGCGCTGCTTACGACTCAGTTCCGGTTCGACGAGTTCGCACGCGTGACGCTGAGCCTCGCGGATATGTTCGGAGCCGTATGGGAGATGTCGCAGTTCGAGTTCCTTCCAGACCCGGAGGCGGTTGCGCTTGCGGGGGGCCGGGCTCACCTCATCCAGGATCGACCGTTCGTTTCGCGGGCGAAAAGTCTGTTGCACGACGTCGTACAAGCGATGCCTGACAGAGATTCTGCACGAGAGCACAGCGGCTGGACTTCCGTTAGATAGAGGTCTCCTACGGACTTGGCCTCTCGCCATGGAGGCGGACCACTCCGGATTCGCGGGACCACCTCACTGCAGTGCACGCGCGTCACTCGCCAGACGCGGCTTCGCCCGCCAGGAGCGGCGCATACGCCGCGAGACGCCGGCCCACGAACTCGGTGAACAGTCGCACGCGCTCCATGTTGCGCGTCTCGCCCTGCGTGAGAACCCAGAGCGTCCCATGCATGTGCAGCGCCGTGCCCGGCACCCTCACGAGCAGCGGATCGGCGTTCCCCACGAAGCAGGGCAGCGTCGTGATCCCCAGCCCCTGGCGCGCGGCGACGAGCTTCGCCTCGGCGTCCGTGGTCTTGAAGGGGACGCCCGCCGTTCGGATCTCACCCTCGGTCGCCCAGTCGGGGATGCCGTGGCTACTGATGACGATCCACCGGATGGGATCGGTGGCTCCCGCGCGCCGTGCCGCGAGGCGCTCGCGAGAGATGTAGACGCCGCCGAACAGCTCCGGGCCCTTCAGCCCGTGGAGATTCAGGGGGAGGGTGTCGCGGTCGTACACGACGCGGATCGCTACATCGGCCTCGCGGTTGGTCAGATTCGCGAGCTCGCCGGAACACAGGATGTCCATCTCGATGTCCGGATGCAGGCGCGAGAACTCGGCGAGGTCGGGCATGAGCAGGTGAGTGGCGAGGGACGGTGTCAGCGTCACCCGGAGGAGGCCGCGCACGGTCTGGTCGCGACCCACGACGCGCGTCTCCAGCTGGAGCGACAACGCCTCCATCTGCCTCGCGAGCTCGACGACCTCCTCGCCCGCGCCGGTCAGCCGGTAGCCCGACGGCAGCTTCTCGAACAGCTTCGCGCCGAGGCGCTCCTCGAGCTGACCGATGCGTCGCAGCACGGTCGAATGATTCACCTGGAGGTGCTCGGCCGCGGCTCGCACCGAGCCTTGCTGCGCCACGGCCAGGAAGTATCGAACGTCGTCCCAGTCGATCATGGTCCCGTTCGATTCAACCACATCGTGCCGCAGCACGGGCGCCGCGTGCCTCGCCGGGGTGGTTGGATTCTGCACCACCGGTGTGCGCCCTTCCGCACTCAGCGCCCCGCTCCGGAGGGCGCATGTTCCGGTGCTCGGGGGATCGAAAGGAAAAGCACATGGGCAAGCTCGAGGGCAAGGTTGCAGTCATCACCGGTGGAACGAGCGGCATGGCGCTGGCGAGCGCCCTCCGGTTCGTCGAGGAAGGCGCTCACGTGTTCATCACGGGCCGGCGGCAGGAGGCGCTTGACGAGGCGGTCGCGCGCATCGGCCGGAACGTGACGGGGGTGAAGGCGGACTCGGCGGACCTTGCCGACCTCGATCGCGTGTTCGATACGGTGAGGCGGGAGAAGGGGAGGATCGATGTGCTCTTCGCGAGTGCGGGGGTCGGCGAAGCAGCGGCCATTGGCGACGTCACCGAGGAGCAATTCGACGCGGCGTTCGGGCTCAACACGCGCGGCACGCTCTTCACCGTCCAAAAGGCCTTGCCCCTGTTCACGGACGGCGGATCGATCATCTTGAATTCGTCGAATGCCGGACTGAGAGGGTTTCCTGGCTGGGGTGTATACGCGGCGAGCAAGGCGGCGCTGCACGTCCTCGCCCGCGCCTGGGTGAACGAGCTGAAGGACAGGAAGATCCGCGTGAACGTGCTTTGCCCCGGCCAGGTCGACACGCCGCTCATGGCCGGGGTGCTAACCGCCGACGCGAAGAAGCACTTCGAGTCGATGATCCCGCGGGGGAGCATGGGCCGTCCCGAGGAGATCGCGGCGGTCGCGCTCTTCCTCGCCTCGGACGATTCGAGCTACGTGAACGGCGTCCAGTTGCTGGTCGACGGCGGCGCACTGGCTCTTTGAAATACGGCTAAGGAGAACACCAAATGACGAGTATCAGCATCATCGGCACCGGGAACATGGCGCGTACGCTCGGCGCGCGGGCAGTCAAGGGCGGGATCGACGTCGAGGTCCTGGGGCGGGATCCGTCCAAGACCGCGGACGTGGTCGAGGCGCTCGGCGGCGGCGCGCGGTCGGGAGCGTGGGGCGCAGTTCCGTCCGGGGACATCGTGATCGTGGCCGTGCCGCATGCCGCTGTCGTGCCGGTGGTCCGCGAGTACGCCGACGCGCTCGCCGGCAAGGTCATCGTCGATATCAGCAATCCCTTCAATTCCACCTTCGACGGGCTGGCCCTTTCCGAGGCTCTCACCTCGGTGGCGCAGGAGGTCGCGAACGTGGCACCGGCGAGCGCCAGCGTGGTGAAGGCCTTCAACACAATCTTCCGCAAGGTCCTCGAGAACGGCCGGCCCGACGTCTTCCTCGCGGGTGACGACCCGGACGCGAAGGCGCGCGTCGGCGCGTTCATCGCGAGCCTCGGGCTGCGGCCGTTGGACGTCGGCGCCCTGAAGATGGCGCACTGGCTGGAAGGGGCCGGCCTGCTCTCGATGGGCCTCGCTCGCCACGGCGTGGGGGACTTCGACTTCTCCCTCGGCGTCGCGGCATCTCACGCCTGAGGCTTCGTCGTATCCAGCTTCGCTACTGCACGAAGGGAGTCTCGCCACCGTCGACGACGAAGCTCGCGCCCGTGATCCACGCGGCGCGATCGCTCACGAGGAAGCTGACCATCGAGGCGATGTCCGTCGGGGCGCCGACGCGGCCGAGCGGGATGTTCGCGGTGAGGGCGGACGCCTCGACGCCGACCGCTGTCGCGAGGTCGACGCGGATCTTGTCGGCGCCCGGGGTCGTCACGTTCCCGGGGACGACCACGTTGACGCGAATGCCGTGCGGCGCGACCTCCGCGGCGAGGCTCTTCGAGTAAGCATTCAGGGCCGCCTTCGCCGCGCCGTAGTGGGCGAGCGCTGGCGGCGGGATCAGCGCCGCGACTGTCGAGATGTTCACGATGACGCCGCTCTTCCGCGCGATCATCGTGGGCAACAGCGCCGCCGAGAGCCGGACCGCGGAGAGGTAATTCGCGTTCAAGGCGTCGACCCACTCCTCGTCCTCGATCGCGAGCGTGCCCTTCGGCCAGGCGCGCGCGGCGCCCGCGTTGTTCACGAGGATGTCTACGCCGCCGAGGAGCTCCGTCGCGCGCGCCGCGAGCTCGCGAGCCCCGGCGAGCGTGCCGACGTCGCCCTGGATGAACGTGGCGTCCTGGGCGAAGTCGTTCACGGGCGTTCGCGCCGAGCCGACCACCTTCGCGCCCGCGTCGAGGAGCTGGCGGACGATCGCCGCTCCGATCCCGCGCGTTCCCCCCGTGACGAGCACGCGCTTGCCGGAGAGATCCGAACCGATGCTTTTGTTGACCATGCGGTCCACTATTGGGCTACTGGACCACTTGGTCAAGTACAATTAGGATCTGTCGTATGGGGCGACCTCGCACGTTCGACAAGGCCGACGCGCTCATGCGGTTCCGTGACGAGTTCTGGGAGCGAGGTTACGCAGCAACGTCGCTCGACGACCTGATGAAGGCGACGGGCCTCGGAAAGGGGAGCCTCTACCTGGCGTTCGGGGACAAGCATCAACTCTTCCTCGAGGTCCTCGACGGGTACATCGAGCGAGGGATTGCCGGCGTGCGGAAGGCCCTCGCCGGCGACGCGCCCGCGATCGAGCGGCTCCGCGCCTTCTTCCGCTCGGGCCCCAAGGCCGGAGGCCGCGGCTGCTTGCTCATGAAGAGCACGATGGAGCTCGCGTCGAGCGATCCGCAGGTCGAAGAGCGCGCCCGCGGCAACTACCGCGCGATGGAGTCCGCGTTGGCCGACGTCGTGCGAGAGGCGGTCGCCGAGGGAGACCTTTCAGAGGACACGGACGCCGAGAGGCTCGCTCGTCTGCTCGTCGCCGTCGGTCAGGGGATGCTGTTCCTCGCGAGGACCGGCCTCACCGACGCGGAGCTCGATGCGATCGGCGAAGACGCAACGACGCGGCTCCTCGTGAAGGGAAATCCGCGCGCTCAAAAGCCGCGACGAAAGCGGTCGCCCCCCTCTCGTCCTTCTCGCTGACCCCGCAGCGATCTCGGCACCGGAAGCGCGCACCGAGGTGTCACCTCGTGACGCGACACGTCTTCGTCGAGACGTCACAGGTGGCCTGGAGGTTCATGCACGGGCTCGCAGCGCCGCAATTCTGTGGGTACCCGCCGCCGCACATCGTGGCCCATTCTTCGTTGGTGGGCATGCCTCCGGCAAACGGCAGGCAGCGGCAGTTGCACGGCTCCAGAAGGACGCTGCAGTCCGTATCCTTCGCGCAAGGCCCCTGGCGAGGCGACGGTGGAAGCGCTCTCGCCGCGCTCGCGGTCGCGGTCGTGGCGCTCGCCGAGGTGCCGCCCGCGGTGCTGCCGCTCGGGGACGGCCGCGTCGAACAGCCAGCGACGGCAACTACGAATACTGTGGTGAAGCTCAACGGGACGCGCACGCGCCACGGGAACATGGCTTCAGCCATGGAGGCAAGATATGACCGCTCGATGGCAATGTCGCGCGCCGACGGGTTCCTGATTCCGTTGCTCGCCGGGGAGGTCGGAATCCCGATGGAAGGCATGTACGTCCTCGGCACGCTCGCGGGATCGGACGGTGCCCTCGGCGAACGGATGGCGCGTTACCTCGATATGTTCCGGCAGACGGGCGCCGCGGTCGGCGCGCAGGTCGTCGATGTCGAAGCGCGCCTCGTGCGATCCGGGCTGACGCCGCCGGTGCGGCCCGACTCGTATCCACTTTATGTTCGATGGAGCGACGAGGCCGCGAGGCTCGTCGCCAGCATCACCGGCCCCGACACGGCAGCGGGGGCTCTCGCCGGGCTGGGCCGCATCGTCGGCGAGCTGATGCAAACCGTCGCCACGCAGATCGCCGTGCTCGACCTCCGCGAGCTTGCGCCCGATCACGCGGTGTTGCTCTTGCACCACACGCAGCTTACCGCCCGGACGGCGAAGCACATCGAGCGATTGCAAGGGATGGCGCAGTTCCCGTCGCTACCCGCGGACGTGGTACCCCACGCGGCGCGGCTCGCGACGCTCGCTCGCATGGCTGGCGTGTTGATTCGAAAGACGGAGCTCGGCACGCAGGCCCAGGCTTCCGGCCTGAAGCTTGCCGCTGGCCAGCTCGGGACGACGATCCGCTCCGTCCGTGCGCTCGTCGAGGCGTGAGCGGCTGCGCGCCGGGTGCGTTTTTCGTAGAATGCCCGGCCATGGGCCTTCTCACCTTCGGTCTCAACGTGACTCTGGACGGGTGCATCGACCACACCCAGGCGATCGCTGACGACGAGCTGCACGACTACTGGACGCAGCTCATGGATCAGAGCGGGGCGATGCTCTTCGGACGCAATACCTACGAGCTGATGGAGGGAGCCTGGCCCGCGGTCGCACGCGACGAAAAGGCGCCGCGCGCGACGCGCGAGTGGGCACAGAAGCTCGAGGCGAAGCCGAAGTACGTCGTGTCCCGCTCGCGGAGCGACTTTCCGTGGCAGAACACGTTCAAGGTGGAGGGAGACCTGCGCGAGGCGATCGCGGCGCTGAAAGCGAAGACCGAGCGGGGGGTCCTCGTCGGAGCGCCCAAGCTCTCGGCGGCGCTCGAGGAGCTCGGCCTCATCGACGAGTACCGCATCCTCGTTCATCCCATCATCAGTGGCCGCGGCCCGACGTTGTTTCATGGCCTGTCGAGCGCGCGGCATCTCGAGCTCCTCTCGACGCAACGGTTCGAGTCGGGCGTCCAAGCGCTCCACTTCCGTCGCAAAGCGGGGTGACTGCCGGATGTCGAGTCAGACCGCTACGAGTGTCCTCGGCAGCCCGCCCGCGACGAACGCCACATGCGAGGTCGCGGTCATGAAGTGATCGACGACGTGGATGCGGCCGTCCTTCGCCTCGAGCACCTGGAGCGCGAAGAGCGTCGGCACGCCGTCGTCGTCCACGCGATAGAACGCGCCGCCCACGGTCCCGTTCACCTCGACGAGCTCCCCGCGGAAGCGCCGCGCGCGCACCGCGCCGAGGATGCGCTGCGTGAAGTAGCGCGCCACCGCGTCGCGGCCCGCGATCCACGTCGGGCTCGGGGGCATGGAGAGCGTCACGTCGTCGTGGAGCAGTGCGATGATGGTATCGAGGTTGCCCTTCTCCCACGCGCGCACGTAGCGCTCGAGGAGCGCGAGATCGACCGCGCCCGCCTCGGGCGACCAGGCCGCGCGCGGGCCAACGCGCTCCTCGAGGGCAGCGCGCGCGCGATGGAGCGTGCTGTTCGCCGACGACACCGAGCACGCGAGGGCCTCGGCGGTCTCCGCCGCCGACAGACCCACCACGTCCCGAAGGAGGAGCACCGCGCGCTGCAGGGGCGTGAGCACCTGCAGCGCGGCAACGAACGCGAGCGCGACGCTCTCCTTCATCGTGTACTGCGCGGCCGGGCAGGCCGGTGCGCCCGTGAGCCAGGCCGACGGCGCAGGCTCGATCCACTCGGCATCGGCCGTCGCCTCCGCCGGCGCCAGATCCGGGTCGGCGGAGGGCCCGAGCTCGGGGCCGCGCGCGCGCCGCGGTCGCTTCGCCAGCTCGTCGATGCACACGTTGGTCGCGATGCGATGCAGCCACGCTCGCGCCGAGGCCGGATCCACCAGCGTGTGCTGCGCGCGGAAGGCGCGAACGAGCGTCTCCTGCACCATGTCGTCGCTATCGTGCGACGAGCCCAGCATGCGGTAGCAGTGGAGCCGCAAGATCGCGCGGTGCGGCTCCACCAGGGCCTCGAACGAATTCACGCGGCTCCGCGGGCGTAGGCAAACGTCTTCTTCATGCTGTCTCGCGCCGCCATGCGCTCGAGCCACGCCTTCGCCTTCGGATACGGCTCGAAATCGAGGCCGATGCTCGCCGTGAGCGCAGCATACGGGGCGAGCGCGAAGTCGGCGATGGTGAGCCGGCCGCACACGTATTCCTTCGACCCGAGGCTCTGCTCCAGGACGGCGGCCCGGGTCGCGAACTCCTCGCTGCCCGAACGGATCGCCGCCTCGTCCGGCGCGCCGAGCCCCGCGAGCTTCTTCACGATGCGCTCGAAGGCCACCTTGCGGATGGCGGGGCTGAAGTGGGCGCCTTCCCACGCCGTCCAGCGGTCGACCTCGGCGCGCTCGCGGAGCGTCGTGGGCGCGAGATCCGCCCGCCCCGCCTTGGCGGCGATGTACGCGAGCATGGCCGCAGATTCCCACAGGACGAAGTCACCGTCCTCCAGGATCGGGACCTTGCCGTTGGGGTTCTTCGCGAGGATCGCCGGCGTGTGCGACTCGCCCTTGAAGAGCGCCACGTCGACCACCTCGAGCGGCACGCCGACCTCGTGCGCAATGGCGACGACCTTCTGGCAATTCGGTGAGAACGGGAACGAGTAGAGCTTCATGGGAGACCTCCGGAGGCGCGAGAAATGCGCCCTTTCCAGACAAGACTCCCGGGCCGTCGAAAACTGTTCGCGGAGGCGTCAGCATTTCCGATGGGCCTCGTCTTCCGCCTCCGTGATTCATGAGGTCCCCCATGCGGTAGCCTCGGCGGGCAAGGAGCACTGAATGGCTGACGAGACCCTGGCCGAGCCCCTCACCGACCACTTCACCCGCGCGCTATCGCTGGCCTGTGCGCTGCACAGGACGCAAGCTCGCAAGGACACCCAGATCCCCTATGTCTCGCACCTGCTCGGGGTGGCGAGCATCGCGCTCGAGCACGGCGCGAACGAAGACGAAGCCATCGGCGCGGTGCTTCATGACGCGGTCGAGGACCAAGGCGGCGCCGCGACGCTCGCGCGCATCCGGTCGGACTTCGGCGAGGGCGTGGCGGCGATCGTGGACGCGTGCACCGACACGGACGTGAAGCCAAAGCCTCCGTGGCGCGATCGCAAGCGAGCCTACATCGACAAGATCCCGTCGAAGTCAGCGTCCGCACGGTTGGTCTCGGCGTCGGACAAGCTTCACAACGCGCGGGCCGTTCTTGCGGACTACCGCGTCCACGGCGAGGCGCTCTGGTCGCGCTTCAACGGAGGACGCGAGACGCTCTGGTACTACCGCGCGCTCGCCGACGCGTTCACCGCGTGCGGCGTCACCCCGCTGAGCGCGGAGCTCGACCGGGTCGTCTCCGAGCTCGAGACGCTTGCGTCCACGCGCGCGGTCGGCGGGCC
This sequence comes from Labilithrix sp., assembly GCA_028287035.1. Next base: position 141,820 of record JAQBQL010000243.1, on the reverse strand, counting down.
CTGACCTCGACCAGGAGCTCGATCACGAGCCGGCCCTGGGCCAGCGCGCGGAACGAGCTCCTGCCAGGTACCTGGGGCGCCGCGAAGTGAGCCGCTGGGAGGCGGCTCGCCCCGCGCTCACCCGTCCGTCCGAGGACGGACGAGATCCGTCACAGAAACTCGTCCGGGATCGGCTGGGGTCCTGGAATGATACCGGCGATGTCCGGATCGACGCCGGGCTCCGTCGTCGCGCGCGTGTTGGGCTGCTCGCGCCGGAGCTTCTTTTCCTCTGTCTTATCGCGCTGCTTGTCGAGCCGAGCGCGTTCTTTCTGTCGCTTCTGAAATGTCGTGTTCGACGCCATGCGCGGAAAACTCCGTAGGGGTGCTGCTCTCGACCGCCCATCATGGCGGCTCCGCGTCCCCGCTGCAAGCGCGACGCGAAAAGGAGGCGCGTGAGCCCGCTCCGCGGACGGACGGCCGCGCTCGCGCTGGCGCTCGGACGTCGGGCGCCACGTCCGGTCGTCGCGTCGATGGCGACGTCCGGCGAGGCGTGGGACCTCGACCAGATGTGCGCCCTCGCCCTCGCCTTCGCCGAAGCGGGCTCGAGCGCCGCCGCGGCGGCGCTTGCGGACGTCGTCGTCCGGAGGCCATGCAGCGACGCTCCATGGGTCGGCGAGCTCGAGCTGACGAGGTTGGCAGGCGAAGCCGGGCTCGCCCGCGTCGCGGGCCGCGTGCCGCTCGCCCGCCCGCGGTCGACGCGGCGTCCCTCGACGGGAGGACCGGTCGCGAGCTCGTCGATGCGGTGAAGGCCGGGGCGGTCCGCTGGAGCGGGCCGGCGCGGCGCTGGGGCGGGAGCGCATCCCGACCGGACCTCGAGGTCGTGGCCTCGGCGCTGGTCGACGCTGGAGACCCCCGGGAGCTCCGTCTGCTCACGAGCGCTCTCGGCGGCGCGCCAGGCTTCGCGCTCGAGGTCGCCGTCATCGAGCATCTGGTCTCCCTCGAAGGCGCAGCGTACGAAGCGGTCACGCGTCTGCTCGGGGCCCAGCGACATCCAAGGGTCCGTGCTCGCGCACTCGCGTCGCTGGCGTCCGGCGGCGCCGAAGCGGTGAGCGCATTCGCAGCTCTCGGAGCGAGCGCGGAGCCCGAGGACCTGCGCGTCGTCGAGGCGGCTGTCGCCACGCTCGTCGCCCCCGATGACCTCCACGGGGCGACGCTCGGGCTCGTCGACCTCCTCGAAGCGCAGCGGAGCGCGCACTGGGCGCCCGTCGCCCGCTGGATCTACGAACGAGGTCCGTGCTCGCGATGCCGCCACGAAGCGGTGCGCTGGTTGCGCGCTCTCGGCGCGCTCCCCCCGGAGCTCCACGACGAGCTGGGCGAGGACGCCGACAGCGCCATCCGCGCCCTCGGCGCCGCGGGCACGGCCTGAGCGCCCTTCAGAGCTCGACGACAACCCCTTTCCAGAACGCGACACGGTCCTTCACCTGGAGTGCGCCTTCCTTGGGGGTCGGGTAGTACCAGACCGCGTCCTTGTTGACGTCGTCGCCGAGGACGACGTCGTAGTAGCTCGCGACGCCCTTCCAGCTGCACGTCGTGTGCGTGTCGCTCTCGCGAACCAGGTCGCGGGCGAGTGACGCCGCGGGAAAGTAGTGATTGCCCTCGACGACGACCGTATCGTCGCTCTCGGCCAGCGTGGTGCCCTTCCAGATTGCTTTCATGGTGCTCCTCGGATGCCGGGAGCGTGCGGCGGGGGTCGGTCGACGGACGGGCGAAAGGCGGCAGCGGGACGCAACGTCAGCCCTCCTCGACGGCCTCGATCCGTGGCATCCTCGGGCCCGCCGAGGCGCGCTCGGCACACGAGGAGTCCGCGAGGCGGTGTACGACTTCCTGATCGTCGGAGCGGGGTTCGCAGGGAGCGTTTGCGCGGAGCGGCTTGCGTCCGCGGGAAAGCGCGTCCTGATCTGCGACCGACGTGGGCACGTGGGCGGCAACGCGTACGACCATGCCGACGAAGCCGGTGTGCTCGTGCATGCGTACGGACCGCATATCTTCCACACCGCGTCCGCTCGCGTCTTCGAGTACCTCTCCGCGTTCACGGCTTGGCGCCCGTACGAGCATCGGGTGCGTGCCCGGATCGGGGACAAGCTGCTGCCGTTCCCGATCAACATCGATACGGTCAACGAGCTCTATGGCCTGAAGCTCGACACGTCGACCATCGACGCCTTTTACGCCGCCCGCGCCGTCGCGGTTGCTCATCCAAGAACGAGCGAAGACGCCGTCGTTTCGAAGGTCGGCCGCGAGCTCTACGAGACCTTCTTCCGGGGGTACACGCGGAAGCAGTGGGGCCTCGACCCCTCCGAGCTGGACGCTGCAGTCGCCGCGCGGGTGCCGGCTCGCAGCAACCATGATGATCGCTACTTCACGGACGCCTTCCAGGCGATGCCCGCCGCGGGATACACCGCGATGTTCGAGCGCATGCTCGACCACCCGAACATCACCATCGCGTTGAACACGGAACACGGCTCGCTCGCCGGTTCAATCGACTACCGCGAGCTCATCTACACGGGACCCATCGACGCGTTCTTCGAGGACCGATTCGGCAAGCTTCCGTACCGCTCGATCGCCTTTCGCTTCGAGACGCACGACTGCGAAACGTTCCAGCCTGCCGCGGTGGTCAACTACCCGAACGATCACGCCTACACCCGGGTGACCGAGTTCAAGTACCTCACCGGCCAACGACACCCCAGGACCAGCATCGTCTACGAGTTCCCGCAGGCGCTCGGCGATCCCTATTATCCGATTCCGAGGCCCGAGAACGCGCGCTTGTATGCGAAGTACAAGGAGCTCGCCGACGCCACGCCGAACACCTTCTTCGTAGGTCGGCTTGCCACCTACAAATATTACAACATGGATCAAGTCGTCGCGCAGGCACTCACCCTTGCGGACCGGCTTCTCAGCCGCGCGACCTGACCGGGAGCGCTCAGCGGCTGGCGACCGACGTGCGCAGAAGCTGGGCGACCTCTGCGACGAGCCGGCGGGGACTCTCGCGGCCGAGAAGAGCCGCGCTACGAAGTGCCTTCCGCCATTGGCCCGAACGCGCGCGGTCGTGCATGTTCTCGGCAAGGCAGTCGGTGAAGATGCCCGTGAGCTGCGCGAGACCCCTCTGGAAAGCCGCCTCGGAGGCTGGATTCCCCACGATGAGAGGGCGCTGACGTTCGTAGACGGCGCGAATGCTGTTCAACATGCGCTCGCCATCGCGGGACGAGCTCGCGCTGTAACGTCGGTAACGCGTCACCGTCGTTTCGTGGCACCAGCCTTCGCGGCCGTGGGCGACGCGCAGATAGAAGTCCAGGTCGTCCGCGCCCCACGGATCGCGGAAGCCACCCACCTCGTCGACCACCGCGCGGGTGAACATCGCAGAGGAAGGAGGAATGATGTACCAGTCGAATCCGAGCAGGATGTCATAGAGCCGCGTTGCGCTCGGAAGGGACGCGACGCCCCACGGCACCGGACCGCCCTCGAAGGTCATCTCTTCCCGGCGCCCGACGACGAACGCCGCCTCCGGGTGGTCTTCGAAGGCGCGAACGCCGGCCTCCATCGCCTCGGGTAGCAGATGATCGTCGCCGTCGAGGAAGACGAAGTACTCGCCTCGGCTCGCTGCGATGCCCGTGTTGCGGGCTTGTGCGGAGCCACCGTTGGTACGCCGGAGCCGTGTGGTGTGGGCGTGACCCGCAACGATGCTCCCGATGTCCACCGGCGACCCGTCATCGACGACGAGCACCTCATAATGAGGATACGTCTGTCGATCGACCGTCGCCAGCGTCTCGTCGAGGAGCGCCGCCTGCTTCGACGTGGTGACGAAGGCCGGAATGACAACCGAAACGAGGGGCCGCTGGCGCGCTTCCATGGTGCTGGCCGCATCCTACGATGCCGCTACCCACCTCGCACTCCGGCCCTCCGCCGCACGCCGATCAGGGTGACTCGGGATTCCGGGCACGTCGCGGTGGTCGGCGAGCCCCTGGCAGCTGCGAACGATTTCCTGCGACCTCGCGCGGCGCGAGGGCTCTGAGGGGTAGGCGACCGAGTTCGCCCGATTCCACCATCTCTCGAGGAGACTTCATCATGTCCAAGCTGCCAGTCATTGCCGCCGCGCTCTCGCTGTTCACCGTCGCCGCATGCTCGTCGAGCGTTTCCCCCGACCTCGTTCGCACCAAGGCTGCGAGCGATCTGGGGTGCGCGAGCAACCAGGTGAAGGTGGAGCAGATCAACGACGGCAACTGGAAGGCCTCCGGTTGCAACCAGGCGGCGAGCTACGTGTGCAGCGGCTCGAACTTCATGTCGAATGGCATGTGCATGCGCGAGGGCACCGTCCCGACGTCCGCCACGATGACCAAGTGAGCCGCCGGGCCGCCGCGCTCGAACAGCGTCACTGAAGGGTCGAGCTTGTGGGGGTCGACCGCGCCGCGGTCCTGCTTCGTGGGCTCATCGTCGGACCATGGTCACCAAACCGACGAGCGCGGGCTCGACCCTCGCTCCTGCGATATCACACGCCCCCGAGGTTCCTGAGGCCACGCGCGTACGTGCTGTCTCGCAAAGAGACAAGGGCGGCTGCTCCGGCGAGGACGACGAGGGCGCCGACGCCTCCCACCCCGAAGACCAAGGGGAGCGATGGCGACGTGTCGGTGACCGACTCGCCCTTCCGGGTGACTACGAGCTCGCCCTGCCGGTAACGCGCGAGGTGCATTTCCTTCGTTCGCTGATCCAGCGTGCCACGAGGAGCGCGCACACGCCCCCGCACGCGAGGCTCACGATGGTCACGAGGGCGAAGCGGACGAACTGGAAGCCCGCTTAGCGTCTCCGCTCAACTGGCTTCTTTCTCTTTCCGCCTTCTCCTTCGGATTCGACAGCAACATGGTCTGGGCACGCGCATGGGCGGAGGAGCGGCACCGGTCGGTCGACGATCACCTGGCCGTCCTGCTCTCGACCGAGGCGCGCGACAACCTTCGAGGAGCTCGTGACGACGCTCGTCACGTCACTCGACGAGGTGGGCGCGGCCTCGAAGAGGCGCCGGCTCGCGGTCGCTGCGATCGCGGCAGAGATCGGCGCCATCGCGGTGTCACGAGCTGTCACAAACGCGGACCCCGCGCTGGCGAACGAGATGCTCGAGGCGGCGCGAAAGTCGATCGCCGCGAGCTGCAAGGCCGAGGGAGCGGGGCGGCGGCGCTAGGCGGACGCGCTCTTCACGCGCTGCGCAGGCGCCTCCTCGGCCGGGATGCCCTCGCGGACCGCGTCGAAGATGGCGCGTGCCCGGGCTTCGCAGGCGTCCCAGTCGACGTTGCGGCGGTCGGCGACGTTGTAGTCGGGCTTCGCGATCTTGCCTGGTGAAAGACGGAAAACGGGAGCGAGGAGCCCCTCGAGGAGCATGACCGTGACCTCCTCGTTGTCGCTCTCCGCATCGGTGATCGTCGTGGGGCCGGGGCCGAGGCCGAAGTTCATGCGGCTGCGCCGCTCCTTCGGCGCGACCAGCCAGTGGCAGACGTCGTGGAGGAGCTTTTCGGTGTCGCAGCCGTGATCGAAGCCGAGATGGAAAGCGCGGCCGTCGTACCCGACCGGCTGCGCGAAGAAGGGGGCGTTACCCTGCGCCGTGCCCGAGAGCGTGACCACCCGGACCGCCTTTCCGGTGGTGGCGCAGGCCCACTTCCGGAGGGCTTCCCAGCGCGTGCCGCACGGCGCCCGGCGCGCGAGATCCAGGCAACAAGGGATACGGTTCGTGTCCACGGGCGAATTGTCGTAGAAGTCCGCATGCGTCGCAAGTCCGGGTACCGCGAGAGCGTGAAGAGCGATCCGAAACGGCGCGTTCCCGCCACCGGTTCGATCACCACGGTGGACGTGCTCATGTCGCCCCGCAAGGCCGCCGACGAGTCGGAAGTGCGGTTCGCGGCGGCTCGCGAGGCAAAGATCCCGCTCGCGGACGTCCACGGCTTCCGCATCGTGAAGCGCTCGGTCGACGCTCGTGGCCGCGGCCCGCGCATGCAGCTCCGCGTCGAGCTGTCGACCGACGGCCCGTTCGAGCCTCCGGTCACGGTGCCGCCCGAGCTCCGCCATGTCGGCAAGAAGGAGCCGGTCGTCATCGTGGGCGCCGGCCCTGCCGGGCTCTTCGCCGCCCTCCGCGCCATCGAGCTCGGCCTTCGTCCCGTGGTGCTCGAGCGCGGGAAGGACGTGCGCGCGCGTCGCCTCGATCTCGCAGCCATCACCCAGCGTGGCGAGGTCAATCCGGATAGCAACTATTGCTTCGGCGAGGGCGGTGCCGGGACGTACAGCGATGGCAAGCTCTACACGCGGAGCGGCAAGCGCGAGGACATCGCCCGCATCCTCGAGACCTTCGTGGCCTATGGCGCCAGCCCCGACATCCTGATCGACGCGCATCCGCACATCGGCACCAACAAGCTGCCCGAGATCATCACCGCCATGCGCGAGGGCATCCTGCGCGCGGGCGGGGAGGTGCGCTTCGGGGCCCGCGTCACGGGCCTCGTCGTCGACGGCGAGCAAGTGCGCGGCGTGAGCCTGTACGACGGCACGACCGTCGACACCACGCGCGTGGTGCTCGCCACCGGCCACTCCGCGCGCGACGTCTTCGAGCTGCTGGCCGCCCAGAACATCGGCATCGAGCGCAAGGACTTCGCCGTCGGCGTTCGCGTCGAGCACGCCCAGAGCATCGTGGACGCGATGCGCTACCGCTCGCCCGAGCGCAGCGAGTACCTGCCGCCGGCCAGCTATTCCGAGGTCGTGCAGATCGACGGGCTCGGCGTCTACACGTTCTGCATGTGCCCGGGCGGGATCGTCGCGCCGTGCGCCACCGCGCCCGGCGAGATCGTGACCAATGGCTGGAGTCCCAGCAAGCGCAACAACCCGCTCGCGAACTCGGGTGTCGTGGTCGAGGTCCGTGGTCCGCAGGGCGACGGCGCGCCGCTCTCCGGTGTCGCGTACCAGCGTGCCGTGGAGCGCGCCGCCTGGGAGGCCGGGGGCGGAGGCCAGGTGGCGCCGGGGCAGCGGCTCATCGATTTCTGCGAAGGCCGGCTCTCGGCCGACCTGCCGGCGTCGAGCTACCCTCCGGGCCTGATCTCGGCGCGCGTGGATCAGGTGCTCCCCGAGGAGATCCGGACGCGCCTCCAGCAGGCGCTCCGTGTCTTCGGCAAGCGCATGAAGGGTTACTGGACCAACGAGGCGGTGGTGATCGGGGTCGAGACCCGCACGTCGTCCCCGGTGCGGATCCCGCGCGACGAGACGACGCTCGAGCACCCGTCGGTCCGTGGCCTGTTCCCGTGCGGCGAAGGCGCGGGCTACGCCGGAGGGATCGTGTCGGCGGCAATGGATGGCGAGCGCGTGATCGAGCGCATGGCCGCGCTGTATCCGGCGTGAGGGTGGGGCCCGTCGGCGGCCTTTTGTTGGCGAGCACCACCACTTCGAAGAGCATCGCCGTGACGGGGCGGAGGTCGAGCTTGGTCTGTTCACGCTGTCGGTGACGCACGGACGTCGATGGCTCCGTGGGGGTTCACGCTCACCACCACCACGCGATCCCGGATGGTCGGGTCGGCCGCGAGCAGCGCGGCGAGCGGTGCCACCACGCGCTCCTCGAGGACGCGCTTCAGTGGACGCGCTCCGCGTGTCGGGTGCCAGCCCAGCTCCGCGAGGCGGTCGCGCGCGGCGGGCTCCACGCGCAGCTCCAGGTTCTTTCGCACCAGGCCGGTCCGCTTGCGAATCTTGTCGAGCTCGAGCGACACGATGGCGTGCACGTCGGCCGGGGAGAGCCGCCGGAAGGGGATCACGTGATCGATGCGGTTGAAGAGCTCGGGACGGAAGTGCTCGCGGACGCGGCGCACGAAGTCGTCGCCGCCGCCTTCCTCGAAGCCGACCGAGCGCGTCTCGGTGACGCCCAGGTTCGAGGTCATGACGAGGATCGTCATCCGGAAGTCCACGAGTCGCCCGAACGAGTCGGTGAGGCGGCCTTCGCCGAGCACACCGAGGAGCAGGTCGAAGACCTCGGGATGCGCCTTCTCGACCTCGTCGAAGAGTACGACGCTCAGCGGCTGCGCACGGACCCGCTGCGCCAGGCTCTCCGTCCCTTCGGCAGCCCACAAGAGACGCTGCGCCGAGCCGGGCAGCATGTACTCGCTCATGTCGACGCGGATCATCCGCGCCTCGTCATGGAAGAGGAAACGCGCGAGCTGCTTGGCGAGCTCGGTCTTGCCAACTCCCGTCGGACCCACGAAGAGCAACGTGCCGGCCGGCTTCTCGGGATCGACGAGACCTGCCTTGAGACGCGCGAGGACGCGCGCTGCGGTTCGGCACGCGTCGTCTTGTCCGATCACGCCTTTCCTCAGCGCCGCGACCAACGCATCCGGCGCGGTGATCGCCTCGTCGGACAGGATCTCGAGCGGCAGACCCGAGAAGCGCGCGTACGCCCGCGAGACGTCGGCGGGATAGAGCTGGCGCCGCGGCGGAGGCGCGGACTGACCCGCCGCAGGGGGCGCAGCCTCCGCAGAGGCCGCCAGCCAGTCGAGGAAGCGGAAGCCCTTGCCCGGGAAGCGCTGGTCCTTCTGAAAGCTCGCGAGATGGACGACCAGTCGCTTCAGCCCTGCGGGGTGAATGGAGGGTCCACCCTTGCGCGCCTGGTACAGCGCGAGCAGCTCGGGCATCCGATGTGAGGGGGGCTCATCGAGGCGCACCGTGTGGAACGTGGAGACCAGCGTGGCGAAGCGGCGCTGGCAGCGTTCCAGCTCCTCTTCCGTGCATTCCGCGATCAAGGCGATATCGCCGGCGAGAATGGAGGGGCCGAGCACGTCAGCGATGGAGCTGCCGTCGGACTGTGGCTCCAGGATGGGCACCAGCCGGTCGACGTAGAGCCAGTCACCCTCGTGCGAGAGCTCCGCGGCGAGATCGAGGCAACGCTTCTGCCACATGCCGAGGTAGGTCATGCCCGCGAGGATCCGATCGGAGGACGTCGACCAGATTCGAGGAACAAGGCTGGCCTTCTCGGCGCTGCCCGCCTCGCGCTGGCGGAGCAACAGCTGCCGCGCGAGACGCCGCACCCACGTGGATTTGCCGACGCCCGGGCCTCCCACGAGGAGGATCGAAGGCGGGGGATCGCGACCGACGAGCGACTTCGCGCGTTCGAGCTCGAGAGAGTCTCCCACCACGAACGGGAGCTTGCCGCGCGCCGCCTTGTCGACGAGATCTACCGCCACCGAATCGAGAGTGGGGCGATGCGCCTTCGCCTCCTCGTCCTCGTCCCCCTTGGTCCCGCGGGTCAACGTGCGCGGGCTCCACTCGCGCACGTACTCCTCGCCCTCTCGCCGGAACTCGTAGATGTCGCGCGGGTTCTCGCCGAGGAGCGCCGTGGAGAGCGCGTTGCCGAGCACGCTCTTCGCGACACCGAGCTCCTCGACGATGAATCCCCAGCCGAAGCGCGGGAGCATGATGCGATGCCCGCCGGACGCCAGCTTTGCGTGGACGTAGGTCATGCGGAGCGGAATCTTCTTCGCGCCGATCACGATCCGCTTCTCGACGGACGTCTGTGGGTGCACGTCGAACGAGACCTCCTGGGTGTCGAACGACTCCTCCCACAGGTAGCGTTCGTGGGTATCGTCGCCGGACACTTCCAGGCCGACCACCAGCACCTCGAGCTGCCGGTACACGTCCTCCTCGGACGATCCGATCGCGGTGGGCGGGGGAAGATCCACGAGTCGGTTCTTCGCGCGCATCAGGATGCCGCTCTTCAAGCCGCTCGCGTGCGAGACGAAGTAGACGCGGAAGGACTTGGTCGCCATCGCGCTACGTCCCTTGCCCCGTCACGGTGCGCGACATGCGGAGGAGCCAGAGCTTGGTTAGCGCGTCCTTCAGCCTGCGCACGGGGAGGGCGAGGGGAATGCCCATCGCGTAGTCCTCGAGCTCGAGCGGCGCGTACCCCCCCGGCCGGCGTGAAGGCTCGAAGAGAATCTTGCGCACCGCCGGCAGCAGTGACTCCGGATTGGCCGTCAGCTCGGGGCTCGTGAGCCCTCGCTCGGTCTCTTCCTCGAAGCGTCGCTTCGCGATCATGTGCGCGTCGATCAGGCGGCGTGGCGGCAAGGCTGCCGCGCCGGAGAGCACGCGCACGCGGACGATCTCCGGCTGCGTGCTCAGCGCATGGCGGATGTGGCTACCGGTCTCGAGCTCGAAGAAGTCGAGGACCGAACGGCCCACGATCCGCATCGCGAGCTGCGCAGGTCCCTCCGCGAGCACACTCTCGAGCTCCGTCTTTCCGGCGCCCTCCACGATGCGCCCGTCGGCGAGGCGCGCAGCGAAGTTCTCGAGCGTGCCGCGCGCGTCGGCATAGGCCTCGCAGAGCCACTCGAAGAGGCCGACGGGCGGATCTCCGAAGCGCGCGGCAGGAGAGGCGTGGCCGATGCGAAGCACCTCGATGACGACGGCGTGTTGCGCCGGATCCTGGATGTGCTCCAGCGATCGCACGGTGAACCAGGCCTCGGCCATCGAGCTCAGTATCTCCTCGCGCACCGGGCGGGCGTCCCTGAGGTCGGTGGAGCGTCGATGGAACAGCTTCACGCGCGAGATGTCCCAGCGCGTCTTGAATTCCTTGTAGCCCGCCGACTCGAGGTCCTCCTTGTCGTACGCGGCTTCCTTGCGCGCGCGGACCATGAGGCCTTCGAGACGCGTCCGGAGCGTGTCGAGCTCGCGTCGCATCTCCTCCAGCCAGAAGAGCTGATCGGCGTCTTCGGTCTTGCCTAGAGACCGGTGCTCGCCGAGGTGATGGAGGATGCGCGCTGCGAGCTCGCTCGCCTTGCCGCCGCCGTGTGTGAGCGCGTCCAGCGACGCGACGGCGTCGCCGACGCTGGCTTCGAGCTGGCCCTGCCCGAGCTCCAGGAGTGGCTCGATCTGGAAGGTGGCACGGGTAGGCTGGGCCTCGCGCAGCTGCTCGGCGGTCAAGACGAGCGTGCCGTTGCGCATCGCGAGCTCCACGAGCTGCATCTCGGCACGGGGCGTAGCGACGATGTGCTCGGTGAGACGCGTGGCGATGTGCTCGTCGAGCCACCGCTTCAACGAACGTGCTCCATCCGAGGCGCGGAACGCCTCGTCTACCACGTGCTCGATGACCGACGGATGCGCCCTGACGAAGATGTTGCGATCGGCGAGGCCGCGCCGCAGGAAGAGCTTCTTGATCTCCTTGTTGACCACCTTCGTCGCGGCGTCGCGTGTGAGGTGCTGGAAGGGGATGACGCGATCGATGCGGTTGAAGAGCTCGGGGGAGAAGAACTCCCTCACCGCGCGCAGGTGCTCGGTCATCTGCGCCTTGCGCGAGTCGCCGAAGCCGAGCGGTGGTCGCGTCCGAGCCCCGAGGTTCGAGGTCATGATGATGACGGTATTGGTGAAGCTCGCCGTGGTGCCGGTGGCGTCGGTGAGGCGGCCTTCGTCGAAGAGCTGGAGCAGCAGGTTGTGCACCTCGGGGTGCGCCTTCTCGATCTCGTCGAAGAGCACGACGCTGAAGGGCTGCTCGAGGATACGCTGCGTGAGCGCGCCCTGGGGCTCGTCGCGATCGCCGATGAGGCGCGCCACGGCGTCTCCGCTCTGGTACTCGCTCATGTCGAGCCGCACCAGGCGTGAGGTGCTCCCGTAGAGGTAGTCGGCCAGCGCTTTCGCGAGCTCGGTCTTGCCGGTGCCGGTGGGCCCCGTGAAGAGATAGACGCCATAGGGACGGCGGGGATCGGTGACGCCTGCCTTGATGCGCACCACCAGGTCGGCGGCGGCCTGGACGCCTTCGTCCTGTCCTGTGACCTGCGCCGCGAGATCGCCGAGGAGGCGCGCCGGATCGAGCTTCACCTCGGCGTCGATGAGGAGATCAGGGAGCCCCGTGGTCGCGGACACGAGCCGGAGCACCTCCTTCGTCTCGATGGCATTCGCTTGCTTCTTCGTACCGGCGTGATCTCGCGCGAGCCTCTTGAGCATATCGAGCGCCTTGCCAGGGAAAGCTTTGGCCGCGAAGAGCGCGCCGCCCAGCTCGAGGACGGACCGCAGTGCGTGCGGGCCGATCACGACGTCGTGCTCGATCTCGAGCTGGCGCGTGGCGTGCAACATCATGCGGAACGTCTCCGCAGACTCGGTGGCCGTGACGTGCACGCGGCTGAAGAGCGCGGCGAAGGCCGGCGCGTCCTCCTCGAGGCGGCGCAGTTGCTCGGCCGTGCATTCCCCGACCATCACCACCTGGCCGCGCGCGACCGGACCGCGGAAGAACTCTGCGAGGTTGCGGTCACTCTCGGTGGAGCGTCCGATGCGCCCGAAGTACTGGATGTCGTCGATGAGGAGGATGGCGCGCCGGCCGGTCTTCTGGCAGTCCTCGAGCAGCTCGATGCAGCGCTTCTCCCACTCGCCGAGGTGGCTCATGCCGGCGATGATCCGTTTGCCGGCGATCTGCCAGACCGCGGTCACGCGATCGAGGTTGCCGTGCACCTCGTAGTCCTCGGACGAGAGCAGGTCGGCGATCCAGCGGTTGATGATGGTGGTCTTGCCGCAGCCTGGCGGCCCGACCACGATGGTCGGACGACGCCGCGCCCCGGTGAGCAGGAGACGCAGCTCCTCGCGAAACGGTGAACGCGGGAGCCCGGTCGTGAAGGTCCCTGATTGGGCAGCGCGCGCCGTGAGGTTGGTGCCGATCTCGGGCAGGACCTTGAAGCCTCCGCCGCGGATCAGGCGCTCGCGCTCCCGGTCTGCCGCGAGCTCGTCGAAGGAGCCAGTCCTCTTCTTCGGCAGGAAGTCTTCGAGAGGCTTGGCCGCGGCGTCGAAGCTGAAGACCTTCAGGACGTCCGAGCCATTCGACCACATCGTCGGGAGCTCGTCCTCTTCGAGGTTTGCCCAGGTGGTCTGGAAGTAGACCGTGGCAAGCTCGGCGATCGTTCCTTCGCCGTTGAGCGCGAACCACTCCATGGGCCGCTTCGGGTGATAGACGACCGAGATTCGCTCGGTCTCGGACGCCCAGCGTGGCTCGACGATGAGCGGGCACAGGCCGCTGACCTTGCGCTTCTCCGTGTCGCCACGGAGCACCAGCTCGAGGCGTACGCGCTGGAGCTCGGTGCCACGCCTCAACTGGAACGTGGTGAGCTCACGCGGCGAAAGCTTCGCGATGACCTCGCGGAGCGCCGTGGTCAGGCTGGCTTGCACCTTCTGCGGGTGCTTGCCGACGCGCGTCTGCGTGTGTGGACCCAGGCCAACGGTGGTCCACTCGAGCGAGTGACCGGTCCGGACCTGGTAGACGAAGACGGAAACGTGCACCGCGACTACTCTCTGTCCAGTGGGCCGGCGAACAGCGCGGTCCGGTCGAGGTTCTCGTCCTCCTCGTACTCGAGGAGCGTCTCGAGGATGATGTCTTCGAGCTCGACGAAGTACGCCTTCGCATCGACCTCGATCGCGGCTCGCCGGTTGGCGATCACGGTCCCTGCACCGACATCGATCTCGCGCGAGACGTAGGCGCGTCGGAGCTCGCCATCCTGGGCGGGCATCGGTGGGACGAGTGCCTTGCTCTTCCACTCGTCGTCGAGGATGCGCGTCTCCATCGCGATGAGCTTCACCATCACGTCGGCCCGCGGCATGTCAGGCGCGACGCGCTGATAGCGGTGCAGGCCTTGCTCGGCCGCGAGGTACACGCCCGCCCAGGGACCTTGCACGCGCAGGAGCAGGCTTCGCGACAGCGGCTGGCCAGCCCGCATGCGCTCCAGGATCCGCTCCGAAGAGCGCGGTGGTGACCAGCGGCGCCCGTGGTCCCAGGGCGCGTCCCCTCCCTCGGCCTTGCCGCCGTCGATGTGGACCTCGATGGCCCATCGGCGCTGCCTTGCTTCCATCAAGAGCGGCTCCAGAAAGAGCGCGTGACCATGCGGCTCGTCGAGGTCGGTGACCAGCAGCGTGACCGAGTCTCGTTGCCTTTCCTGCGCGAGCAAGAGGGGCGTGAGAGCCTTGCGAAACCGGGTGTAGACTGCACGAGCGTCACCGAGCAGCTCACCGATGGGCTCGCCGTCGAGTGTCGCCGTGAGCGCCACCTCCTCGAGCGAATGAACCTCGTCCTGGGCGCGATGCGCGCGCTGCCAGACCTCGTCGAGGCGGTGGTGCTCGCCGCGTAGCTCGGCGATCTCCTGGGCGGTCTGGCTGTTCTTCTTGGGAGCCTTCGGGCCCATCGCCCCGTAGCTCATCTGGACGATGAGCGTGTCCAGTCGCTCACGAAGCTCGATGATGCGGTCGAAGAGCATCGTGCGATCGACCTGGCGCCGTAGCGCGGAGAGCGCCTCGAGATCGTGGGCGCCCCTTCCGGCGTCGAGTGACTTCTCGCGGGTGAGTTCGAACGCGAGCGTGGTCGGCCCGTGGCGATTGCCGTCATCGTCGCCGGCGCCGTTCGTTCGCGAAGCGCGGACGTGGACGGTGGTTCCCTTGCGGTCCGCGCCGAGCGCCGCGATCAAGCGGGCGAGGGGTACCACCAGCGCGTCTTCGATGTGCCGCCGCAGCGCGCGGGCTCCATAGGCAGGTGAAAATCCACCCTCCGCGAGCGCAGCGACCGCTTCGCTCGCGATATCGAGCTTCACGCCGCCCTCCAGAAATCCTCGTCGTTGCGCGAGGCGTTCCACGGTGAGCCGTGCAATGCGAAACACCTCGTCCTGCGTGAGCGACGTGAAGGCCACGATACGGTCGAGGCGGTTGACGAGCTCGGGCCGGAACGAGCGGTTCACCACCGTCGTGTAGTGGGCCTGGATGGCGTCGTCGGACTCGGCGACAGGGTCCGGACGGCCGTCCGGATCGCTCGTGGTGACGAAGCCCGCGGCGGTCCGGCGGTGGGCGGCGCCGAGGTTGCTGGTCATGATCACGATGGTGTTCACGAAGCTCGTGGTCTTGCCACGACCGTCGGTGAGGCGACCCTCGCCGAGCAGCTGGAGGAGCAGGTCGAAGACGCCGCGATGTGCCTTCTCGACTTCGTCGAGCAGCACGACGCTGAAGGGCTGCTCCCTGACCGTCCGGGTGAGCAGTCCCTCGCCGCGCTCTCCGCCACGGATCAAGCGCTCCGCGGCACCGGGATCGGCGAACTCGCTCATGTCGAAGCGGACCAGGCGGTCCGGCGAGCCGAAGAGGAACGACGCGAGCGCGCGAGCCAGCTCGGTCTTGCCGACTCCCGTCGGGCCAACGAACAGAAAGCATGCGAGCGGTTTGCCGCCCGGCTGCAGTTGCGCCTTGACCACGCAGACGGTCTCGGCGACGAGGCGTGCCGCCGCGCCCTGTCCGACGAGGCGCTTCTCCAGGAATGCGAGCACATCGTCGAGGCGGAGGGCACGGTCGTCGCGGAGGAGAAAGCTGGGGATGCCGGAGCGGGTGCTGAAGGCCTCGTAGAGGCGATCCTTGCCGATGTCCTTGCCGGCGAGGTCGAAGTCCTTTGCATAGATGGCGCGGAGGTCGTCGTAGAGACGCATCGCCTTGCCGGGAAAAGCTTCGTAGGGCAGGTATCGCTCCGCGAGATCGACGAGCGCCAAGACGGCGCCCGTCTCGAGGCTCGGCGCGTCCGGATTTGCCTTCTTGTCGTGGGCGATGCGCGCGTGGAGCGCCTGCGCGGCTCGTGTTGCGTCGAGGTCGGTCGCCGCCACGCGGCTGAAGTACCCGAGGAATCCGGAGTGGCGACGCTCGGCAGAGTCGATGAGATCGCTGCGCAGCTCGCCGACCACGCGCACGCGTCCCTCCTCGAGCCACCGCTTCATGACCGAGGGAATGTCGACACTGCCAGAGCTGACCGGGCCGCCCATCAGCTCGCCGATGTTGTCGAAGTAGAGGACGGCGTCGATTGCCTCGGCGGCGTTCATGACGTTCTGGAGGCGCTCCTGCCACTGGCCGAAGAAGCTCATTCCAGCGATCAGCTGAGCGCCGGACGTGGCGAACACCGGCCGTCCCGAGCCCTTCTTCCACGCGCGCATGAGCGCGCTCTTGCCGGCGGACGTCGAGCCGGTCAGGAGGATGGAGGTCCGCTCGCGCCCGTCGAGCAGGGCCGATATGTGCCGGAGCTCGGCGTCGCGGTGGAGAATGGGCGGGTCATCCGTGGTGTCCAGGGGGGTGGAGATCTCGCGCAAGATCTCGTGCGCCCACCGTCGCTTCTCGGCCTCCTCGATGGCCTTGTGGAGCGAGCCGATGGTGCCGGCGGGCAGCCGCTCCACACGCTCGAGCGAGAGATCGATGGCGTGCAGCTCGTGGTCGCGATCGGGAAACAGCGCGAGGCGATGCCAGGGCGGTCGTTCGTCCGCGGACACCAGGCGTCGCACCTCGGAGCGAACGACGTCGTCGAAGCTCTCGCCCTTCCTCACGAAGATCGTCGCGTCGATGGCGACGACGAAGACCCACGCGTCGCTCTCCGCCTCGCCCGTGGGGATGACGATGCACGCCACCGATACGGGCGTCTTCATCTGGGCCCTGCGGGGCAGGTCCTCGCGGGGGATCACGACATCGACGTGCCGGATCGTGACGTTGGCAGGCAGGGCGTACCGTGCGACCGCCTCCGGCGGACCCCGCGTGAGGTACTCGGTGAGGAAGGTCTGGAGCTGCGCGATCCCCGAGCTCTGCGTCCCGATGGTCGCAAAGCGTCCGTCGACCACGGGCGCGGTCAGTGTCTCGCCGCTCGCGAGCTCACGTGCCAGAAGCAGGGTTCGCAGGCCGAGCGCTCGGGAGCTTCCGTCGTTGGCGCGGCTCATCGCGACGGCGAGAGTAGGGCGAAACGAAAAAAGCCGGCTGAGCGTTGCGCTCAACCGGCTTCTTTCTCGGGCACATCCGCTCTTTTCAGAGCGGGAGAAGGGATTCGAACCCTCGACGTCCACCTTGGCAAGGTGGCACTCTACCACTGAGTTACTCCCGCAGGACCTCACGGCCACCGGTCCCTTGCGACCGACACGCACCTCATAGCCCGGGCCGCCGGGGCGGGTCAACACCCAAAACGGCGGCCCGGTCAGGGGCTCGGCGGCTCCCTGGGCTCAGCCCTTCTCGAGCGGCCAGACGTTGAACACGATGCTCTTCTTGCCGTCGCCGTGCTTGCCCACGGAGAAGCGGACGTACGGACGATCGGACCGCTCGAAGATCACCTTCGGGAACCGGGTGCTGCTCCTGCCGCCGACCGTCGCGCGGTAGCGACCGTCGCGGTCGACGTGGGAGCCGCTCGACCACCACGTCTTCGACGGGACGCGAACGGGGGCGCTGCGGATCTGCACGTTGAAGTCCATGTTGCTGGCGCCGGCCTTCGTGGCCTCGCCCTGCTTCACGAGGATCTCGCGGAGGAAGATCTCGATCCGGTTGAAGTCGCCCTGCTTCTTCCGCATCTCCTCCCACGTGATCGTCGCGGTGTAGACGTACTTGCCGGACCGGTGGACCTCGACGTCGCTCCGGTACTTGCCGTTGCCGACCGACTGCGTGGTCGTCGCGGTGCTGATGTCGTCCCCCAGCGACGCATCGTCCTGGGACGCCGCGAGGTCCTCGGGCGTGTCCTCGCCGATGTTCTCCGAGACGTCGACGTCGGCGGGATCGATCTCACCCGCGGCCTCGCCGTCCTCGCGGAGCGCGTCGGCCTCCGCGTTCGCTTGCTGTACGGCGACGCTGTCCTCGTCGTCGGGCGCCGCGCCGGGCGAGTCGGTGGCGTCGGCGGCACATCCCGAGGCGAGGACGGCGAAGACGGCGAGCGATCCGACGACGATGAGAGGTCGGAAGAGGGCACGATGGTTCATCATGGCGGCGCCGCAGTGCAGCTCTCGTACCAGCCGACCGATCGGTAGATCCGACTCCGGAGCAGCAATTCTGGCGGCGGTAGCGGCTTGTCGGCCGCCGCGTGCGGCCTGGCGGCGGCGCGACAGCGGGATCAGGGCGCCGCTCGCCCGGAACGCGCCCGCACCCGTGGGCGCACGAGGGCACGTCCGTTGCACTCGGCGCTCGCATGCGTCGCCTCCTCGTCGTCGGTGTCTTCCTGCTCGATCTGCTCGCCCTGTCCGCGTGCGGAGGTGACGCGGACGAGGCGGTGGCCGTGCCCGACGGCGGGAGCCGGCCCGCCGATGGCGCTCGAGGGATCTGCTGCCCGGTGTCCGCGAGCGTCGCGCACAGCTACGCGGGTGGCTACACCGAGGACCCTTCCACGTGCTCGGAGCTGTTCGACAACGTGTGCAACCCGCGCGTGGTCGTCGGGGAGCATGGGTGCGGGAAGCTGGTCTACGATCCTTGCGAGCGGCCGGTGCGGGATGCCGGCAGCGAGGACGCCGCCGCGGAGTAGGCCCCGGGTTTTTCCTTCCGGGCGGGCGGTTCCGGTACTAAGGCTTCCCGTCCAATGACGTCGTCGCTCCTCGACGCCTTCGAGATCGTCGCCCAGGCCGAGACGCTGAAGCCCCGCATCGAGGCGGCGCTCGCCGAGGTCGCCAAGAACGAGCGCCTCGTCGACGAGAAGGCGTGGGTCGCGGCCGGCTGCGCGCGCCTCGCCGCTGCGTGCGAGGGGACGGCCAAGGACCTGCTGACGCGCGCGCTGCGGATCCCGGAGCTCGAGCCGCTCCGTCCCGAGCACGCGCGCACGCTGCAGGGCGCCGTGGTCGATGCGCTCGAGCACCTGCAGGCCGCCATCAGCTACGCGGGCGGGGTGCGCTCGCCGCTGCTCGAGGCGCTCTACTACAAGCTCAAGATCATCCCGCTGCGGAAGGCCGATCGGGAGGAGTTCGATGCGTTCTGCACGGACTTCGAGAAGCGCCTCGGCTCGACCTACGCGCGCCGCATGCTGGCGTCCGCGGACTATGCGCCGGTCAACGGCGCGCTCGACAAGCTGCGCGCCGCGATCGCCACCTGGCGGAGCATCTTCGTGGCCGAGCCGGCGTCCGGCGAGGAGGCCGACGCGCTGCGCGCCGAGCTCGAGGGCACCGCACGGCGCGTCGACACCGCCGCCCGCCAGGCGCGGCTCCTCGCGCAGGCCGCGCTCGCGCCGCTCAAGGAGGTCGATGCCGCGACGCTGCTCGCCCTCAAGAAGAAGAAGCGGGGCGTCGACGACGAGGACACGCACCCGCTGCTCGAGACCGATCCGCCCGACCCGAACGAGCCCACGGGCGAGGAGCTCGCGGACATCGCCGACCGGCTCGGCACCGACTGAGCGCGCCCTTCAGCGCGGGCCGCCGAGCGCCGTGCGCAGGCGCCGGGACGCGAGCTCCACGAACGCGCGCACCTTCGCGCTGCCGCCGCTCGCCGACGCTTGCACGAGGTGGACGGGGAGGGGCGGGGGCTCGAAGGCCTCGAGCAGCCGCACCAGCCGGCCTGCCCGCAGGTCACGCTCGACCTGGTACGACAGCACGCGCGTGACCCCGTGGCCCTCGCGCGCCGAGGCGATCGCGGCCTCGGCGCTGTTCACGGCGAGCCGCGGGACCAGCGTGACCTGCCGCGCTCGCGCCCCCGGCGCGTCACGGTCGAACGTCCACCGGTCCTCGGGGTTGCCGCCTCCCGCCTGCGCGATGCACGCGTGCGCCGCGAGATCGGCGGGCGCACGGGGCCGCGACGTCCGCGCGAGGTACGCCGGGCTCGCCACCACGACGCGCCGCACCTCGCCGACCTTCCGCGCGACCAGCGCCGAGTCGGGCAGGTGCGCGATGCGGATCGCGACGTCGATGCCCTCCTCGACGAGGCTCACCACGCGATCGAGCAGGAGCAGCCGGGCCCGGATCGCCGGATGGGCGTCGAGCAGCGCATCGACCACCGGCCGGACGTGGAGGCCCCCGAACGCCACGGGCGCCGTGACCGTCAGCACTCCCTGCGGCGCCGCCTGCTCGGTCGCCGACGCACGCTCCGCCTCGCCCAGCGCGGCCAGCACGTCGCGGCACACCACCAGGTAGCGCGCGCCCGCCTCGGTCAGCTTCACGCTGCGCGTCGTGCGGCGGAGCAGCGGCGCCCCGGTGCGCGACTCGAGCAGCGCCACCGCCCGCGTGACCCACGGCGCCGAGCGCCTCATCTGCCGCGCGGCGGGCGCGAAGCCTCCCGCGTCGACCACGTTCACGAAGGCCGCCATGGCGTCGAGCCGGTCCATTTCGCCATTGCACCACGTGAAACGATGCGTTGCTAGCTGCACGTATTCCGTATCGAGCGCAGCGGAACCATCATCATGGCCATGCGAACCCCCGCCAGCGACGTCGCGTTCACGCCCTCCGTCAAGGCCGCGCAGAAGGCGCGCGGCTCGCGCGATCTCTACCGGCGCCTCGAGGAGGGCGACGGCTGGGAGACCATCGTTACCGATGATCTCGCCGCGTTCATCGCCCAGCGAAACAGCCTCTACATCGCCACCGCGAGCAAGGATGGGCAGCCGTACATCCAGCATCGCGGGGGACCGCGCGGTTTCCTGCGGGTCGTCGACGAGCACACGCTGGGCTTCGCCGACTTCGTCGGTAACCAGCAGTACATCACGCTCGGTAACCTCGCCGAGAACGACCGCGCGTTCCTGTTCCTCATGGACTACGACCAGCGCCGCCGCGTGAAGGTGTGGGGCCGCGCGCGCGCGGTCGAGGGCGACGAGGCGCTCGTCCGGTCGCTCCTCGTGCCCGGCGGGAAGGGACGCGCCGAGCGGGCGATCCTCTTCGACGTGGAGGCCTGGGACGTGAACTGCCGTCAGCACATCCCGCGCAAGATCGACGTCGATTGACCGCCCGCTAGCGCGCCGCGCGTCAGCGGAAGGTCATCGCGACCGTGGTGTGCGGCTTGTCGCCGGCGCCGTGGAACGCGCCGACCGCGTGCACCGCGCCGTTCGCGTCTTCGGCGAAGTGGGCGCTCGTGCGCGCGGTCTGACCGGCGAAGAACGGCTTCTGCCACACGATGTCGACGGCGCGCGCGAGCCTCCGCGCGGCGCTCGGGTCACGCGCGACGAGGCGACGAATGACGTGCTCCTCGAAGACGCGCGGGTACACCATCGAGTTGACGTGCTGGTTCGAGTCGGTGTGCACGAGCCCGAACGTCACCTCGCCGAGCGGCTCGAGCTCGCCCGCCGCACGGGCCAGCAAGGCCTCGGCGGGCGCGAAGAGGTCGTACTCGTCCTCGGGGATCGGCGGCACCCCCGGAGCGTCGAGGCGCGTCACCTTGCGCTCGCCGGCGGGGGCGAAGGGACGCGTGATGACGTGCTCGGCGAAGATGCGGGCGAGCGGCTCGTATGGCGCATCCGCGGGCGGGCGAGGCGCGATCGTGCTCGCGACCTGCGCGTGGGCATCGACCCACATGTTCAGGAACAGGCGCTCGCCGTCCTTCTGGCGCGCGTAGCGGAAGCCGCCCGTGAAGCGGATGGGGAGGTTCGCCGAGACGCTCCGGTCCTCGGCGACGATCACCATCCGGTGCAGGATCGGGAGCACGCCCTGCTTCGCCAGCGCCCGCGGCGCCGCCTGATCGGCGAGGAGGCCGTGCCACACGGTGTGGGTCAGGCCCGCGGCGAGCGAGGTCAGGATGATGCGTCCGTCCTGCGCGACGTCCTCGTAGCGCGGGAGGAGCTCGGCGCGGCCGCCGTCGTGGCTCGGGTCACGCGCCGGCGGCGGGAGGGGCAGGGAAGGGATCACCACGGCCGGTCTGCTACCACGCGCACGCGTTCATGCGTAGAAGCCGAGCGCGGCGTGGCTGACGATGCTGCCCTCGTCGGGATCGACGTTCTGCTCGTAGTGCCTGAGGTGACCGCTCACGCCGGGCGCGACGGTGCGGAGCAGCGCGTAGATCGGCGCGAGCCCGCACACGCGACGCGTGTCGAGATCACCCGAGACGTGCCGCCAGAAGCCCTCGGCATCGCCGCGCACCGCGTGATCGAGCGATTCGCGATCGGTCTGCCCGAGGGCGCGCCGCTCGCCCTCGTCGAACGCGCGTGGGTCGCCGAAGCGCGGGCCAACGTGCGCGAGATCGGCGCCCGCGATGATGACCGCACGCTTGTCCTCGACGACGCCGCGGACCGCTCCCAGGAAGCGTTCGATGCTGGCGGTCTCGGCGGGGCTCGCGCCGCTCGACTGCTGCGCGCCGAGCCCGGCGAGGATCGGGATGATGCGCGCCGGGCGATCACCGAGGAGGTGCCGCAGGAAGACGGCCTGGAACTCGAGCGAGTGCTCGCGCTTGTGATTGAACTGGTCGGCATACGGATCGAAGTCCGCGGCCTCGGCGATGCGGTCGATCGAGGGGAGATCGGCGTCCATGAGGCCTAGCGGCGTCGCGAAGCCCTTGCGACAGAGCGCGAACGGCTGGCGCATCGGGGCGTGCGAGGTGCCGAACAGCACGAACGTGTCGACGTCGGCGGGCAGGCTCTTGCCGAGCGTGCCGTACGCCTCGCCGTAACAGCGCGCGCCGCGCCACGGATCGATGTGCGGAGCGACGAGGGCGACGAGCTGCCCGGGACGCTCGTGCGCGGCCGGCGCGGCCGTCTTCGCGAGGCACTCCTTCTCGATGTACGCCGCGAGCTTCTGCGGATCGCCGTGGTACGCGCCGCCGGCATGCGATGCGGCGCGGACCGGCGCATCGGCAAACGCCTTCTCGACGGCGGCGCGCGCGCGGCGGTACGGCGGGCCGTCGAGGTAGAGAGCGTCCTCGAGCTGCGTCGCGAGATCGACGACCAGCTCGACGGGCACGTCCTCGCCCGACTCCTGGGTGGCGGCGCGCGCGATCTCCTCGCACGTGAGGTTGCCCGTGAAGCGCGCCACGAGCGGGATGAGACCGAGCGGAAGGACCGCCTGCGCGTCGGTCACGCCTTGCGTGTCCCGGAGGACGAGCACGCGACCGAGGCGCCGATCGGGCACGATGATCGTCTCGACGGGACGGAGGCGCGGTCGTGAAGAGGCCGTGGCCACGATCCAAGGATAGCCCGGTTACCGGCGTTGATCCCGCGCTCGCGAGGGCGTAAGCACGCCGCGTGTCACGATCGCCGCAGCGACCGAGCTCCTCGGGGAAAGCTCCGCGCGACCTGCGCGAGGAGGAGACGAGGCAGAGCCTCGCCGCGCTGCGCAAGGTCTACGGCGAGCTCGAGCAGGCGCTCGACGGCTGGGGCTGCGACGCGAGCACCGACTGCTGCCGCTTCGGCGTGACCGGCCGCGAGCCGTATCCGACCGCGATCGAGCAGGCGGAGCTCGAGCGCGGGGTGAAGGCGCGCGGCGGGTTGCCCAGGCGCCGCTCGTTACCGGTGGCGGGCGAGCGCCGGTGCGCGCTGCTCGGCGACGACGGCAAGTGCCTCGTCTATGCCTCGCGGCCCTTCGGGTGCCGCACGTTCTTCTGCGAGCGCGCGAGCGGTCCGGCGGGCTCGGGTGCGCGTGCGCTGCCGAAGCAGGAGATCGCGAGGCTCTCGCGCGCGGTCGCCGACCTGTCGGCCCGGTTCGCGCCCGCCGATCCGGGGCCGCGTCCGATGACGCGCGTGACCGAGACGTGGGCTCCGCGCGGCGAGAAGAACGAGCGCGGCTCGCGGCGCTGATGCTCGCGCTGGTCGCCGCGCAGATCGTGGTGCTCGTGATCGCGGCGGCGGCGCTGGTCGCGGCGCGAGGCTTCCTGCTCGGGTCGCCGCCGCCGCTCGGCGCGAGGGTGCGGAGCGTCGTCGTGCTCGCCGCCGCCGGGTACCTGCTGTGGATCGGCTGGGCGGTGGCCAAGCGACCGGCGCGCTATGCCGAGGCGCTCTACGCGCGAGGCGGCGCGGCGCGGACGGAGCAGGTCCTCCTCACGGACGTCGTCGGGACGCGCGGGGTGGGAATGATCGCGGTGGGGCTCGCGATCCTTTATCTCGGGCGCGGGGTCGGGCTCCGCGGACTGTGGCGCCGCCGGCGCGCAGGCCCGACGGGAGCGACGTTGCTCGTCGTCGCGGCGGCGGCGGGCAGCGCGGCGATGACCGCGTGCCAGCACGACCGCGGCCTTCCGCGCGGCAACGTCGTCGTGGTGCGCGCGGCGTCGTTCCGGGCCGATCGGCTCGACGCACGGCGCGCGCCGCATCTGGCGGAGCTCGCGGCCCACGCGCAGCGCTTCACGCGCGCGTATGCGTCCCTCGAGGCGTACGACGCGCCGCGTGGCCCGCTGGTCGGGCCGCCAGGGTACGTCGCGCGGACCCTCGAGGCCTCGAGCCCGTCGCCCGTGAGCCGCGTTCTTCTCGTGCTCCCCATCGTGGGCACCGCGCTCGGACGGGTGGCGGCGCCCGCGCTGCATCGCGCGTTCGTGGCGGGCGAGCCGGCGGCAGCCGCGGAGGACGCCATCCGGGCGCTCCGCGATCTCGGGCGGCCCGGCGCTTCGCCTTTCTTCCTGGCCGTCGAGCTCGGCGATGTCGGCCATGCGGGCGCGGCGCCGTACAGCGGGCGGTTCACCGATCCTGCGTACCGCGGCCCGCACAAGTACCTGCAAGCGGAGGCCGATGCGGTCGAGGAGGCGGACCGCGCGCAGATCCGCGGCCTCCACGACGAGATGATCGCGGAGGTCGACGACGCGGCGGGGGCCATCGTGCGGGAGCTCGCCGAGCGTGGCCTCGCGCGGGACACGACCTTCGTGTTCACGGCGCGGCGCGGCGCGGCGCTCTTCGAGGACGCTGCCGGCGAGGCGGCCACGCACGTTCCGCTCGTCGTCGTGCCGCGCGCCGATGCCACGGCGGGCGGCACGGCGGAAGAAGAGGTGGTGCGCGACGTCGATGTGGTGGCAGCGCTCGACGCGCTTCGTCCGGACGTCGCGGCGCCTTTCGCGCGGTGGCCCGCGCACGCAATCGCCTACGCCGTGGCTCCGGCAATGCCGGGAACGCTCCCCGCGATGGTGGCGCAGGACGCCTCGCGGGCAGTGATCGCCAGGCCGCGGCGAACGCATGTAGAATACACCGGCGCCGCGGCGCCCTCGGGCGAGGCCGACCCGCTCGCGCAGGAGCTGCTCGCCTGGCGCCTCGCCGACCCCGGGGCCCGCCGCGTCGGGGACTTCATCGTGCCGCGCCGCCGCCTCCCGTTCGAGGTGCGGTGGACGGACGCTCGCACGCTCTCCGAAGCGGAGCTCGCCGCCCGCGCCAAGCAAGGAGTCCGGTTCACCCGCGCCATCGACACCGGCCCCGATCTCGCGAGGCGGCGCGCGGCGCTCGAGGCGGCCATCCGCGTGGCGGAAGGCGAGCCCGCGCCCGGGCCTCCGCGACCGCTCCTCGAGATCATCACCGCGCAGGCGACGGCCGGCGAGCGGGTGCCGCTCCTGCTCGTCGCCCCGGACGTGCTCCCGCGCTGCATCGTCATCGACACCCCGGTGGGGCTCTCGGACGTGCTTCCCACCGCGCGCGAGCTGCTCGAGCTCGAGCCGTCGTCCGTCGACCGGAGCGCGCGATCGCTGGCGATGCTCTCGTTCGGTTTCGTACGGGAGCGCTCCCCGCCGCATCCGGTGCTCGCCACGGCTCCGGGTCTCGAGGTGCTCGTGCTCGGCCCGCATCGCCTCGTCGTGCGGGGCGGTCGCGCCACCCTCTTCGACGACGACGCCGGCCCGGTGCACGAGGTCACCTCCGCGCGGCCCGACCTCCTCGCCGAGATGGAGGCGCGTCTCGCGGCGGCGCGGGCCGGCGTGCCGGTCGCGGGCTCCGTGGAGGCGCGCGAGCAAGCGCCGACGCAGGTGATCCATCTCCGGTTCGCGGGCGCCGGTGCGCGCCATGCGGTGAGCGGCGCGATCCACGTGGGCAGCGCGAGCGTCCCCGCCGTGGACGTACGCGTCGAGGCGAGCGGGCTCGGCCCCGACGCGTACCGCCTCACCGGGGACCGCCTCGAGCTGTCGCTCTTCACCGATCCCGGCGCCGCGGTCGGCCTCGACATCACGCTGGGCCCGCTCGATGCCTCCGTCACCTGGGAGCTCCACCTGGACGACGCGAAGGAGCGATGGGCCGAGGTGTTCGCGGGGCCCTACGGCGTGCGGCAACCCGTCGTTGCCGGCGGGCTGGACAGCGACGAGGGCCGCTTCCTCGCGCGTCTCTTCGAGGGCGACCACGCGCCCGCGCTCGACCCGCGAGGTGATCTCGGGATGCTCGTCACGCGGACGCTCGCCCGCTGATCGGTGATCGGCCTCGGGGGCGTCCCGAGGCGTAGCGGATCCCGGCGCGCTTGAGTAAGGTGCCGCGCAGGCTCGCCATGCGACTCTCCGCGCTCCTCGTTCCCGACCTGAAGCAGCTCCTCAAGGAGGACCCGGACCAGGTGCGGGCGCTGCTCGACGAGATCCACCCCGAGGACCTCGCCGACCTCATCGGCGAGCTCGACACGGACGAGGCCGCCGAGCTCCTCGCGCGCCTCCAGCCGGAGGACGCGGCGCCGATCTTCGAGCGCCTCGAGGAGGACGAGCAGGAAGACATCGTCGCGGTGATGGCGCCCGAGAGCGTCGCGCAGATCGCGAGCGAGATGGCGCCCGACGATCGCGCCGACCTCTTCAGCGTCCTTCCCGAGGCGATGGGCGACGACATCCTCGAGCGCCTCCAGAAGGTCGACCCGGAGGCCGCCGAGGAGGTCCGCGAGATCGAGAAGTGGCCGGAGACGAGCGCCGGTCACCTCATGACGACCGCCTACGTCCACGTCGCGCCCGACTCCACGGTGGCGGCGGCGATCGAGTCGGTGCGCTCGTTCAGCGAGAATCACGACGAGAACATCTACAACGTCTACGCGCTCGAGTCGGGAGACAAGCTGGTCGGCATCGCGTCCATCAAGGACATGCTGCTCGCGAAGAGCTACCAGCCGCTCCAGGACATCCTCCGCACCAACATCCTCAGCGTGAAGCCGCAGGACGACCAGGAAGAGGTCGCCCGCATGATGGCGAAGTACGACCTCAACGTCATGCCCGTCGTCGACGAGACGGGGCAGATCCTGGGCGTCATCACCATCGACGACATCGTCGACGTGCTCACGATGGAGGGCACCGAGGACGTGCAGAAGATCGGCGGTCTCGAGCCGCTCGACCTGCCGTATTTCCGGACGTCGTTCCTGACGTTCATCAAGAAGCGCGCGGTCTGGCTGTTCGTCCTCTTCTTCGGCGAGTTCTTCACCCAGACCGCCCTTCGCCACTACGACCCCGTGTTCGACGCGATCCACGGCGCCGCGTATTACGTGCCGCTGCTCATCTCGGCGGGCGGCAACTCGGGGTCGCAGTCGTCCACGCTGGTCATCCGCGGCATGGCGGTCGGCGAGATCAAGATGCGCGACTGGTGGCGCATCTTCATTCGCGAGTCGGCCATGGGCGTCGTGCTCGGCATCGGGCTCGCGATCGTCGGCTTCTTCCGCGTGCTCATGTACCCCGAGCAGCACGCCGACTTCGCGATCACCGTCGCCATCACGCTGGTCGGCATCGTCATGACCGGCTGCACCGTGGGCTCGATGCTGCCGATCCTGCTGAAGCGCCTCGGCCTCGACCCCGCGACGAGCTCGACCCCGTTCATCGCGAGCCTCGTCGACGTGCTCGGCATCGTGATCTTCGTGCACGTCGCGAAGGTCGTCATGGCCGCGGTGCTGGCGCAGCACCTCGTGCCGGGCGGGGCCTCGCCCTGAGCCGAGCGCCTCGCTCCCTGGCGGTGCGGCTCGCGCCGGTCGCGCTGCTCGTGCTCGGCGCGCTTCCCGCCGCGGGATGCAAGGGGCACAAGCCGCCCGCGATGAGCCGCGTGTGGCTCGGCGCGTACCACGGCTGCGCGACGCTCGCCGCGGGCGAGCTCGAGTGCTGGGGCGCGGGCGATCACGGGCAGCTCGGCAACGGCGAGAAGGCGCAGAGCCTGCTGCCGGTGTCCGCCACCGAGGTGCCCGCG
This sequence comes from Labilithrix sp., assembly GCA_028287035.1. Next base: position 114,069 of record JAQBQL010000243.1, on the reverse strand, counting down.
GCGCCGAAGGAGCTCGCGCTCGGGCGCAGCCACTCGTGCGGCCTCTACGAGGACGGGCGCGTCACGTGCTGGGGCCGCACGAAGACCCCCGCGCTCCCGCCGGTGGCGCGCGTCACCACGATCGGGGCCGCGGGTGACCGCACGTGCGCGGTCCAGGACGGTCAGGTGCTCTGCTGGGACGACGCGCACCCGGCGCCCGTCGCGCTGCCCGGCCTCGTGCTCGCAGGCGAAGCGGCGTCGCTCGTGGCGGTCGGCACCGACCGGGTGTGCGCATCGATCGCGTCGCCGGGCCGCGTCGTGCGCTGCGTGGGCAACGCGGGCGGTCCGGCGCGCACGCTGCTCGCGGGCGCAGCGCTGACCATGCTCACCGCCGGCGGCGGGCACGCCTGCGCGCTCCTCGACGATGGGTCGGCGCGCTGCTGGGGCGACAACACGCACGGCCAGATCGGTGATGGCACCACGGTGACCGCCGCCGAGCCGGCGCTCGTGAGCGGCCTGCCGCGCGCCGTCGAGATCCACGCGGGCGGGCAGTTCACGTGCGCGCGCCTCCACGACAACACCGTCGCGTGCTGGGGCGACAACGATCACCATCAGCTCGCGAACGGCACGACGCAGGCGGTCGCGCGTCCGGCGCCGGTCCAGGGGCTCACCGGCGTCCTCGAGCTCGCCGTCGGAGCGACCAGCGCGTGCGGTCGCCTCGCGGAGGGCGGCGCCCGCTGCTGGGGCGACAACCAGGCGGGCCAGCTCGGCGACGGCAGCACGGCCGAGCACGACGTGCCGATGCCGGTGCGCTCGCAAGCGCGCCGGCACTAGGCGCGCCGGCACGCGCGGATCAGCGCCGACGCTTGCGGCGCAAGAGGGCGGCGCCGAAGGCGAGCGCGCCCGCGACGAGCGCGCCGGTGCTCGTGACGTCGGGCGCGACGGTGCACCCGCAGCCGTGGCTCGCCGGCGGTGTGGCCGGCGGGACTCCCGAACCGCCATCGGCCGAGGACGCATCGAGCTCCGGTCCGGCATCGCTCGCGGCGCTCGCCCCGCCCGCGTCGTTCGTCGCGCCGGCACCGCCCCCGGGCACCACCGGCGATCCGAGCGGCGTCGGCGCGCCGGGCAGCGCGATCGCGTCGGGCAAGGGCCCCTTCACGAACGCCGCGAGCTGCAGCTTGCCGCGCGGAGCAAAGGCGAGCCCCGTTGCCGCCGCCGGCTTCTGCTGAGCGCCGCCCGGCGGACCGCCCCAGATCCCGCGCACCGGGCTCTTGCAGGCGACCGGCCCGGTCCACGGGTGACGGATCGCGTAGCGGCCCTGGAAGTTGTTGATGCCGCTCGGCTGCGCGCCGTGCTCGAGCCCGCCCGCGCCGGTCGACACCTCGCGACCTCCGGCGATCGGAGATGCGGTGCGGAACACGAGGTCCTCGCCGAGCGACTCCTTCCCGTAGCGCGCATGCAGGCGCGTCATCACGAACCCGGACCCGCCGCCCCAGGGCCGGCGCGGAGGGCGCGCGCCGGGCGGCCCGGAAGCGGCGCCCGGGCCCTGACCACCGGACACGCCGCTCGAGGGGAGCACGTCCGCGCCGAGCGTCGCGAGGTCGCCCGCGGTGAGCGGCGGCGCCGGACAGGGGTCGCACGTGGTTGCGTCCCACGAGTACTCCGTGACCACCGCCTTCGGGACCTGCTGGAGCGTGCGGTCGAAGAGCGCCGCATAGAACGTCCCGAATTGCCCACGAGCCGCCTCGGCGACATCGAAGTTCGTGGGAATCGTGACATTCGGATAATTCGCGACCTCGTAGCGGGTCCCCTTCGCGAGCACGTTGACGATGAGGTCCTGCGTGCCCTGCGAGTTCATGAGCCCGAGCCGCACCGGCAGCGAGAAGGTGTCCGCGTCGTAATGAAACCGCAGGGGCGAGAGCGCGGCGCGGCCATTCTCGAACTTCACCTTGGTGACATCGACCTTGGCGACGAAGAACTTGCTGCCCGCCTGCACGTACGGCCGGAGGTAGGCGTCGGCGCCTTCGGGAATCTTGTATTGCTCCTGGCGAAGCCAGGTATCGAGCCCCGCCGCGTCCTGCGCGCTGAGGATCACGATCTGGTACTCGCCGACCGTGAACTTCGCCTCCACCGTGACGCCGAGATCCGCCGCTGCCTTCGGAGCCGGGGCCGAGCGGTAGCGCGGGCCGGCGCCGCCGAGCGCCATCGCCTCCATCGGCATCGGGGGCGCGCACGGGTCCTGCTCCCAGTACTCGACGAGGCGCGGCGCGGTCATCTGGTCGACGCGCGCGAAGATGTCCTTCGGGAGCGTCTTCACGTTCTCCTGCTGGAGCACCACGGGCACGGGGACCACCATCGCGAAGTCCTTCGGCGGACCCGCGTAGCTGTTCTGCATCGACAGCACGGTGCGCGTGCCCTCGCGCATGAGGACCACCTGCGTCGCGTCGTTGAAAAGCTTCCCGTCGGCGCCGCTCACGTAGAAGCCGCAGAAGGCGTTCGCGTCGGCGGCGAGCGCGGCTGCGCCGAGGAAGGTGACCGTCGCGAGGAGCTTGCGCATCCCGCGATGCTACGCGGGCGCATGGCAGTTGTCGCGAGCGACGGGCGGGGCTAGAAGGCCCCGGCAATGCCCTCCATCTCGTATCGCGACGCGGGCGTGGACATCGACGCGGGAGACGAGCTCGTCGAGCGCATCAAGCCCTTCGCGAAGATGACGCGCATCCCCGAGGTGCTCGCCGACGTCGGCGGATTCGCGGGCCTCTGCGCGGTGCCGAAGGGCCTCGAGGAGCCGATCCTGGTGAGCGGGACGGACGGCGTCGGCACGAAGCTCAAGGTCGCGTTCCTCACCGGCGTGCACGACACGATCGGCCAGGACCTCGTCGGCATGTGCGTGAACGACATCATCACGTGCGGCGCGCGCCCCCTCTTCTTCCTCGACTACTTCGGGACGGGCAAGCTCTCGCTCGATGTCGCCGAGGCGGTCGTGAAGGGCATCGCGCTCGCCTGCAAGGAGTCGGGCTGCGCGCTGCTCGGGGGCGAGACCGCCGAGCTGCCCGGCATGTACGCCGCGGGCGAGTACGACCTCGCCGGCTTCGTGGTCGGCGTCGTCGACAAGAAGAAGCTCGTCGACGGCAAACGCGTCGCCGCCGGTGACCGCGTGATCGGCCTTCCTTCGAGTGGTCTCCACTCGAACGGCTACTCGCTCGCGCGCCGCGTGCTCTTCGACGCGATGAAGCTGACGCCCGCCGATCGTCCGGCTTCGCTCGGCGGGGCCTCGGTCGGCGAGGCGCTGCTCGCGCCAACACGCCTCTACCCGCGGCACGTGCAGGCCGTGCTCGCCGCGGGAATCGACGTCCACGCCATGAGCCACATCACCGGCGGCGGCCTGCCCGGCAACCTTCCGCGCGTGCTGCCCGAGGGGCTCGGCGTGCGCCTTCCCGCGACGCGGTGGAAGCGCCCCGCGCTCGTGGACCTCATCGCGGAGCAGGTCGACGAGCACGAGCTGCGGCGCGTGTTCAACCTCGGCGTGGGCTTCGTGTTCGTGGTCGGCGCCGGCGAGCATGCGCTCACCGTCGAGACGCTCGAGGCCCTCGGGGAAGCGCCCATCGATCTCGGTGAGGTCGTCGCGGTGCCCGACGGCACGGACTTCGAGGCGCGGGTGATCTTCCCGTGACCGCGCCCCTCGTCCTGGGGGTGCTGGTCTCCGGCTCGGGCACGAATCTGCAGGCGGTCATCGATGCCGTCGCGAGCGGCTCGCTGTCGGCACGTATCGCGGTCGTCCTGTCCAACGTGGCGAGCGCGGGAGGGCTGGAGCGCGCGCGGGCCGCCGGAATCGCCACGATGGTGGTCGATCACAAGGCGCACGCCACACGCGAGGCGTTCGATGCGGCGGTCGTGGAGCAACTGCGGGCGCATGGCGTCACGTGCGTCGTGCTGGCGGGATTCATGCGGATCGTGACGCCGGTGCTCCTCGGGGCGTTCCCTTACCGCGTGGTCAACATCCATCCCTCGCTCCTGCCGGCGTTCCCCGGGACGCACTCGCAGGGTCAGGCGCTCGCGTACGGCGTGCGGGTGACCGGCTGCACGGTCCACTTCGTGGACGCGGGCATGGACACGGGCCCCATCATCGCGCAGCGGGCGGTGCCCGTGCTGGACGGCGACGACGAGCCGGCGCTCCGCGCGCGAATCCTCGAGAGCGAGCACGCGCTGCTTCCGGCGGTGCTCCAGTGGATCGCCGAGGAACGGGTCGAGGTGCTGCCGGCGCTCGCCGGCGAGCGTGCGCGCGTGCGCATCAAGCCGGCGTCATGAACGGCGTCACCTCCAAGCACTACGACGTGGTGGTGCTCGGCGCCGGCATCGGGGCGCTCGCCGCCGCAGCGCTCCTGGCGCGGCGTTCGTGGCGCGTGCTGGTGCTCGGTCACGGCTGGCGCAGGCCCACCTATCACCACGATGGCCTCGTGCTGGCGCGTCGTCCCTTCACGTTCCTCTCCGCGTCGTCGCCGGCGTGGGGGCGCGTGCTCGTCGAGCTCGCGCAGTCGCAGACCTTTCGCCGCCGGCTGGGGACGCTCGATCCGATGCTGCAGGTGCTCGCACCGGGGTCGCGGCTCGAGGTTCCGCCCGACGCGGCGCTCTTCGCGCGCGAGATCGAGCGCGAGTTCCCGGCCGTCCGCCGCGTGGTCGACGACCTCTACGCGGAGCTCGCGCGCACCAATGCCGCCGCCGACGCGGCCTTCGAGCGCGACGCGGTGTGGCCGCCCGGCGGGTTCTGGGAGCGCCGCGAGACGGGCCGGGTCGCCGCCTCGCTTCCGTATCTCGAGGACGCGGGGGATCTCCTCGCGGAGCTGCCGCGCGATCATGCGTTTCGCGCCGTGGTGACGACGCCGGCACGCTTCGCGACCGACCTCGCCGACGCGTTGCCCGCGTTTGCGACGGCGCGGCTCCACGGCGCGTGGACGCGCGGGGTGACGCATCTGGCGGGCGGCGAGGACGAGCTCGTCGACTTCCTGCTCGAGCGCGTGCGCGCGCACGGCGGTGACACGCGCATCGGTGACCGCGCGGCGAGCCTCGTCGTCAAGGGCGGGAAGGTGCGGGGCGTGCACGTCGACGGCGACGAGGCGCCGGTCGGCGTGACGTTCGTGGTCTCCGACCTGGAGGCGGCTCAGGTCCTCGAGCTCGCGCCCGAATTCGTGGCACCGCGCAGCGAGGAGGCGTCGACGGTCACGGCGTCGGAGCGGCGCTTCGTCGTGTCGCTGGTGGTGCGTCCGGAGGGTGTGCCGCAGCCGCTCGCCGTCGAGTCGTTCCTGCTGCCGGCGCGCGGCGGGGCGGTGCACCTGCAGCAGGCGCCGGGCCCCGCGCCGGGCACGGTGCTGCTCGTGGCGGAGACCATCCTGCCCGAGGGAGCGCCGCTGGCGGGCGCGCGCGAGGAGGTGCTTTCGGCGATCTTCGAGCTGCTCCCGTTCGTCGAGCGGCATCTCCTCGTCGTGGATTCGCCGCATGACGCGCGGCCGCTCTGGGATTTCCGGTCTCCCTCGCCTGGGGATTCGCGAATCGGTCCTTCATCGTGGGGTATCCGTGCGCACCTCGTGGACCGGGCGCGTCTTCGTGCGTCGGGCGGCTCGCTCGAGGCCGAGGCGATGATCCCGCGCTTCTCGGTGGCGCCGCCGCAGCTTCACGGGCTCGCGGGCGAGCCGCTGCGCACCGGCCTCGGCAACGTGTTCGTCACGGGCCGGAGCACGCTTCCGGCGCTCGGCCAGGAAGGCGAGCTGCTCGCCGCCTGGGGGGTCGCGCGGATCATCACGCGGACCGACCGGCGCAAAGAGAAGATGCTCCGCGAGATGTGGAGCAAGGTGGAGCTGTCATGAAGCTGGTCGTTCTGGCACTGGCAACGATCGCGTCGCTCGCGGTCACGGGCTGCCGCGGGAGCGACAAGCAGCAGGCGGCGCAGGTGAGCGAGGCGATGGACCGCTTCCGCAAGGCGCCGAATGCCGCGAAGCCGGATCTCGTGGCGCCGCTACGGGCGGTGCCCTGCCGTGCGCCGGACGTGTGCCGCGCGCGCGACGCGTGCCTGGTCTCCGCCGAGGCGACGGCCCGTGCGCTGGTGTTGAAGAACGAGGTCGAGCGCGCGATTGCCGATCTCGACGCCGGCAAGCTCGCCAAGGAGTCCGCGGAGGCGCAGGCCCTGGGGACGAAGCTGGGCGAGTCGTCGCGGCTCCTCGACGAGGGATTCGCGGGGCTCGCATCGTGCGATGATCAGGTGATGGCGCTGCGCCGGACGTATCAGTTCTGAGGACGCGGGCGCCGAGGCGGACGCGCTCGATCGAATGACGCCGGGTATCCGGGCGCGAGCTCGCGGGCGATGTCTTCGAGCGACGCGAGGCGCACGTCGGCGTCGTCCTCCAGCCAGAACTTGTCGGTCGGCCCGCCGCGCCTACTCCGCCAGGCGCGCAGCCAGCCGCTGCCCGCCCGTTCCACGTGCACCTGTTCGTACGACGCCGGGATGGGGCCGCCGAGGCCGTGATAGGTCAGCAAGATGGCGCCGGGGTCCCTCGTCTGCAGCCATCGCTTCACGCGCATGATGTCGTCGATGCGCCTGACGTGCGACAGCTCGACGGTCTGGTCGACCTGGTCGTCCGAAGCGAGGCCGTTCTCGGCGAACGAGTTGAACACGTAGAAGCCGTCGAAGCCCGTCCACGGGAAGGACGTCGCATCCCCGTGCACGAACGTGACGTTGAGCGCGCCCACGGAAGCGGCGAGCGAGCGCGCTGCGGCGACGAGATGCGGGCGATGCTCGATTCCGACGAAGGATATCCGGGGCGCTCCCGCGCCTGCCACGACGCAGAACTTTCCAGGGCCCGAGCCGACGTCGAGGACGCGCGAGACGCCGAGATCGTCGAATATCCGTGCGGCACGCTGCGCGACGCGAATGGGCGTCCAGTACACCGACGACACGCGGCGCACCGGCGGCGGCAACAGGGCGTCGAGCTGTGCGTCGGTCGTGTCGTCGATCGCGACGGGCCACGTCTGCACGAACGGCACCGGGCTGACCACCGCGCAAGCTCCATTTCTTCTCATCGTGCACCCCTGTTCTTCAAGACGTGCTCCTCGGGCCGGCGGTCGTGCTCATTGATAGACCCTCGGCGCCCTTCGCTTCGGGCTGTCGTCGTTGACGTGGACGCTCTCCGTGGCGAAGTCATCCGGGAAGAGCACGACCGAGATGGTGGCGGGCACCTTCAGGTCGGCGCAGTCCTCGAGGCGCCGGGTTCCCCGTGCCCCGACGCCAGCGCTCTGGAGATAGGTCTGCAGACCGTCGAGCGTCTCGGGGTTAGCCGAGACGATGGCGACGTGCTGGGAGCCGGTGGCGCGCTTACGCGTGTGCATCTGCGGCCGTCTCAGCAACGTTGGTGCCACCGCTGCGGCGCGCATCGGCGGGGTCCGGCGATGGGCGTCTGGTGAACGGGTCCAGGGTGCGCGCCACGATGGCATAGCGGGATCGATCGCAGATGCTCGGGAGTGCCGTCGTGGCACGCGCTAGCAGGCGCCACGAGCGGCGAATCGCTGCATGGTGCGCAGGCTGACGCCGAGCCGGCGAGCCGCGCGGGAGCGATTGCCATTCTCCAGCGCGAGGGCCGCTTCGAGGATGGTGTTCACGCTCTCGTGGAGCGGGCGGTCGAGCCGGACGGAGAGAACGTCCGGCGCGGCTGCTTTCTTCGAGGACGCGCCGCTCTCGAGCTCCCGCCTGAGGGTCAACGGCAGGTCCGAGAAGCGCACCGACTTTCCCTCGCGAAGGAGGCACACGAGCTCCACCACGTTACGGAGCTCGCGGATGTTGCCTGGCCACGAGTAGTGGAGGAGCGCCATCGTAGCCGCACGGGCGTACTTCGGCGGCTGCGTGCCGTGGCGCGCCGAGAGCTGCGCGGTGAATTGACGAACCAGCGGTGCGATGTCCGCTTGCCGCTCGCGAAGCGGCGGAATGGCCAGCGATATCCCCTGGAGCCTGTAGAACAGGTCGGCGCGGAAGCGCCCCGCCTTCACCTCGTCTTCCAGCGGGCGGAGCGTCGCGCAGACCAGCCGAGCGTCGACCGATATCTTGGTCGATCCGCCGACGCGCATGAATTTGCGGTTCTCGAGGAAGCGAAGGAGCTTCGCCTGCATGGTGAGCGGCATCTCGCCGACCTCGTCGAGGAAGAGCGTTCCGCCGTTTGCCGCCTCGAGCTTGCCCAGCGCGCGCGAGGTGGCACCCGTGAAGGCTCCCTTCTCGTGACCGAAGAGCTCGCTCTCGAAGAGGGCATCCGGGATCGCCGCGCAGTTGATGGGAACGAACGGACCGCTCCGTCGATGGGACATCTCGTGGATGCGGCGGGCGAGGACCTCCTTGCCGGTGCCGCTCTCGCCGACGAGGGAAAGGACGACCTCCTTCGCGGCAACCGCCGTGAGAATGCGGTCCAGCTCGCGCATCGACCCTGACTCCATGACGGGCTCGAAGACGACGTCGGCGGGCCTTTTCGTTCGGGGCACGGGACACCCTACCGTTGTCGGGGCGGTGGCGCGAGCGCGCGCGATGGCGGCGTCACGCCCGGGAGGGCGCCGGAAGTACGCCAGGATGGCGTGGTTGGGGGCTGTTTTGGCGGGGATAGGCGCCAGCTCGTCGCGAGGGGGACGGAGGATGTGGCCGGGGCTCGCCGGTGGCTGGCTTGGGGGCGCGTGACGGAGCGGTACGGGATTTGCTGTACGCCTGGCGACCCGTTGGAACACCGAGCGCACGAGGCATGATGAAGAAGCGTGAGGTCGCGTCTGCAGTGTTTCGCCGGCGCCCGGCCGCTTCGATCGCATGAGCGCGCTCTCCGTTGCTGGCGCTCGCCGGCGAGCGATCGCGGGCGAGGCACGAGCGACGAGGGTCAGGAATACTGACGAGCCGGGTCGTGAATACTGGCGGATCGGTCAATCGCTTCGCGGTGGCGTGGTCGTGGCCGACCGGGTGTTCGACGAGGTGTTCCCGCCGGCTGCGCAGGCGCGTTCGAGCCTCTACTGGACGCCGGTGGAAGTGGCCGTGCGCGCCGCGGCCCTTCTCGTGGATCGGGCCCGGGCGAGGATTCTCGACATCGGTTCGGGGGTCGGCAAGTTCTGCATCGTCGCGGGCGCGGTGGCGAACGCGGAGGTCCGCGGCATCGAGCATCGCCCGCACCTCGTCGAGATCGCGCGCAGCGCTGCAGAGAGGATCGGTGTCGAGGTGAGCTTCGACGGCGGGAGCATCGCAGAGCAGGATCCCGCTGCGATCGATGGCTTCTACCTGTTCAATCCGTTCGCAGAGAACCTGTGCACGAGGACCGATTGTCTCGACGGCACCGTCGAGCTCAGCGCGAAGCGCTTCAACGGAGACGTGGTCGCCACCGAGCTTCTCCTCTCGCGCGCACGGCCCGGCGCCCGCGTCGTCACGTATTGCGGTTTCGGCGGAGACATGCCCGAGGAATACGACCTGGTGTTGCGCGAGCGGTCGGGCGGTGGGCGGCTGGAGCTCTGGGTGAAGCGGTAGGGAGCGGCGGGGGATGCGACGGGTGCCGCTCCTTCGGGACGTCGGAGGAGGAGGTCTCGGGGCGGGAGCCGCGGGCAAACGCAGGAGAGCAAGCCGGGCGCCGTGTTCATGTGCCAATTGCAATGGGCGCGTCGGGATTGGCAACTTGACGTGCGCTATTGTCAACCCTGCGCAGCGCCCACGGTGGTGCGCGCAAGATTGCGGGCCAGAAGCGGCTCCGCGGCGGACAGCGCAGGACCGCCGAGCGCGGGCGGTCGCGACTGTCGACGCATACGCCCGTGCACGTCAACGCGCGCGGGCGCCCGCGGGCTTCCCGTCGTTCCGGAGGGAAGACCCTGGCCCGCGCTACTGGCGGCGACTCGGGCTCGACGAGCAGCCCGCCTCCCGTCGTCTTCGGCGTGGTTCGAACGATGCTGTCCGTCAGCTCCAGTAACGTTCCGACAGCGCGCGTCTCCCGAAGGAAGGCTCGTGCTCCACGAGGCGCTCACGATTAGGTGGTCACACGCGCACGTCGCGACGGCGAAGCGCCTGCCGCCCCGTCGGGACTTCGGAGGGGGAGATGAGGCCTGGCCACTGCCCTTCCCAGAGCGCCCTCAGCATGAAGGTGAGCGGGCGCGAGCACGGGGAGGTCTCGGGTGGGAGCAGCGGGCGATGGATGAAGCGGTCGGACCAGGGCGCCGAGGAGAGTGGGTCGCGCATTCCCGGCTTCACCGCGCCGTGGTGATGGGCATTCTGGAGGACGTACGTGAGCGCGTGGCGCGCCTGGCGGCGACTCGTGAGGTCTTCCCGATGGTAGCGATCGCCCCATACAGGTCCGCGGCGACGGAGTACGTGGTGGTTCAGGCGCTTCGTCACGCGCGTCTGGAAGCCGCGAATCGCGCTCGAGAGCGCCCGTTCATCGTCGGCCTCGACGATCAGGTGGAGATGATTGTTCTGGATGGAGAATTCGATGATCCGCAGGTCGTCCCGCGCGCTCTTCATCGTGCGTATGACCCCGCCGATGGCGCGCGCCATCCTCTCGCTCCGGAACGACGGGAGCCCGTGGGCGCCGCGCAGCGTGATGTGCACCGGCGTATGCGGCGAGAGACGGGGCCGTGCCCGGTGGGCGGTCATGCGCTGCCCCGCCGGTAGCCGCTTCCGCCCGGCATTCTTGCGCGCACCTCCGTGGGTGTTGCGCACAAGCAGGAGGGCAAGCTGGGCGCCTTCGTCCATATCGGAAGCGTAGTGCGCGCGTGGCGATTGGCAACTTGAATTGGGCTATTGTCGGAGTCGGTGGCGAGGGGTTCTCGTCGCGGGGAGCGCCGCGCCGGCTCGATTTGTCGCCGACGTTGCGTGCACGAGCGCGTGACGCCCCCGGCGGCTCGGCTCGACGAGCAGCCGGAGACGACTCGCAGCCCTTCTCGCGCCGTCGTTATCGTGTAGTGCCGGGACGCGATGGGTAACTTGTTTGGCGCGAGGAGCAGGTGGTCGGACGGCGGGGCCCGTGGCGCAGATGCGGAGCGCCGGCTGTGTGTGAGCGCTCGGACACCTGACCCGGCGAGCCGAGTCTTCGCGTCAACCTCACCCACCCATCGAAGATGGCGTCCATCAGCTCGAGCAACGACGGTGAAGGGCCTGCCGTCCCTTCGGCACTTCGCACGGGGAGACGAGGCCTGGCCACTGCCGTTCCCAGAGCGCCCTCAGCATGAAGGTGAGTGGGCGCGAGCACGGGGAGGTCTCGGGCGGGAGCAGCGGGCGATGGATGAAGCGCTCGGACCAGGGCGCCGAGGACAGCGGATCCTGCATTCCCGGCTTCACCACGCCGTGGTGATGGGCATTCTGGAGGACGTACACGAGCGCGTGGCGCGCCTGGCGGCGACTCGTCAGGTCTTCCCGATGGTAGCGATCGCCCAATACAGGTCCGCGGCGACGGAGTACGTGGTGGTTCAGGCGCTTGCTGACGCGCGTCTGGAAGCCGCGAAAGGCGCTCGAGAGCGCCCACTCGTCGTCAGCCTCGACGATGAGGTGAAGATGATTGCTCTGGATGGAGAATTCAATGATCCGCAGGTCGTTCCGCGCGCTCTTCATCGTGCGGATGACTCCGCCGATGGCGCGCGCCATCATCTCGCTCCGGAACGACGCGAGCCCGCGTGCGCCACGCAGCGTGATGTGGACGGGCGTATGCGGCGACAGACGGGCCAGCGCGCGATGGGCAGTCTTGCGTTGCCCGACGGGCAGTGGCTTCCGTCCCGCATTCTTGCGCGCACCACCGTGGGTGTTTCGCACCGGCAGGAGAGCAAGCTGGGCGCCGGCGTCCATATGGGAAGTGTAGGGCGCGCGCCGCGATTGGCAACTTGAATTGGGCTATCCAGTCGTCAGTTGCTGGCCTGACTGCGTGGGACGATCACGGGTTGGCCCTGTTCAAGCGACCAGCGGCATGATGAAAGCGAGCGGGGCCGGCGAGGCCTGGCGGACGCTGCCGGTAGAGCGTCGCGCGAATGCATTGGCAACTTCACTCGCCTCCAGGCTGCCGCCCACCTCCTCGACCGCCAGCAGTCTCCCGACGTCAGCTCCGGACCGGAACCGCCGCCGCCCGCTCCACCCGTTCTGCCTCCGCCACCTCCAGCTCCTCCGCCTCGCTCGCTCGCGCCGCCACGCGCGGCCGCGGCGCCACCACCCGCCGCTCCTCGCGCAGGCCCGGGGCCACCCGGTCGATCCACACGCGCAGGGCGTCGTTCTCGTGGACTTCCGCGTCCACCCGCGCGAGCTCCAGGTCGTCGAGGTCGCCGCGCGAGGCGAGCACGAGGTCCGCCAGGAGCTCCTCGCGATACGGCAGACGCAGCTCCGACGTGCGGGCTCGCGCCAGGGCGTGGGCCCGGTCACGTTCACCGCGCCGGATCGCGACGAGAAGATGGATCCGCAGCTGCGCCAGCGCCAGCTGCGAGTACGTCGGGAAGTCACGCTCGAGGACCGCGAGCTCGGCGCTCGCCTCCTCCGTCCCGCCGCGCACTGCCATCGCCGCCGCCGACTCTGCCATCAGCGCGGGGAGGAGGAGGTCGGACGTCGCGGGGCGCAGCTGCGGGGTGTTGATCTTGGCCATCGCGGCGTCGGCCTGCGCGATCGCCACCGGGAAGTCGCCCGCCCTCGCCGCGAGCCGCGCCAGCTCGAGGCCCGCGCCGGCGGCGGTCAGCGGGGCGCTGCTCCGGACGAGCCCCTCGAGCAGCGGCACCGCACGCGCGCGGTCACCGAGCGCCGCGAGACGACGCGCCACGAACAGCTCGCGCGTCGAGCGCCGCGCCCGGAGCACCGCGACCGCGACCGCCGCCGCGGCGACGACGACCATCAAGCACGCCCCCGCGGTGAGGAACGCGAGCGGACCCCCGCCTCCCGCGTCGTTCGCCGCGGACGCCGCGCGCGTCCCCGGTGTCGGCGGCGCGAGGAGCTCCCAGACGGCGACGAGCATCACGATCAGCGCCGCCCAGACCGCGAGAAGGCGTCCCCGGCCGCCCGGCGTTCGCCGCGGCTCCGCGGCCCGTCGGGCACGCGCGAGCGCCTCCACGTCGGCCGGCGTCGCCGAGCTCGCCGCGTGCTCCTCGGCCACGTCCGCGAGCATGCGGTCCCCCGACGCGAACGGCGCCGCCTCGGGCGCGATCGCCGCGATCCACGTCGCGGTCTTCGAGGGCGCGTCCCCTTCGCCGACCTTCGCCGCCTCACGATAGACGCTGCGCGCCGGGCTGCGCGACATGCGCCGGAGCGCGCGAAACAGCAGGCGCTCGCGCGGCATCCCGTGCTCGAGCACGAGGGACGCGTTCTCGACGAGGTACGTGCGCAGCGCCTCCTCGTGATACGCGAGCTTCGCCATCAACACGGCGCGGACGAGCCGCGCGCGCGCGACGACCTCGGGGCTGGCGTGGACGGACTGCTCGGCGACGTCGGCGTCTTCCTTGGCGCCCGCCGCGTCGCCACGCGCAGCACGGACGAGCGCCCGCGTCGCCCGCGCCGTCGCGCGCTGCTGGAGCTCCGCCTCGCGGAGCAGGATGCCCGCCGGGAGCTCGATGGCCGCCGTCGCCGCCGCCTCGGCGTCCTCGAGCCGGCTCTCGTGGAGCGCGGTGAGCGCCTCGACGAGGAGGACGGCGCGGCCGATGTTCGTGTCCCGCCGCGCACGGGGACCGACCGCCGCCAGGTGCGCCCTCACGCTGGCGAGGTTGCCCCGCGTCAGCTGCTGGACCGCCAGGTTGACGTGCTGCACCGCGGGCATCCGGATCCAGGTCGTGCGCGCGACGTACCCGAGGAAGGCGGCGCAGCCGAGCAGCACGACGGCCGGCGCAGCACCGGCCACGCTCGCGCAGAACGGCGCGAGCAGGAGGAATGCGGCGGCGAGGCACCCATAGAGCACCACGACGCGCTTCGCGGGATGGACCGGTGCCGGCGGGGGAGCGCTCACGGCCGCAGCCTACCGTGGATCGCGCCTGCCGCCCCCGCGTGCCCTCCGGAGGACGCGCTCCTTTCCGGACCGCCCCGACCGTGGTAAGTCCGGGCCCAAGGAAAACAGCATGTTCGACGCGATTGCGAAGGGTTTCCGCCAGGCCAAGAACCGGCTCGCTGGCCTCACCGAGCTGACCGAGAGCAACATCGACACGGCGCTCCGTGAGGTGCGTCTCAGCCTCCTCGAGGCCGATGTCGAGCTCGGGGTCGTGAAGACGTTCCTCGCGCGCGTGAAGGACAAGGCGCTCGGCGAGGTCGTCCGCATCAAGGCGAAGGGAAAGAGCGGCGAGAACCTCAAGGTCTCGGCGTCCGACCAGTTCGTCAAGATCTGCCACGACGAGCTCGTCGACTTCATGACCGCGGAAGGTCCCGCGATCACGTTCGCCGAGAAGGGCGCCGGCCCGACCAAGCTGATGATGGTCGGCCTCCAGGGCTCCGGAAAGACGACCACCACCGCGAAGCTCGCGCGCTACCTGCAGAAGGAGGGCAAGAAGCCTCTCCTCGTCGCCGCCGACATGCAGCGCCCCGCCGCCGTCGAGCAGCTGCAGGTGCTCGGCAAGAGCATCGACGTCCCCGTCTTCAGCATCCCCGGCGAGTCGCCGGTCACGATCTGCGAGCGCGCGGAGGCCGAGGCGAAGAGCCAGGGCCGCGACGTCATCATCTACGACACCGCAGGCCGTCTCGCGATCGACGAGAAGCTGATGCAGGAGCTCGCCGACATCAAGGCGAAGACCTCACCGCAGAACATCTTCCTCGTCGTCGACGCGATGATCGGACAGGACGCGGTCAAGGTCTCGCGCGGCTTCCACGACACGCTCGGGCTCACCGGCGTCGTCCTCACGAAGCTCGATGGCGACGCCCGCGGCGGCGCCGCGATGAGCGTGAAGGAGGTCACGGGCGCGGCGGTGCGCTTCGCCGGCATCGGTGAGGGCGTCGACAAGTTCGAGGAGTTCCGCGCCGAGGGCATGGCGAGCCGCGTGCTCGGCATGGGCGACGTCGTCGGCCTGATGAAGGACTTCGAGGAGGTCGTCGATCAGGAGAAGGCCGCCGAAGACGCGATGAAGATGCTCCAGGGCGACTTCACGCTCGATGACTTCTTGAACCAGATCAAGATGATCCAGAAGATGGGCAGCCTGAAGGACATCGTCGGGAAGCTCCCCGGGATGGACCAGCTGCCCGCCGACGTGAACCTCGATGACCGCGAGCTCGTGAAGATCGAGGCCATGATCTCGAGCTTCACGACGTTCGAGCGGCGGGACCCCAACGCGCTCGTGCGCGAGCCGAAGCGCGTCGACCGCATCGCGAAGGGCTCGGGTATGCCGGCCCAGGCGGTCAGCGAGCTCGTGCAGCGCTTCCTCTTCATGAAGCAGATGATGGGCAACATGGGCGGCATGGGCGGCCTGCTCGGGCAGATCCCGGGCATGCGTCAGTTCGGCGCCATGAAGAACATGAAGAACATGGCCAAGCAGATGCAGGGCGGCGGCGGCTTCCCCGGAATGCCTGGCGGCTTTCCGGGAATGCCCGGCGGTTTCCCGGGAATGCCTGGCGGCTTTCCGGGAATGCCCGGCGGCTTCCCGGGTATGCCCGGCATGGGCGGCGGCGCGCCCGCCGAGAGCATGACGAAGATGAAGGCGCTCTCCGAGAAGGAGAAGAACGCCAAGAAGGCGCAGCGAAAGCGCGAGAAGGACGCGCGCAAGAAGAACCGCAAGTAGCGGCTCAGGGAGCGCCGTTGTTGCCGGCGAGCGCGGTCTTCGTGCTCGCTGCCGCGGCGGTGACGGCGCCCGACAGATCCGAGCGGACGTGCGCGTCGCTCGAGGATCCGTTGAGGCGCCACTCGCCGCCGTACGTGATGGCCCAGAGCGTCGGGCGGAAGACCGCCATCGCGCTCGCCATCGTCGTGACGTTGCCGGGCCACACCGCGGGGTTCGACGAGTCGTTGCTGTTGTACGAGTTGCCGACGCCCGCCTCGCCCCACAGCACGGGGAGGCCGCCGTGGCTTGCCGACCAGGTCTTCAGCGGGTCGGCGGCGGTCGCCTTCCAGTCGGCGGCGCTGTGCGCCTCGTACGAGTGGAACGAGTAGATGATCCGCTGATCCGCGAGCGGCGTCAGGTGCGCGAGGTTCTTGAAGTAGTCCCAGTACTCCGAGCTCGCGGTCAGGACGTAGCCGGGCAGCGACGCGCGCAGGATGTCGTGGAGCGCGAGGCGCTCCGCCGCGAAGGGATCGCCGCCCTTCCCGTCGTCGCCCGCCCACTCGTTGACGGGGCCGAGGGCGAATCTCGTCGGCGAGAAGCCGTACGTCGCGGCCATGTCGCCGAGGTTCTTCACGACCGCGTGGATGTCGCCGCCGTGGGCCGCGAAGTCGCCGGCGCCGAGGACGTCGGTGCAGTCGGCGAACACCGTGAGCCCGCCCTCGATCCACTGCGCGATCGCGTCGAGGAACGTCTTGTACGCGGCGGCTCCGGGCACCCCGGTGCCGAGGCCGAAGTCGTTCGTCGGCGACCACGGGAAGAACACGCGAACGTGCGTCACCCCGAGCGAGGCGAGGTACTGCGCCTCCGCCTTCGGACCGCCCGGCACTGCCCACGCCCAGGAACGCTCCACGTTCACGCCGAGCGCGAGCGGCTTCATGAAGGCGCGCGCGGCCTCGAGATCGCCGCCGGGGAGCGCGCCGGGCGGTGCGCTCGGGCCGGCGTCGCCGTTGCTCGAGGGGCCGCTGCTCGCGTCGGTACCGCTCCCGCCTTGTCCGTTGCCGTCGCCGCAGGCGGCGGCTTCGTCGGTGGCTGCCGCGCGGCTCTCGCCGGAGTCGCCGCTCGCGGCGCCTCCGCTGCATGCGGCAAGAGCGAGAGCGAGCGAGAGCGTCGTGGCCTGGGTCTTCGAGATGTTCATGAGTCCTCCGTTCGTCCGCAGCTTCAGCAGGAGGCGTGCCGTGCCCCCGGAGAGCGCTTTGACAGCCGAAAACCGCGCATCCACGAGCGCCTGGATCACGGGCCGTGCGGGGGCGAGCCAGCAGGGTTTGCCTGCTCGCGATGGCATTCCGGGGGCGCGCGCAGAAGCGCTTTGCGATCCGCGCGTGCGGGTGCAAAGTCGACGCGATGCCGCCGCGGAGCCGCTCGCCCAGCGCCGAAAGCACGTCGACCGCCACGACGTCGCTGCCCGCCATCTCGCCCGATGGGGCGGTGCTCTCGGTGCTGTCCGGACCGGCGCGCGGCCGGTCCCTGCGGCTCCCCGGAAAGCCCGGCGAGTCGGTCACCGTCGGCAAGGCCGCCACCAACGAGCTCGTCATCGACGATCCGTCGATCTCGCGGCTTCACCTCCGCATCCGCCGCACCGAGGCCGGCCTCGAGGTCACCGATCTGGAGAGCAAGAACGGCGTGTTCGTCGCCGGGGCGCGCATCCGCGAGGCGCTGGTGGAGCCCGGGACCGTCCTCCGCGCGGGCAACGTCGAGCTGCTCGTCGGCGTGGAGCTCGAGGGAGTCGTCATCCCGCCGAGCGAGCACGACCACTTCGGTCTCGCCCTCGGGACGAGCCTCGAGATGCGGCGCATCTTCGGGATTCTCGAGCGGATCGCCCCCACGCCGGCCAGCGTGCTCCTCACCGGCGAGACCGGCACCGGCAAGGACGTGCTCGCGCGATCGATCCACATGCAGAGCGCCCGCGCGGACGGGCCCTTCGAGGTCGTCGATTGCGGCGCGGTGAGCGGGTCCCTCATCGAGAGCGAGCTGTTCGGACACGAGAAGGGCGCCTTCACGGGCGCCGTCGCGGGGCGTGCCGGCGCGTTCGAGCGTGCCGCGGGCGGCACCATCTTCCTCGACGAGATCGGCGAGCTCGCCGTCGATCTGCAGCCGAAGCTGCTCCGCGTGCTCGAGGCGCGCGAGTTCCGCCGGGTCGGCGGGTCGAAGACGATCGCCGCCGACGTGCGCATCGTGGCGGCGACGACCCGCGATCTCGCGCGCGAGGTGACGCGGGAGGCCTTTCGCGAGGACCTGTACTTCCGGCTCGCGGTCGTTGCCATTCACGTGCCGCCGCTGCGCGCTCGCCTCGACGACCTGCCGGTGCTGCTCGCGCGTTTGCTCGCCGGAGGAGACGGACGCGCGGCGGCGCTCCCGGTCACGAACGAGCTCGTGGCGGCGCTCCGCTCGCACGACTGGCCCGGCAACATCCGCGAGCTCCGCAACGTCATCGAGCGCAGCCAGCACGTCTCGCTCGCGCTCGGCAAGACGCACCTCGAGCTCGTCGACTTTCCGCCGGTCGACGCCGCCGACGAGATGGATGACATCCTCGAGCGCCTGCCGCTCGACGAGGACGCCACGTACCGCGACACGCGGCGTCGCTTCGAGGCGGCGTTCGAGCGGCGCTACGTCAAGTGGCTGCTCGACCGCTTCTCGGGAAACGTCTCGGGCGCGGCGCGCGCCGCCCGGATGGACCGTAACCACCTCACCGAGCTCGCGCGGCGCCACGGCCTCGACCGGCGGCGCTGACGTTCAGCGCGACGTGGCCACGGGGCGCGTCGGGCCCACGAGATACACGACGACCGCGGCCACCGCGGCGACCACGCCGACCGCGAGGGCGACGTCCACGACCTGGTAGCGCCGGTGGATCCCGTCGCGCTCGGCGTCCGTGCAGCGCGGCTCGCACCGGCGCTGCAGCTCGCGGTAGTCGGCGTCGGTCGAGAGGCCGAGACCCGTGAAGAGGCCGAGCCCGACGAGGCCGACCGCGCCGAGGCTGCCGCTCGCAATCCACGTGATCGGCGCGCGCGACGTGCCGGCCGGCGCGGCGGGTGTCTCGGCGACCGGGACCGTGACGGGCAGGGGGGTCAGCCGGAGCTCGATGGTCTCCGCTGCGCTGCCTTCCTCGACGATGACATGCCGGCGTGCGCTCACGAAGCCGGGGGCGCTCGCCACGACCTCGTGGGGGCCGGGGTCGACCTCCCTCGCGCGTCCGTCGAGCGGGACGACGGCGTCGTCGAGGCGTAGCGCGGCATCCGCGAGGTCCCGGCCGGCCGCGTCGCGTACGCGGACCACCACGCTCGGGATCCGGCGCGTCACCTCGGTGCGGAAGGCGTCGCAGTCGCGACGGATCGCCGGCGGGCAGCGCGCGTCGAGGCATTGCTCGGTGCGGGCACGCGCGGCGAGGAGATGGCCCGCCCGGCTCTGCCGCTGCGCGTCCTCGGCCGCGTCGATGCACGTGCCGACGACCGCCGATGCCGGCCGCTGCGCGCGGGCGGCGCCGCCCACGCACGCGATGCTCGCGACGATGGCTAGCGACCAGGGTCGAAGCATTCGCGCTTGTATCGTTTGATGTGGTCGACGATCTCGTAGGGCGGCGAGCACGAGGGGCTCGCGACGGCGGCGCGCGTGCGCGGCGGGACACGCGTGCTCGGCCGCGCGCTGGCGGAGGCGCTGGCGAGGACCGGCGGCGAGGTGTCGTTCGAGCTGGCGCTGTTCGCGGCGGTGACGGAGGGCGCGGCGGACGACGTCGGGGCAGGGGCGGTGGGCGCCGGCGCCGGAGGCTCGGCCTGGGCGGTGACCGCGGCGGCGGGCGCGCGGACCCGGAAGGCGAGGGACGCGGCGAGGAGGCCGAGCAGCACGACCACGAGCCCGAGGAGCGCACGCGGCAGGCGCCGCTCGGGGGCGCGGAGAGGGGCGGGGACGCCGGCGAGCGTCAGGGCCGGGTCGGGGGGTGGCGGGTCGGGGGGCGAGGGGTCGGATGGCGCGGGGTCGGAGGCGGACGCGGACGCGGACGCCGACGACGACGCCGCTGGGGCGCGGAGCAGCGCCTCCAGCTTCTCGAGGCGCGCCTGCGCGTAGCGGCGCATCCATGTGGCGACCTCGGAGGGCGACGCGCGCGGGAGCGCTGCCAGGAGCATGGTGTTGCACGCAGCCGCGCTCGCCGGCCGCGCCGCCGGATCGCGCGCGAGCATGGCCGCGACCAGCGCATCGAGCGCCGCCGGGACCTCTGGCCGGTGACCGCTCACGAGCGGCGCCTCGGTGCGTTCCACGGTCGCGAGCAGCTGGTGCTCGAGCCCCTCGAACAGCTTCTTTCCGGCGAGCGCCTCCCACAGCACGATGCCCGCGCCGTAGACGTCGGTCCTCGTCGTCACGCCGCCGGGGCCGCCGAGCTGCTCGGGCGCCATGTACCCGGCCTTGCCCAGCATGTCGTTCGTGCGGGTGAGCCGCAGCCGGTCGCGCACCTTGGCGATGCCGAAGTCCGTCACGTACGCGATGCCGTGCTCGCTCACGAGGACGTTGTGCGGGCTCACGTCGCGGTGCACGAGGTCGAGCGCGTTGCCCGCGTCGTCCTTTGCGGTGTGTGCCGCATCGAGCCCTTCGAGGAGATCGCTGCCGATCGCGGCGACCACGTCGAGCGGTACCGGCTCACCGGCCTTGCGCGCCGCGCGCAGCAGTCCCTCGAAGGAGTCGCCGTGCACGTAGTCGAGCACGAGGAACGGAGAGCCCTCGTTCTCGCCGACGTCGAGCACCGACACCACGTGCGGGTGCTTCACGAACGCCGCGACGCGTGCCTCGTCGAGGAAGCGCGTCACGATGTCGGCGTCCTCCGCGAGATGGGCGTGGAGGAGCTTCACCGCGACCGCACGCGAGAAGCCGCGCTCGCCCCTCACCCGCGCGAGATGAACGGTGCCCATCCCGCCGCCCGCGAGCCGACCCAGCAGCGTGTACCGGCCGAGCTGCGCCGGTTCTGCGCGCGAATCGCTCATCGTCGAGAGGAGAGTATATCTCCATCGGAGCGCGGCACGTGACTCGCGCCTCGCGCATGGGTTACAAAAGAGCGTGGCGGCGAAGAAGGCGAAGAGGCGGCATCTGCCGAGTCCGCCTCGCCTGTTCGCGATGCTCGCGCTCCTCGCGCCGGCGCTGACCGCGGGATGCCTCTGGCTGCGCGACGTCGACGGGCTCTCGGCAGGCGCCGAGGCGAGCGACGGAGGGCCGAGGGCCGAGGGCGCGGCGACCGACGACGCCTCGAGGGATGCCGACGGCGGGCTCCCCGACCTGGATGGTGCCTCCTGCCCCGGCCACGGCGGCCCGCTCGGGATCCAGACGGGTGCATACTGCATCGACCGCACGGAGGTGCGCGTCGGCGACTACCGGGCATTCCTCGCGTCGCGGGCCGGCGACACGAGCGGTCAGCCTCCAGTCTGCGCCTGGAACACCGATTTCCGCCCCACGAACGGCGGCATTCCCGGCGCGAGTGCCGACGACCGCCCGATCGTGAACGTCGATTACTGCGATGCGCTCGCGTTCTGCGCGTCGGCCGGCAAGCGTCTGTGCGGCGCGGTCGCCGGCGGCACGGGCCGCGTCGACGACTACGCGAACGCCGCGCGCAGCCAGTGGTACCGCGCCTGCAGCCACAACGAGGACGGCCTCCACGGGTGGCCGTACGGCAACGACTACGACCCGCAGGCATGCAACGGCGCCGACAAGGACGCGGGCGTGACGCTCCCGGTCGGCTCGCTGCCGGGCTGCAGGGGCGGCTATGCGGGCGTGCTCGACCTCTCCGGCAACGTCCGCGAGTGGGAGGATGCGTGCGAGCTCGCCGGGACGCCCGACGCGAGCACGTGCCTCGTTCGCGGCGGCGCCTTCTACGACAACTCGGGCACGCTCTCCTGCGCCAACCTCCAGGTGATGGCGATGACCGCTACGAACCCGGGCGTCGGCTTTCGTTGCTGTGGCCCGTGAGGGCGGCGCGGGCCCGTCGCTGCGCCTCGAGCTCGCTCGTCCCGTGGCTCGCCACGAGCGCGGCGACCGCCTCGGCCGGCGCCGGCGGCAGCGCCTGACCGACGGCCTCGCCGAGCGCGGACGCGGACGGGTAGCGATCGTCAGGTCGCCGCGCGAGGCCGCGCGCGAGCACGACGTCGATGGCGGGAGGCAGGGAAGGTAGCCGCTCCCGCAGGGGCTGGTAGCGCTGGTAGAGGAGCTGCTCGGTGACCTTCACCGCGCTCGCGCCCGCGAACAGTCGCTCGCCCGCGAGCAGCTCCCACAGCACGATCGACGACGCGAACACGTCGGCGGTCCGCGTCACCGGTTCGCCGAGCACCTGCTCCGGCGCCATGTACGAGAGCTTGCCCTTCACGGCGCCCTCGCGGGTCTGCTGCAGGCGGCCGAGCGCCTTGGCGACCCCGAAGTCGCCGATGCGCGCCCGGCCATCGGAGCCCACGAGGATGTTCGCCGGCGAGACGTCGCGGTGAACGACGTGGAGCGGCGCGCCGTGCTCGTCGCAGGCGTCGTGTGCAGCGCCGAGGCCGGCGAGGACGTCGATGGCGATCGCGCTGGCGATCGCCGGCGCCATGCGCTCGCGTGCGGTGGCGAGGCTCGCCGCGAGGGCCGCGAGGGACGCGCCCTCCACCACGTCCATCACGAGCGCGAGCTCGTCGCCCTCGCGGATGACGTCCCGGACCGCGGCGACGTTCGGGTGCGCGAGCCCGCGCGTGAGGCGCGCCTCGTCCACGAGCGTGTCGCAGAGATCGGGGTCGGCGAGCACGTGAGGCAAGAGCCGCTTCACGGCGACGAACCGGCGGCTCGGCAGGTGGAGCCCGAGCAGCACCGTCGACATGCCGCCGCGACCGAGCACCTCGCCGAGGGCATAGTCGCCGAGGGTCACGCGGCCCATGCCGCCGAGCATACGGTCGCGCCTTGCGGTTTCACAGCTGTCGTTCTACTCGTTGGCTCATGCGGAGAGCAGCGCGTGCGGTCGTTCTGATGGCCCTTGCTACGGCGGCTTCGTCGCTCGCGACCGCCGCGTGCGTCGGCGGCAAACAGACGATCTCTGCCGAGGACAAGCAGCGCCTCGCCGCGCAGATCCTCGACGCCGTCCCGGCCGAGGCGAAGAAGGTCGACGTCAACTTCGAGAACCGCGTGCACCTCGTCGGCTACCAGGTGGAGCCCGAGCTCGCCCCGCCCGGGACGACCGTGAAGGTCACCTACTACTGGCGCTCCGACGACCCCCTCGACGAGGGCTGGCAGCTCTTCACGCACATCCAGCACGAGGGCTACGAGAAGCCCGAGAACCTCGACACGAACGGTCCGCTCCGCGAGCTGAAGGGCAATCATCAGGTGCTCGGGCCGGACCGCTGGGAGCGCGGGAAGATCTACGCCGACGCGCAGACCTTCACGATGCCCCAGGACATCCGCGGTCCCGACACGATGGTGTACGTCGGCATCTGGAAGGGCGATGCACGCCTCCGCATCCTGAGCGGGCCGAACGACGGTGACAACCGCGCCATCGTCGCCCGCATCAAGACCGGTGTTGCCCCGCGCAAGGAAGAGAAGAAGCGCGGCGCGAACGAGGTGCCGTTCCTGAACCCGGTGAAGCTCGCGGCCGGCGAGAAGATCACCGTCGACGGGAAGGGCGACGAGCCCGCGTGGGGGGCGGCCTCGAGCACCGGCGCCTTCGTCGACGTCGGCACGGGGCGTGGCGCCGCCACGTATCCCGTCCAGGGCAGCGCGAAGGTCGCCTGGGACAGCGACAACATGTATGTGCTCATCGAAGTGCGCGACCAGGACGTGGTCGGCTACTTCACCGACAAGGCGTCGCAGCCCAAGGACTGGACGGTCCCCGGCCAGCCGATGACGTGGACCAAGGACACCGCCGAGATCATGATCGATCCCGACGGGGACGGCGACAACGTCAACTACTACGAGCTCCAGATCAACCCGGCGAACAAGGTCTTCAAGAGCCAGTTCGACGCCTACAACTCGCCGAAGGCCGACCCGCAGGGGCCCTTCGGCCACGAGGACTGGGAGCCGAAGCTGAAGAGCGCGGTGGTCGTCCGCGGCACGATCGACAAGCCGGGCGACAAGGACGAGGGCTACACCGTCGAGGCCGCGATCCCCTGGGCGGCCTTCGAGAAGGGCGCGAAGACGCTGCCCCCGAAGCCGGGCGACGCCTGGCGCATGAACTTCTACGCGATGGAGAACAACGGCGGCACCGCGTGGTCGCCGATCCTCGGACAGGGCAACTTCCACCGCGCCTCGCGCTTCGGGCGCGTGACCTGGTCGACGAAGGAGTCCCTCGCCGCGGGTGCCGACGCCGGAGCCTCCGACGCGGGAGCGGCCGACGCCGGAGCCGCGCACACCGCAGGTGACGCCGGATCCGCCGATGCCTCGGTGGGGTCGCGCATCCGCATGGCCGTTCCGCCGCCGCTGCCGCACGGACGTCCCACGCCCTGAGAGTCCCCTCGTAATTTGGAGCGTGTGCGCGCGGTGACGTACCCTTCGTTCATGCGCGCGCCGCAGCGTCTCCTCTTTCCAAGTTTCGTGATCGCCGCCGGGCTCGCCGCCGGGACCGCCGGGGCTGAGCCTCGAGCGGGAGGCGCCGCTCCGAACGCCGACAAATCCAACAGCCAGTTCGCGCTCCGCCGCGAGGAGGCGGGCGGTGCCGACGCGGCGACGGCCCGTGCGCGTGCTCGCACCGGGGACTGCGCGGGTGCGCTCCCGTCGTTCGACGCCGCCGTGCGCAACACGGTCGAGCCCACGCTGCGCCGGGATCGCGGCCTGTGCCACGAGAAGCTCGGCAACGCCTATCCCGCGATCGACGACTACCGCGCGTACCTCGCGGCTCGCGCCGATGCCCCCGACGCCGACCAGATCCGCGACCGGCTCTCGCGCCTCGAGGAGCAGGTCGGCGCCGGCGGCCCTTCCGCGGTCGCCGTGAAGGAGCGGGACGACCCGAACGGCTTCAAGGCGGGCAGCCAGTTCTCGCTCGGAAACGTGAACAGCTCGGCGGCCGCGGCGGCCGTGGCCGGCAAGAGCGAGAAGAAGAAGTCCTCGAGCAACGCCTCAACCGACGAGGTCCTCGGGCCGAAGGCGGGCGAGCAGGAGCACGACTACGACTACTACGCGTCGCAGGAGCGCCTGGCCGACGCGGCGGACACGTCGCCGCTGCGCTTCGGGAAGGGTCTGTCGATCGGCGCGGTGCTCTCGATCCCGCGGTTCTACGTCGGTGACAACGGCATCGGCGGAACGAGCGCGTCCGGCGCCGGGTACTCGGTGGCCGCGGCCATCCGTTATGCGTTCGGGCCCTCCGCCACGTTCCTCACCGAGATCGGCTATGCCGGATACGGTAATGCGAAGGACGCGCCGACCCCGAGCGGTCCGCTCCTCTTCGTCGGGCTCGAGTACCGGATACCGCTCGACAAGTTCGCGACGAACCAGCTTCTCCTCGGCGTCGGACCGGGCTTCGAGCGGTACACGTTGAGCGGGGAATCGTTCGGTATGAACGCCTGGCTGGCGCGCGGCCGTTTCGGCTTCCGTCACGTGTTCGGCCCGAGCGTCGGCGTCGAGCTCCTCGTGGACGGCGGGCCCGCGTACCTCGTGCCGACCGGCTCGGGAAGCGGCGCCGACGGCAAGGTCGCGGGCGTGGTCAGCGGCAGCTACGCCGTCATCGTCGGCTTCTGAGGCTTCCGGGCGCCGCCGCGCCCGGGCCGTTCAGTTCGGGGGCGGGGAGGCGCCGGGTCGGCCGCCGTCGCGCGGCGCGTCCTGCGTGCCGGCGGCGAGGGGCGCGTAGCCCTCACGCTTGTAATAGTAATAATGATAATAATTGTACTCGTGCCGGTTGAGATTCACGGCATTGAGCACGGCGCCCGCGATGGGCGCGTCGACGTCCTGTAGGGTGCGGAGGCCGCCCCGGCACAGGTTTACGCTGGTCTTGAAGGCGCGCACGACGAAGATGACGCCGTCCACCAGCGTCGAGGCGATCGCCGAGTCGGTGACGGCGATGACCGGCGGGCTGTCGAGCACCACGCGGTCGAACCTCGCCGACACGTCGTCGAGGAGGCGGCGGAACTTCTCGGACGAGACCACGTCCGCCGAGTTCGGCGGGATCGGTCCGCACGGAATGCAATAGAGGTTCGGCACGATGGTGGGCTTCGCGACGTCGTCGACGGTGACCTCACCGAGGATGACGTTCATGAGGCCGATGTCACCGGCGCGATCGAAGATGCGGTGGAGCCGCGGCCGGCGAAGGTCGCAATCCATGATGCACACGCGCTGACCGCCCTGCGCGAGCGAGATGGCGATGCTCACCGCCACCGTCGTCTTGCCCTCGGCCGGCGCCGCGCTCGTCACGAGCAGGCGGCGGTACGGGTGGTCCGGATTCATGAACATCAGGTTCGTGCGGAGCGAGCGAGCCGCCTCCGCGACGCCCGACGTCGGACGCTCGTGCACGAGCAGCTCGGGCGCGAGCTCCGAGGTGACGCGCCGTCGCTGCTTCCGGACGCGCTTGTTGCCGGGGCCGCCGGGGCCGTCCTGCTCGTCCTCGGCGATCTCGGGGAGGAGCCCGAGGAAGGTCACCCCGAGCTTGCTCTCCACGTCCTCCGGAGTCTTCAGCGTGTTGTCGAGCTGCTCGCGGATGATGGCGAGACCGAGCCCGAGGACGAGGCCGACGAGCAGCGCGATCGACACGTTCACGCTGACGCGCGGCGCGACCGGCTCCTTCGGCTCGATCGCCGGATCGACGAGGCGGATGTTGTTCGTGTTCATCATGCGGCGGAGGTCGGCCTCCTTGAGCTGCTCGAGCAGCACCGCGTAGAGCTTCTCGTTCTGCGCGCGCATGCGGTCGAGGCGGTGGAACTCCACCTCCTTGCCGTTCAGGTCGACGGCCTTCCGGCGCGCCCCCTCGTAGAGGGTCGCCTCGCCGCCCTCCTGCCGCTGGATGACCGCGAGGTCGCGACCGACCGCGCCCTGGATGTTCTTGATCTCGGTGAGGAGGTGCTCGCGGGCGAGGGCCACCTTCTGGTCGGCGGCCTTCACTGCGGGGTGGTTCTCGCCCTTGCCCTCGGCGATGAGCTCGGCGCGCTCACGCGTCGCCGCCTGGAACTGCGTGCGCAGCGTGCTGAGGAACGCGTTCGACAGGAGCTCGGAGGCCGGCACCTGATCGGGGTTCTGCGCGTCGATCTTCCCGAGCTCCGCGTGGCGCGCCCCGAGCTCCTCGCGCTTCATGCGCGTGCGGGTCAGCGCCTCGTCGTACTGCTGCATCTCCATGCGGATCATCTTGGAGAGATCCTCGATCGTGCTGGAGGGCAGGTCGTTCTGCTTCTTGAACTCGGTCAGCGAGTTCTCGGTCTGCTCGAGCTCCTGCTTCGAGTGATCGAGCTGGCCCGAGAGCCACACGACGGTGTCGCCCGTCGCGTTCACCATCTTGTCGAGGTTCTGCTGGATGTACGCGCGCGCGACGGCCTCGGAGAGGCGCCGCGCCTGGGCGGGGCTCGTGTCCTGGATCTTCACGAGGACGAGGCGGCTGCCCTTCACCGGCTCGACCACGAGGCGTCCGCGGAGGTTCGCGATCGTCGCGTCGAGCGGGGCGGGCGCGGTCGGCGTGTACCCGAGGAAGGCCGCGTCGTTCTGGAGCGACAGGTCACGGACGACGCCCGAGAGGACGCGGTCCGACTGCATGATGCGATACTGGGTCTCGTAGTACTCGCGCGTGTCCCAGATCGCGCTCCAGCCGATGATCGGGTCGGCCTTGTTGCCGAGCGGCTTGATGACGTCGGGATCGAACTCGAGGAGCGTCTGCGCCTCGTAGATCTTCGGCAGCGTCTTCGAGTAGGCGAGGGAGGCGGCGCCGCACAGCAGGACGAGACCGACCACGATCGCCCAGTGCTTCCGCACCGCGCGCAGGGACGACAGGATGCCGGAGAGCGGGCTCGACTCGGGCTCGAGGCTCGTCTTGGGTGCGGCGGGCCGCGGAATGGTCTCGGTGGGCTCCACGGGAAGGGACCTCAATTGCCAGTTGGTTGCGGGGGAAGCAAGTTGTGTTCGCGGGCCGGTAGGACAAGCGCCTACACGTGCGCCACGGCACGAGCGCCGCGTCGCGGGCCCTCCGTCGGGGTGCTAACGAGGCGCGATGCTCCGTCGACTCGCTGCCACGCGTTTTCCCGGTGCCGCGCCGCTCGCGCTCGGCGCGCTCGTGCTGTCCTGCGGGGGTGAGCCCGCGCCCTCGAGCTCGGTCGCCAAGGTCATGCCGCCCGCCCCGACCGCCGCGGCTGGCGCGAGCGCCCGGCCCGCGTACGTGGCGCCGCCCGCGCGGTTCGAGAACCCCGGCGGGATGTGGATGCCCTCGCAGATCCCGGCCCACGCCGCGAAGCTTAAGGAGCTCGGCCTGGCCATCGATCCGCGTGACCTCTCCGACCCGACCTCGGGCGTGCTCTCCGCGGTGGTCAGCCTCGGCGGCTGCTCGGCCTCGTTCGTGTCGCCGGACGGGCTCGTCATCACGAACCATCACTGCGCGACGGGAGCGCTCCAGCAGAACTCGACGCCGCAGGCGAACCTCACCCGCGACGGGTTCCTCGCGAAGTCGCGGGGCGACGAGCGTAACAACGGCCCCACCGCGCGCGTCTTCGTGACGCGCGCGCTCACCGACGTGACGGCGCGCGTGAGGGAGGGCGCGCTCGCGCTGGGCGACGACCTCGCTCGCGCCAGGCTCATCGAACGACGCGGCAAGGAGATCGTCGCGGCGTGCGAGAAGAGCAAACCTGGCACGAAGTGCTCGGTGGTCAGCTTCTACGAGGGCGCCGCCCACTACCTCGTCGAGCAGATGGAGATCCGCGACGTGCGCCTCGTGTGGGCCCCGCCCGCGGGCGTCGGGAACTTCGGCGGCGAGATCGACAACTGGCGATGGCCACGCCACGGCGGCGACGTCTCCATCTTCCGCGCGTACGTCGGCAAGGACGGCAATCCCGCCGACTTCGCGCCCGAGAACGTGCCTTATCACCCGCCGCATTCTCTCAAGATCGCGCACACCCCGCTGCAGGAGTCCGACCTCGTGCTGGTCGCCGGCTATCCCGGGCGCACCGACAGCCTGAAGACCGCTGCCGAGGTGAACGAGGCCGTCACGTGGGTCTACCCGCGTCGCCAGCGGCTCTACGAGGATTACCTGGCGAAGGTCGCCGAGGTCACGAAGAACGATCCGGACGCCCAGATCCGGTCGACGTCCCTCGTGCGGGGATATGGCAATTATCTCACGAAGACGAAGGGCCTCATCGAGGGCCTCGCGTCCGGCGGGCTCGCGCAGGAGAAGGCGAAGAA
Organism: Labilithrix sp.; assembly: GCA_028287035.1. The sequence goes on along the minus strand of JAQBQL010000243.1, from coordinate 85,065 downwards.
CGAGCAGGAGCTGCGGGCGTTCATCGATGCCGACCCGGCCCGCAAGGCGCGGTACGGGACGGTGATCGCCGACATCGGCCGCGAGATCGAGAAGGGGGCGGCGGCGCGCGAGGCCGACGCCGAGCTCGAGGAGCTGCGCGCGGTCAAGCTGCTCGACGCCGCGCAGACCATCGTGCGCATGGCCGAGGAGCGCGCCAAGCCCGATGCCGAACGCGATCCCGAGTACCAGGAGCGCAACTGGCCTCGCGTGCAGCAGAAGCTCGCCGCGATCCAGAGCAGCTACAGCCGCAAGGTGGACGAGGCGCTCCTCGCGCTCGCGGTGAGCCGCGCCCGCACGCGGCCGGAGAAGGAGCGGAGCGCGGCCATCGCGAAGATCGAGAAGCGCCTCGGGCCCGGGCTCTACGACGCGACGACCCTGGGCGAAGCGAAGGTGCGCGGCGATCTCCTCGACAAGGCGACCGCCGCCGATCTGCGCGCGAGCAAGGACCCGCTGATCGCGCTCGCCCTCGAGCTACGCCCGCTCGTCAAGGAGGCCGACGAACGGCGCGAGCGGCTCACCGGACGCTTCGCGGTCCTCAAGCCGCGCTACATCGAGGCGCTGCGCGAGATGCGGAAGGAGCCGTTCGCGCCCGACGCCAACAGCACGCTGCGCATCACCTACGGCACCGTGCGGGGCTACCGGCCGAGCCCGGACGCGCCGCCGTACCGGCCGTTCACCACGCTGTCGGAGACCGTCGCGAAGAACAAGGGCGCCTGGCCGTTCGACGTCCCCCAGCCGCTCCTCGCTGCGCAGCGGGCCGGGCGCCTCGGACCCTACGTGGACCAGGCGCTCGGCGACGTGCCGGTCGACTTCCTCGCCGACCTCCACATCACGGGCGGCAACTCCGGCTCGGCGACGCTCGATGCGCGCGGAGACCTCGTGGGCCTCGTCTTCGACGGCAACTACGAGGCGATGGCCTCCGACTGGGTGTTCCAGCCGGCGATCACGCGCAGCATCCACGTCGACATCCGCTACGTGCTCTGGATGCTCGACGCGGCGTTCGGCGGCGACGCCATCCTGAAGGAGATGGGCGTCACGCCGCGCATCGACTGAGCCCGATCACCGAGCGCGGCAGCCCTTCAGGCTCGAGTAGCCGAGGGTCGCGCATTCCTCGTTCCCGGAGCAATCCGAGAATGCCGAGCACTGCTTCATGCAGACGAGGCTGCCGCTCAGGTTCTTGCCGCAGACGCCATCGTCCGCGCAGTCGTCCGTCTTGCCCTCGTGATCGCACGACTCGCCGACGTCGGCGCCGCCGCACGCGAGGACGGTGACCGAGACGAGCAGACTGCAGACGAGGAAGGAGAGGACCTTGCGCATGGGGCGGCACCATAGCGCAGGCCTCTCCGCCGGCAATCAGTCTTCGAAGAGCTTGAGCTGCTTGGTCTTCGCGCGGACGTCCGGCCGATAACCGGATTTCTTCCCGCGCTTCTTCGGGGCCTTCTTGCGGTCCTTGGCGGTGAGGTCCTCGCGGTGCCCACTCGCGAGCTGCGCCTCCCAGAGCGCCTCGACGGCGTCGAGCGTGTCGGCGTCCTCGGGCTTCTTGTCGTCGCGAACGTGGGCAATGCGCGGAAAACGCAGGGCAAAGCCGCTCGAATGGCGCTGCGACCGCTGGAGGCCGTCGAAGGCCACCTCGATCACGATCTCGGGTCTCACCTTCAGGTAGCCGCGCTTCTCGACGTCGACCGCGAGCGTCTCGAGGCGCGCGGTCATGGTGCGGATCTCCTCGTCGGTGAGGCCGCTGTAGGCTTTGCCGACGGTGAGGAGCTCGTCGCCATTGCGGACCGCGAACGTGAGATCGCTCAGCACCGCGGCGCGCCGACCATGCCCGCGCTCGGCGGCCACCACCACCACGTCGAGCGTGGCGAGCGCCTTCTTCACCTTGAGCCACGCGAACCCGCGTACGCCGGCCGCGTAGGGGGCGTCGAGGCGCTTCAGAACGAGGCCTTCGTGACCGCGCTGCCGGGCCCCGTCGAACTCGGCGTCGAGCGACTCGGGCGTGAGCAGCGGGCGCGCTCCGTTCAGCAGCACGGGTGCCGGGGCGTTCGCGGCCCACCGCTCGAGCCGCGCGCGGCGCTCGGCGAAGGGAAGACCCAGCGTCGGCTCGTCGCCCTCGAAGAGGAGATCGTAGACGAGGTAGGCCACGGGATGATCGCGGAGGAGCTCCTCGTCGGGCTCCGTCTTCTTGAGACGCGGCTGGATGGCGGAGAACGGGCGCGGGCGGCCGTCGTCGCCGAACACCACGATCTCGCCGTCGAGGATGGCGCGCGTGACGACGCCTCGGGTCACGGCGTCGAGCAGCGGCGCGGCCACGTCGGGAAAGGCCGTGGTCACCGGGCCCTTGCCACGCGCGAACAGCCGGACCCCGTCGGGCGCCACGTGCGCCTGCGCGCGGATGCCGTCGATCTTGTCCTCGACCAGATGCGGCGCGGTGAGGTCGGCGCCGCGCGCGCTCTCGATGGGGGTCGCCAGCATGAAGCCGACCGGGCGTCCGACCACGACGCGCGCCTCGGCGAGGCGGTCCTCGGCGGCGAGCGTGGCGAGGACGCCCACGTCGGCGACGAGCCCGGCGGCGCGGCGCACGTCGGCGAGGGGACGACCGAACCCCTTGGCGATCGCGTCCTCGACGATTCCCTCCTTCGCGCCGACGCGCATCTCGCCCAGCACGGCGCGCGTGAGGTAGCGCGCCTCGACCGGAGAGCAGGCGCGGAGGGCCGCCTCGAGGGCCTCGAGCTTGGCGGCGCGCGAGCCCGTCCCGGCGAGCGCGAGGGCGAGCGCCTCGGCCTGCACCAGCGGCAGCCCTCCCGGCGCGAGCCGCCCGGCTGCGATGGCCGACTCCACGGCCTCGCCCACCGCGGTGCCGAGGTCGCCGTTCTTCCGCGCGCGGGCCCCGAGATCCTCGGCGGCCATCCCGGTCACGTTCATCGCGGCCTCGAACAGCAAGCGCCCGCCGGTCCCGAGCGTGCGCTCGTCCTCGGTCGGCAGCATCGTGCCGGTCAGCAGGCGCGTCGCGAAGGGGAGCTGCGCCGGCGTGCGCGCGAACACCTCCGCCAGCGCGGCACCGAGCGCCGCGACCTTGGCGGTGCGCGCCCGGGTCCCCTCGGACGTGAACAGCGCATCGGCGAGCCCTCGCACGCGCGCCCTCGCTCAGTCGTCCTGGCAGGTCACCACGCCGGTGACGCCAGGGGATCCGGAGGAGGCCGCGGTGCAGGAGGTGCCGAAGAACTGGAGGGTGCCGAAGGCCTGATCGACCCAGTCCCAGCCGTCGGTATGGGTGACGTCACGCGGGATCGACGCTCCGCCGATCTCGACGGCGATGGCGTTCGGGTCGGTGGGCGCCGAGGGCGTCAGGTAGGTGCACTTCGAGATGCTGTCGCCGATCGACTGCAGCGCCGCCTTCAGCTCCGCCGAGGTCTGCACGTTGTAGTGGAACGGCGCGGAGCTGCGCGGGCGCCCGCCGGCGACCGCCATGTCGTCGAGCACCTGCAGGAAGTCCGGGCGCTCGGTGCTGCCGATGCCGATGACGTAGACCGGGATCTTCTGGTCCTGGAACGCGCTGCGGATCGCGCCGATCGTGCGCCCGTCGTCGAGGCAGTTGAGCTCGCCGCCCACGACGCCGGCGCACTGGCCCGTCGCGGACGTGCAGGTGCAGGTGCTGGCGCTGAGGTTCTCGTTGCAGTTCGGAGCGCCGTCGGTGGCGAGGATCATCGTGCGCGCCACGGTGCGTGACCCGGCGAGGTACTGCGCGGCGAGCCGGACCGCCTCCGCGGTGGGCGTGCCGCCGATCGGCGTCGTGGTGTCGAACACGTCGATGATGCTCGAGACGTTGCCGCGCGCCGGCGGGATGCCGACGCCGGTGGCCGTGCTGCACGCCTCCTCGTCGCTGCCGCCGCCGCCGAGCTGCTCCTCGGGGAAGAACTTGGCGCCCATCGCGAGCTGGCTGTCGAAGGGTGTGATGGTCTGGAAGAGCGCGTCCCGCAGGGTGTCCCAGCGCGAGGAGACGCCCGGCGGGAGGTTGCCGAGCTGGTTGGGCCGGCGTCCGTCGAGCGCGAACGCCATGGAACCCGAGCGGTCGACGACGAACATCAGCTGCGCGGTGGCGAGGTCGAACTGGAAGCGGCCGGGCACGCAGGCGACCGCGCCGTCGGGGCGCATGTCCGCGTCCCGGGCTCCGTCACGCTGCGGGGCTGCGTCGGGTTCGAACGGCAGCGGCGTGTCCTCGCCGAAGAGGCCGGTCCGCGAGCCGCACGCTCCGAGCAGACCGATGCCGACGACGAGGCTCGCGAACGCGGAGAAGGAGCGGAGCCTCATCGGCCGAGGATGCTACCGCGCCCGCGCCGTTCACACGAGCGGGCGGAGATATTCGAACTTGGGGTGCGCCAAATCCTCGGCGGTCAGCCCCCAGCCGTCGTCGCGCGGGATCAGGTACGCCACGTCGCTCTTGATGCTCGCGAAGTTGAGCGCGCCGAGGCCGAGCAGGATCCGCCGGAAGGTCGAACGGTTCCACAGCTGCGGCTCCGGGACGTCGCAGAGCTGCCGGATGGCGAGGTCCGTGCCCGATCCCTCGACCATCAGGAATGCCATCGTCCACGTGAGATAGCGCGGGGCGCCGCGGTACGGGTCATCGCCGGACGGTCCGGGCCGCGCGCCCTCCTCGGTCACCATGCCGGCGACCCACTGGTCGTAGCTGGCCCGCGCCTGCGCGTCGTCCTCGAAGTAGTCCCAGCAGCCCTGCGTCGTGCGGGAGAGCCCGGCCAGGAGCTCGCGCGCGACGTCCTGGTAGAAGCGCCACTTCTGCTGGAGGGTCGGCGTCGCGTCGGCGGTCGTGAGGAGGCGGTGGAGCTCGGCGTGCAGGCGGCTGCCGCTCTCGAAGGGGGCACAGATCTCGAGGGCGAAGACCGTGTGCTTCATCCGCCGCCCCAGCTGCCCGAGGCAGTCGTCCGGTTCCACGAGCCGCTCCTCGCGTAGCGTGCGCCGAGGACCACGCCCGTGGCGACCGCCACCGCCACCGGGACGGTCGCGAACGCGGCCGGCGTCACCCGGTAGCCGTCCGGGTCGGGATGACCGGACGAGTACGGCGTCTCGCGCGGGACCGGCGTGTAGCTCTTGCCGGGATTCTCGGGGGAGGGACCGGTCACGGGGCGCGGAGACCGTGCCCACGGATAGTCGACGAAGAAGGCCTGGTGCGCGCGCTTGCTGCCTCCGTAGTAGTACGGCGCGGTCAGGGCCGTCCCCGCGTCGAGGTGGGCCGCCTCCGCCGCGTCGCGGGCGAGCAGATCGAGCGTGAGCACGCGCACGTCGATGCCGCCCGCCGCGTAGATGACGAACCAGTCGTTCAGATCCTCGAGCTCGAACGGCGCGCTCTTGTTCTCGGGCGCCACGTAGAGGACGTGCGCCGCCCCGATGCTCTTCAGCGCGGCCATCGTGTGGGGCACCTTGGCGACGTAGCGGTTGTCGAACTGCGTCGCGTCGTCCGCGTAGTGCGCGAGCCGGTTGCGATCGAGCACGAACATCGCGGGCCTGAGGCTCGCCGTCTTTCGCGCGCGCTCGCCGGCGAAGAGCGGCTGGTAGTAGGCCGCGGCGGACAGCGTGTCCTGCGCCTTCACGACCCCGCGCGGGTGAGGCCAGTTGTCGAAGAGGAAGACGGGCTCGAAGACCGACGCCGCCCCGGCGGCAAAGGCCACCGACTCGGGCCCAGGCAGGTCCACGAACAGCACGGCGTGCGCCGACGCCGCGCCGGGCTTGGACGGATCGCGCGGATCGCCAAGGCCCTCGAACAGCGAGGCGAGCGAGCGGCCGCGCGCGAACGCCACCTCCATCGCCGACGTGAAGATCGGCTTGAGCGATTCGGCGAGGGGATGGAACGCCTTCGCCTCTTCCTCGTCGAGCTTCGACATGTCGGGGGGCAGCGCGTCCGGTGACCGGAAGAGCGTCGAATGCGAGTAGGGGACGAGCGCGGACTGGATCGGGGCAAGATCCCGCTCGAGCGCGTGCACGGCGCCGGGCTCGAAGGGCATCGTCGTCTCGCCGTCGAACACGAGCGGCTCGGTCGCGGCGCCGAAGCTCCAGCCGTACGTCTGCTGCATCTCGAGCGACGTCTGCCGTTCGGTGCGGTACTCGGGAACCGCCGCGGCCTCGGGCGGGGCGGGCGGAGACGAGCAGGCCTTGACGCCGAGGGTGAGGAGCGCGCCGAAGCCCGCGACCACCGCGCCGGCGACGAGGATGTTCCGGATGGCGGCGCGCCGCGCGATCTGGGCCTCCTGATCGACCAGCGAGTCGTGCCACCAGCGGGCGCCGACGATCCCGGGCTTGTCGACCTCTCGGTCACGGTTGTAGGGGGCGGTCATGCGAGGTCACGCTCCAGGGTCGCCAGGAAGTCCGGTCGGAACACGCCGTCCACCCGGATGGAGTAGCGGAAGAACGGGTCCGCGTGGACTCCGTGATAGTCGGCGTCGTTGAACCAGTACGCCTGGCCCTTCACGTCGAGCTCCGCCCGCGCCTCCTCGTCCCAGAGGAATAGGCGCTTGTCGCCGCGGGGGCAGAACGTGATGAAGTGGTCGGCCTGCCGCGTGTCGTCCGGCACCGCGTCGCGATGGACGGTGCCGTGGTCGTGGGCGGCGAGCCCCATCAGGTTGCAGCGGCCGACGTGCGCGAAGGGGAGCGACTGCACGAACCCGACGGTGCGCGGGAAGAACGTGCGGGCGAGGCGCGTGAACTCCTTGCCGCGCGGCGAGCTCTTGTCCTCCCAGCGCAGGTTCGGGATCATCTCGAAGTACACCTTCCACGGGAAGTACACGCCGTGGCGGTACTCGAGCCACAGCATCTGCCGGCGCGAGAGGGCGTGCTCGCGTTCCTCGCCGAACGTGGCATCGGCAGCGCGCTCGGGAAGCATCTCGGGGTCGCTCGCGAGGGAGCGGAAGGTCGCGTAGTCGGAGGCTTCGAGGCCGGCGATCACCTCGCCGTAGTCGACGTGGGCCTCGCCGGTGCGCGAGGGCGGCATGATCTCCATCGAGCGATGGCTCCCGCCCGTGTAGTCGACGGGCACCTCGGCGAGCGCGAGACACACCTCGTCGTCGACCGCGGGCAGCGCGGACAGGTCCAGGTAAGGCGAGAGATCGACGAACGGCCGTCCGAGGAGCCCGGCGAAGCCCTTCATCGCGGGAGATCCACGAGGCTGTTCACCTTGCCGAGCACCGGGCCGACCGAGCGCCGCGCCGCCGCCCAGGCCCCGTCGGCCTTGCGGATCCGCATGCGCAGGCCGTGCAGCGGCGCCATCGTGATCGCCACGCGGTAGTCGACGCGCACGCCGGGCAGACGCTCGACGCGGAACCGCTGGAGGATGAGCGCCAGCGCGATCTTGATCTCCATCACCGCGAAGCCGGCGCCGATGCACATGCGCGGCCCCGCGCTGAACGGGTTGTACTCGTAAGGTGACGGCTTGATGCGGGTCCAGCGCGAGGGGTCGAACCGCTGCGGGTCGGTGAAGACTGCCGGGTCGTGGTGCAGCTGGTAGATCGAGACGAACACCTCGCTCTGCGCGGGGATCGGGATCCCGCCGAGCACGACGTCCTCGGCGGTGACGCGCGGATGAAGCGGCACCGGCGGCAGCACCCGCATGCTCTCCTTCACCACGGCATCGAGCAGGGGAAGCTTGCCGAGCTGCTCGACCGTCGGCGCTTCGCCCTTCAGCACGCTCGTCAGCTCGCTCACCAGCTCGGCGGCGATCTGCGGGTGCTCGGCGAGCAGGAAGAGGGTCCAGGCGAGCGCGTTGGTGCTCGTCTCGTGGCCGGCCGCGAAGATGACCCCGGCGTGCCCGACGAGCTCGTCCTCGTCGAGCGCGCTCCCGTCCTCGTCACGCGCCGCGACCAGCATCGAGAGCATGTCGCCCGCGATCGGGCGGCCGGCCGCCTCGTCGGCCCGCACCTTGGCCTGCGTCTCGCGCACGATGGCGAGCGTCTCGTCGTCGATGCGCTGCGTGAGGTCGAGCCAGCGCCGGTAGGGAAGCCGGCCGACGTCGAACCGCAGCACCATGCCGGGGCGGAAGAGGAGGAGGCCCCACTCCACGACGAGCCGTGCGAGCGCGACGCCCCGTTCGCCCGCGTCGCCGCCGAAGAGCGTCTTCGTCGCGATGCGCAGCGTGAGCTCGGTGAGGTCAGCGAGCACGTCGCGCTCCTCACCGACGGTCCACTTCGCCAGCATCTCCTCGGTGATCGTGACCATGTCGTTCCGGTACGCGTCGATCCGCGACTTCACGAACGCGGGCTGGAGCAGCCGACGATGCCGGCGGTGCTCGTCACCGTTGACGTGGAAGAGGCCGGTGAGCGTGCGACGCGCCGGCTCGAGGCGATCCGGCTCCGCGAGGCCGACGAAGCGACCGAGCCCGCTCCAGCGGCGCGCCCAGGTCATGCGCTGATCGTCGGGAAAGAACGCCCCGGAGAGCGCGTACATCCGGTAGCGATCGTGCTGCGTGAGGATCTCGCGATTGAGCTCGGCGCCGGTCACCGCGTAGAGGCCCAGGCTGCGGGGCGTCATCATCTGCGCGTGGCCCTGCACGATCGCGGCGACCGGCCCGTAGCGCGCGAAGAGCCGCTGCGTGTACGCGAGCGGGTCGAGGATGAACGACAGGATCCGCGGGACGGCGCCGACCAGCGGAAGACGAGCGGGCCCCGGCGCGGTCACGTCGGGCAGCGTAGCAGGCCGCCGCCTCAGCGGATGACCGAGACCTCGAGGTCGTCGAAGTTGTGGGACGGCGTCACCGGAGGGGTGCCCTCGCGGACGAGGCCGAGGCCGACGCTCACCTTCGTGGTCGGTGCCCAGGGCGCAGCCATGCCGCTGTCCTTGCTCATCTCGAGCACCTTCGTATCGTTGAAGCGGAGCGTCAGGCGGCCCTCCGACGTCCACGCGAGGCCGACCTTCGTCCACACGTTGGGTGGCGGCATCTGCGAGATCGCCTTCTGCACGATGAAGCAGGCGTTCGGACAGGAGCTGATGCTGATGAAGTAGCCGTTGACCGCAACGCCATCGATGGCGTTGCCGTTGCCGTACGCCAGCGAGAGGCGGGTGTCCGCGGTGTCGATCCGCACCAGCGAGACGCTGCCCGTGGCAGGAGTAACGGGCCCGCCCAGCGATCCGACGTTCACCTCGAGCTCGACGCCGATCGCCGTGATGGCGCCGGCCCCGACGTTGCTCCACGTCATGGTCGCGTCGCCGCTCGTCACGAGCGACGCCGGCGACGAGTGGAAGAGCCCGAGGTCGGGCGCGAGCTTGCCTCCGCCGTCGGGCACGTTGCTCGTCGTGAAGCCCTCGTCGATCTTCGGACCGTCGAAGTCGGCGCAGAAGAAGCTCGTGACGCCGGCCGCGGGGGTCTGCGTCGCGCAGAAGCGTTTCGGTCCGGCATCGCCGGCGTTCGCGTCGGGCACGCCCCCGTCGCCGGGCGTGACTGCGCCGTCCGTGTCCGTCGTGCCGCCATCCAGCAAGGGATCGACCGCGGGGAGCGGAGCGGGAGCGTCACTCACGCAGGCCGCCACCGCGGCACACGCGGCGACCACGAGGAAGGAGCCGAGGATGCGCTTCACAGCTCGACCGTAGCGCGCCGCGCCCCCTTTGGCGAGGTGGGGCGGGGTCCTCAGAGCTTCATCTCGGCGAGGTCGGAAGGCACCTTGAGGGTCGGCTCGGTGCGCTCCTGCACCTGGCGCGCGCTGAAGCCCGGCGCCACCTCGCGGAGGACGAGGCCGTCGGGCGTCACGTCGATGACCGCGAGGTCGGTGATGATCCGGTGCACGACGCCGCGACCCGTGAGGGGCAGCGAGCACTCGTTCAGGATCTTGGGCGCCCCGTCCTTCGAGGCGTGGTCCATGATCACGACGACGCGCCGGGCCGCCGCGACGAGGTCCATCGCGCCCCCCATCCCCTTGACCATCTTGCCCGGGATCATCCAGTTGGCGAGGTCGCCCCGGACGTTCACCTGCATCGCGCCGAGGATGGCGAGGTCGATGTGGCCGCCGCGGATCATCGCGAAGCTCTCGGCGCTCGAGAAGATCGCCGAGCCCTTCAGCATCGTGACCGTCTCCTTGCCGGCGTTGATGAGGTCGGCATCGATGTCCGCCTCGCGCGGGTAGGGACCGATTCCGAGGAGACCGTTCTCGCTCTGGAGGATGACCTCGACGGCCGGCGGGATGTGGTTCGCCACGAGCGTCGGCATGCCGATGCCGAGGTTCACGTAGTAGCCGTCGCGCAGCTCCTGGGCGGCGCGGCGGGCGATCTGTTCACGGCCGAGGCCCTTCTGCTCGCTCATTTCGACACCGTCCGGCGCTCGATGCGCTTCTCGAAGCTGGGACCCTGGAAGACGCGGTGCACGTAGATGCCCGGCGTGTGGATGTGGTCGGGGTCGAGGGTGCCGACCTCGACGATCTCCTCGACCTCGGCGATGGTGATCCGGGCGGCGGTCGCCATCATCGGGTTGAAGTTGGCGGCGGTGTGCCGGTAGACGAGGTTGCCGAAGCGGTCGCCCTTCCAGGCCTTCACGATCGCGTAGTCGCCCTTGATCGCGGTCTCCATGACGTAGGTGCGGCCGTCGAACTCGCGCTGCTCCTTGCGCGGGCTCGCCTTCGCGACGCTGCCGTCGGCCGCGTACTTGAGCGGGAGCCCGCCGTCGCTCACCGCGGTGCCCGCGCCGGTCGGCGTGAAGAACGCGGGGATGCCGGCGCCGCCCGCGCGGATGCGCTCGGCGAGGGTGCCCTGCGGACAGAGCTCCACCTCGAGCTCGCCGGCGAGGTACTGGCGCTCGAACTCCTTGTTCTCGCCGACGTAGCTCGAGATCATCTTCTTGATCTGCTTCTGGCGGAGCAGGATGCCGAGCCCGAAGTCGTCCACCCCGCAGTTGTTCGACACGAACGTGAGGTCGCTCGTGCCGAGGTCCGCGAGGGCGCGGATCGAGTTCTCGGGGATGCCGCAGAGACCGAATCCGCCGGCGAGGATCGTCGCGCCCGTCGGCACGTCGGCGACGGCGTCGCGGGCGCTCTTGAAGACCTTGTCCATCGGGGGGGCACCCTAGTCCGAGCGAGGCCAGGCGAACAGACTGTGGCCGTTCGCACCGCGGCCGCTTGCCGCCGACCCGGCATTTCAGCGGTGTTTCGGGGCCGTCGCGCCGCGGCTGCCTGGCTCGAAACCTGCTTCGGCGCAGACGTGGGCCGCATCCTGACCGATCAGACGACCTGGCGCATGCACGAGCATGCGAGCGCAGGGCTCCTCGTCGACGCGCAGGACTATTACCGCGCCTTCTACGAGGCCGCACTACGAGCGGAGCGGAGCATCTTGCTGCTCGGCTGGCAGTTCGACAGCGACGTCCAGCTGGTGCGCGGCGAGGAGCTGCCGCCCGGCGCGGACCCGCGCGCCTACGAGCTCCTGCCGCTGCTCGACCGGCTGTGCCGCGAGCGGCCCGAGCTCGAGGTGAAGATCCTCGCGTGGGACCATTCGCTCGTGTTCTCCCTCGAGCGCGAGGTGCTCCAGAAGATCGTCTTCGACCTGGCGACGAACGAGCGCGTCCAGTTCCGCGTCGACGACACGGTGCCGTGGGGCGGCTCGCATCACCAGAAGGTCGCGATCATCGACGGGCAGATCGCGTTCATGGGCAGCGCGGACATCTGCCAGGACCGGTGGGACACGTCCGCGCACGTCGCGCACGATCCGCTGCGTCTGTCGCGGCGGCGCGATCCGTACAAGCCGTACCACGAGGTGCAGGCGGTCCTCGCGGGCAGCCCCGTCGCCTCGTTGCTCGAGCTCTTCAGCGATCGCTGGCGGCATGCGACGGGCGAGGAGCTCGATCTCGCGGCCCTGACCGTTCCGCACGCCGGCGACCCTGCGGAGCTCCTCGACGGCATCACGGTCACCCTGCCGATGCCCACGGGGTGCCTCGCCCTCTGTCGCACCGTGCCGGTGGCGCCCGGTCGGCCCCACGTGCACGAGATCCGGGATCTGTACGTTCGCGCGATCCGCAGCGCCGAGTCGCTCGTCTACATCGAGACGCAGTACCTCACCTCGCACTGCGTTCGCGACGCGCTGCTGGCGCGGTTCCGCGAGCCCGGCCGGTCGAAGCTCGACGTCGTCATCGTCCTTCCGCACAAGCCCGAGAAGCTGAAGGAGGAGCTCACGATCGGCGAGCCCCAGGCGGCGGTGCTCGATGCGATCGTCGCGGGTGCGCGCGAGGGCGGTCACCGCCTCGGCGTCTACAACGTGGCGTCGCCCGGCCATGACGGGGCGGAGGGGCAGTTCGTCTACATCCACGCGAAGCTGATGATCGTCGACGATCGCTTCTTCACGATGGGCTCGGCCAACCTCGCGAACCGCAGCATGACCGTCGACTCCGAGATCAACGCCGCGTGGATGGCCGGGCCGGGCGACCGCGCCCTCCGTCAGGCGATCCGTCGCGTCCGCGTCAGGCTGATGCTGGAGCACCTCGGCGAGGCGGCGGACGTGCGCCTCGTCGCGCGCCGGGCGGGCCTCGTCGAGCGTCTCGAGCGTCTCGTCGACGAGGGGCGGGGGCGCCTGCGGCGTCACGAGCTGAGTCACATCGCGCCGAACGTCCTCGCGCAGCTCGTGCAGGAGCTCACGTCCGACTTCGTGGATCCGGAAGACGGCCGCGATCCGCTCCCGCCATCCTCGATCAGCCCCACCGCCGCCGCCTGAGAGGGCGCGCGCATCGCGAAGGGCTTCCATAAGTGTAGGCTGCACGGTTTTTGGCCCAGCCTCCGGGGCTGTGATGGCTTCGAGTCACCGTGCAGCTCCTCCGCCCGACCCGCCTCCTCCTCGCGCTCGTGGTCCTCGCCCCCGCCGCCGCGGAGGCCGCGCCCGCCTCGAAGAAGCCGCCGCCGGCGCCGAGCGCCTCTCTCGGGCCCGCCGCCCCGCCGCGGGCTCCCGGCAAGAACGGCGGCGCGCTCCAGAGCACTTCGGCGCGCGGCAGCACCGCTCATCTCTCCGTTGCCGCGGCGGCGCAGCGGCCCGCGCCCATCGTCTCGCGGAGCGTCGGCTCGCCCACCGACGGGCACCTGCTCGGCGGCGCGCACCTCGCGACGACGCCCTACCTGCGCGTCTACCCGGTCTACGCCGACCGCGACGTGCGCTGGGGCACCGACACGCTGGTCGGCCTGATCGATCGCTCCGCGCGCGCGGTGCGCAAGCAGTTCCCGGACGCCGTCATGTCGGTCGGCCATCTCTCGAAGCAGGGCGGGGGCGAGATCGACCGCCATGCCTCGCACGAGAGCGGGCGCGACGCGGACGTCGGTTTCTACGTGAAGAACGCCTCGGGCAAGCCGCTGCTCGCCGACCACATGGTGCCGTTCGTCGGCGACGGTACCGCGCCGACCTGGCCCGGCGCGCACTTCGACGACGCGCGCAACTGGGCGCTCGTGGCCGCCATCGTCAGCGACCCTCACGCGAAGGTCACCCACCTGTTCGTCGCGACGCCGATCCGCGAGCGACTCCTTGCGTACGCGGCAAGGTCCGGAGCGTCGCCCGTCCTCCGCTCGAAGGCCGCCGAGGTGCTCGCGCAGCCGCGCGGCGCGCTCCCCCACGATGACCACTTCCACGTGCGGATCGCCTGCCCCGGCGGCGCTGACAACAAGTGCATCGAGATCCCGCTGCCTCATCACGGCCGCGCCGCCGCCGTCGCGTCGAACGGCCACCCGGCGCACGCGCCGGGCCATGGCGCGAGCACGCCTGCTCCGGCCGCGGGCCACGGCAGCGTGCATGCCGGCGCGCCGCCTCCGAAGCCCGCCGCGAAGGCCGAGGCGAGCCGCGAGGAGGCGAAGGACTCGATCATCCCGAGCCTCGCGCCCGAGATCCCGGGCCTCGACTCGGCGGTCATCCCGGCGCCGCTCTCCGGCGCGAAGCCGACGTGGGGAACGACCCGCGAGGAGCCGATCAGCGATCCCGACGGGGTTCTCGAGGGCAACTGACCGATGCGGCGGGGTGTGCTACAAGCTCCCACCCCCCATGGCAGAACACGGCAGCTCACCTCCGGCCGCCTTCGGAACGATGGACCGCCGCGCCGGCCTCGTGGGGCGGACGTCCGAGCTGCGCGTGCTGGACGAGTCGCTGCGCGCGGTCCGCGAGGACGGGCGGGCGCGCACCGTCACCATCATCGGCGCGAGCGGCATCGGCAAGACGCGCCTCGTCCGTGACTTTCTCGGCAAGCAGCGCGCGAGCGATCGGTCGGCGCCGCGCATCTTCCGGGGCTCCGCCCGCGACCAGGGCGGCGCGTACGACGTCTTCGCGCGCGTCCTCCGGGCGCGCTTCGGCGTGGTCGAGGGTCTCGACGGCGAGGCGGCGAAGGCCCAGATCCGCACGCGCGTCTCGGCGGTCCTCGAGGACCGGAAGGTCGGCGACGTCTGCTACTTCCTCGGGCAGCTCCTCGAGCTCGAGTTCCACGACTCGCCGCTCATCCAGGCGGTGCGCGGCGACGCGAACCAGATGCGCGCGCTGCGTCGGGCGGTGATCCGGCGCTTCTTCGAGGCCGACGCGCGGCACCTTCCGCCGAACGAGCGCGAGACGTCGCCCGACTTCGAGGTACGCAGCCGGCGCGGCAGCGAGAGCGACTCCGGCGTCACGAGCCTCGGGAGCGCGCGCAATCGCGGGCCGATCGTCCTGGTCTTCGACGACCTCCACTTCGCTCACGACGAGTCGCTCGATCTCCTCGAGCACCTGATCGGGACGCTCGACGCGCCCATCCTCCTCCTCTGCCTGGCGCGGCCCGAGATGGTCGCGCGCCGCGACACCTGGGTGGCCCAGGGCAAGAGCCGGCACAAGGTCGTCGAGCTGTCGCCGCTCAGCGAGACCGACGCGGCCCGCGTGATGGAGGAGCTCCTCGCGCCGTGCGGCGACGCGGAGGGCATCGAGGATCTCGTCGACGCGGCCTGCACGCTCGCTGGCGGCAACCCGGCGCTCCTCGAGCGGATGGTGCGGATCTTCCACGACATGAACGTGGTCGAGGTCCAGGACGAGTTCGCCGAGCACGAGACGTGGAAGATCCATCCTGGCCGCCTGAGCGAGGTGCGCCTGCCGCTCACCGTCGACGACGCCATCCAGGCGCGCATCGCCGCCCTCGCCGCCCCGGAGCGCGATCTGCTCGAGCGCGCCGCCACCATGGGCAGCGTCTTCTGGATGGGCGGCCTCCTGGCGATCGCGCGTCTCGACGGGCAGGCGCCGGACATGTGGTCGCGCGCCAACGTCGTCGACGAGGGCGAGATCCGCGAGGTCCTGCGCGAGCTCGTCGACCGCGACTACATCCTCAGGCTGCCCGACAGCACGTTCTCCGACGACGAGGAGTATGCGTTCAAGCACAACCTCGAACGCGAGACGCTGCTCAAGCTCCTTCCGAAGAACCAGGCGCGCCGCTTCCACAAGGCGATCGCCGACTGGCTCTCGTTCAAGCAGCACGTGCGCGCCCACGAGGAGTACATGGGCCAGCTCGCGCGGCACCAGGAGCACGCGGGCCTCGTCGTGCAGGCGGCCGCCACGTTCCTCGACGCCGCGCACCTCGCCCGCGAGAGCTACGCCAACGCGAAGGCCGCCGAGTACTACGTGAAGGGCCTCGGCCTGCTCCGCGACGGCGCGGAGGGCTCCACCGAGCAGCAGCTCCGCGCGCTGCACCACTACGGCGACGTCCTCCAGGTGCTCGGCCGGAACGACGAGGCGCTCGACGCGTTCAACGAGATGCTCGTCCGCGCCTACCGCCTCAACCTGAAGTCCAAGGGCGGCGCCGCGCACGCGCGGATCGGCCGCCTCTACCGCGACACCGGCCGCCTCGACGACGCGCAGGCGCATCTCGAGGCGGCGCTCGCCCTCTTCGAGACGTCCGAGGACGAGCGCGGCATCGCCTCGACGGTCGACGACATCGGCAAGCTGCACTGGCTGCGCGGCGACTACCCGCGCGCGCTCGAGGCGACGCAGCGCTCGTTGACGATGCGGCGCAAGCTCGGTGACCGACGGTCGATCGCGCTGTCGCTCAACAACCTCGGGCTCGTCTATCAGGACTCCGGGCAGTTCAAGCTCGCGCTCGACGCGTTCGAGCAGGCGCTCCGCATCCGGCGCGAGATCGGTGACCTCGTCGGCGTGACGATCTCGCTGAACAACCTGGGCACGGTCGCCCAGGACCAGCGTGACGACCGGCAGGCGCTCACGCTCTTCCTGGAGGCCCACGAGGTCGCGAAGGAGACCGGCGACCGGCACCGCCTCTCGCTGGTCCTCACGAACCTCGGCGAGACGTACAACCGGCTCGGCGACGCAGCCAAGGCGATCGACCACCTGAAGCAGGCCGAGGAGATCGCCGACGAGCTCGGCGACAAGATGGGTCTCGCCGAGGCGGTCCGCGGCCTCGGCAAGGCGTACCTCGCCAAGCTCGACTACACGCGCGCCCGCGAGTGCACGGCGCGCGCGGTGGAGATCTTCCGGGCCGTGCAGAGCAAGGTGCAGCTCGGCGTCGCCCTCCGGTCGCTCGGCGAGGTGATGGCGGCCGGGAGCGCGGGCGGCAACGACCTGCTCACCGCGCGCGCGCACCTGCTCCAGTCGATCTGGATCTTCGAGGAGATCGGCAACGACGTGGAGCTCGCGCGCAGCTGCCACGTCTATGCCGGCTTGCTGCGCGTCACCCCCGACGCGGAGCTCGACGACCAGACCCGCGAAGAGGCGACGCAGTTCGCGAAGCGTGCCGAGGAGATCTTCGCGCGCCTGAAGATCAGCTCGTACGGGCTCGATGCGGACGTGTTCTTCGGGACGCGCTGAGCGCGGCGGTCAGCCCTGCCGCTGGCGGGGCAGGTGGATGGTGATGCTCGTGCCGTGCTCGTCGAGGCTCGTGCGGCTCTCCACCTCGATCCGCCCGGCGTGCGCCTCGACGACGTCCCGCACGAGCGACAGGCCGAGCCCGGCGACGTGCTTCGCGCCGTCCTTCCGGGCGAAGAGGTAGGGGACCTTGTCCTCGGGGATGCCGGGCCCGTCGTCCTGGACGGCGATGGAGACGTCGCCGGTCGCCTCGTCGCTCGTGACGTGGACGAGCACGCTGCCCCCGGCGCGCTCCTTCGTGCCGCGCCGCACGTACCGAAGGGCGTTGCCGACGAGCGTCGAGACGCCCCACGCGAGCTTCTCGGGGTCGACGGCCAGCGACGGGACGGGCCCGAGCGTCTCCACGCGCAGCTCGATGTGATCGCTCTTCGCCTGGGTGATGAGCGGGGCGAGGCTGGAGCGGAGGAGCGATGCCACGTCCGTCTCCTCGGAGCGGACGAGGATCGATTTCTGCTGCGGCTCGGTCATGGTGCGTCCTCCTTCTTCGGCGGGTGGCTGACAGGCGAAGCACGTCGCGGCGATCCGCGGCTGCCCCTGGTGCGTACCACGGTTATCGAGGGACGCCTGCCGCGGACCTCGATCGCGTGACGCACCGTCGCGTGAGGAGCGGCGATGGCCGCGGTAGGATGACGTCATGATCGCTCGTCGCGGAATGCTGGTCGGGCTCGGAATGGCCGCGTTGCTGGGGGCGAGCACGCTCGCGGGGTGCGGCGAGCCGAAGCGTCCGGACGGCGGCTCCGGCCTCCTCGGGCCGGGCGCGGCGGCGCCGGACGTCGCCGGGGAGGATCCAGCGGGCCACGTCGTGCGGCTCAGCGAGAGCCGGGGCAAGGCGGTCGTCGTGTACTTCTATCCGGCGGACGGGACGCCCGGATGCACGAAGGAGGCGTGCGCGTTCCGGGATGCGTGGTCGAAGCTCGACCAGGCCGGCATCGTGGTGCTCGGCGTGTCCTCGAACTCGGCGGAGAGCCACCGCAAGTTCCAGAAGGAGCACAACCTCCCGTTCGCGCTCGCGGCCGACGAGAGCGGCACCATCGCCAGCAGCTACGGCGTGGGCAAGAAGCTGTGGGGCTACGACCGCGTGTCCTTCCTCGTCGGCAAGGACGGGAAGGTCGCGAAGGTGTGGCCGTCCGTCGACCCGGGCGTCCACGCGGGCGAGGTCATCGCCGAGGCCGCGAAGCTCCCTCAGGGCTCCTGAGCGGGTCAGACGCGACCGCAGAGCGTGCGTCCGAACGATCTCGCGATCGAGGGCAAGGTTGAGAGCGAGTACGTTCACGCGCGGCTCGCCAAGAACCGCGACGTCGCGACCCGGCGTGTTCTCGCGCACGAGCTGCTCGATGCGAGCGACCGGGAGGTCGCGTGCCCGTGCGACCCGCGCCACCTGGTAGGCCGCGGCGGCCGGCGTGACGTCCGGGTCGAGCCCGCTGCCCGACGAGGTGACCAGGAGCGGGCGACGACGGAGCGGGAGGGCTCATGTCCTTCAGGTGAGGTGCAGGGCCACGAGCAGAAGATCGATGGCTTTGATTCCTGCGAAGGGAACCACCACGCCGCCCATGCCGTAAATGACGAGATTGCGCCGGAGCAGGGTGCCTGCCGGCGCCGCAAGATAGGCAATTTCGCGCAGCGCCAAGGCTTGCCAGTTCGTATTCGTGACGAAGCTGACTGCCGTGTGGCCATGTAGCCGCCGAGAGGCTTCACGCAGGCCAGCAAGGCCGCGAAGAAGAGCCCGAGCTGCGCAAGACCCTGGATGTTCACTCGAACGACTCCGGGGCGAGCATCGCCACGAACAGATAGATGAGCAGCAGCACGGAGACGACGGCTCCAGCCGCGTAGAGGATGATCATGGGTCCGACTCCTGACCCGTGCGACCGTACGCGCCGTGATATCTGGATTTCATAAGACCACCGGAGTCGGCGGTTGCGGCCGTGGCAGGGGCGCTCCACGCTCCATTGCCCACATGAAAGAACTGATACTGATGGTGCTTGGACCCGACGGCCGGATCCTCCAGACCGAGGGGGCGCCGCCGGAGTGGGCGGGCAAACGCATTGCCCACGCGGTGGGATTGCCCGCCGCCGTCGGTCGGGCCGCCGCGGCGCTCGTGGTGTTCGCGCGGACCAGCGAGACGTGGCTCAACCGGCGCGTCCTCGACGTGAACGACCATGGCTACGAGCTCGTGGTCGTGGAGGCGGTGCCGCTGCGGCGCCGGCCCATCGACGTCGCGGACATCCTCACCCGCACGACGGAGCTCCCGGCACCTCGTCAAGAAGTCGCGCGGCAGGGGGCAGGTGCGGGTGCGGGCGCGCTGGTGCGCCGAGGAGCACGAGGTCGCGATCGTCGTCCATGACAACGGGCCCGGCATTCGCAGGGGTCGGCACTCGCGCTCGTGATGCTGGAGGACGTGGTCACGGCGCACGGCGGTCGGCTCACCATCGAGAGCTCGATCGCCGCGCACGATCACGGCACCACCGTGTCGCTCTTTCTGCCCGCCGCGGCGAGCTGAGGGAACCGCAAAGCGCAGCTTGGCTCAGTACTTCACCATGAGCGCTGCCGTGAGTCGGTCCTCGGTTTTCACGAGGTCCGGCGACCAACCGTCGACCTGGGAGCCGGGCGAGCCCTGGTTGCCTCCCGGCGGGGTCACTCCCCCGGGGCCGGTGAAGTAGGGAACGTTCGAGGCTCGATGATTGTACTCGACCCGGAAGGTGATGAACTCGCGAGGCATGTAATCGGCGGTGACCTGCATGTCCCAGGCGCCGTACTTGTCGCCCGGGGCCGCGCTGAAGTAAGGAGTGCCCGAGTAAGCCGTGGCACCATTGACCGGCGGGATGAGCACGAGGTAGCGCCCCGGGTTCGTGATGCCGCCCCCACCGGCCGTGAGGCCGAAGGTGTTCTTGAGGAACCACAGGCGCTCGTACGCCATGAATCCGAGGAAGAACTGGGAGCCGCAGTCCACCTCCGCCGCACCATGCCCGCCCCACTCGCAGCCGGCGTCCAGCGTGAGCGAGCCGGCGGCTCGGCTGAGGATTCCGGTCGTGTTCTCGTATTCCTTGACCATGACGCTGTCATCGGTGTGGATGCGCATCCGGTCGGGGATGCCGAGCGTGTCGGTGCCCACGTACTGGTTGCCGAGGATCGTGAGCCATCCGGTCGGCTTGTACAGGAGCTGCAGGCCGACGCCGGGCGCTTGGTTGAACTTGCCATAGGCCTGCCACCCGTTCACCAGCCAGGGCTCGATCTTCAGCTTGTCGCTCGGGAAGATCTGGGCGCGCACGCCGTTGAAGAACCACGGCGTGTTGGAGGAGACGTACGAGGGCTGGTATGTCCAATTGTCGAAGTTGTAGTAGCTCCACAGGCCCACGTACGACATGAAGATGCCGGCCTGAATGTTGATCCCGTTCAAGGCATCGATGTGATAGCCGCCGTACGCCTCCGAGATGTAGCGGTAGGCGTTCGCGAGATCCCACTGGCCCCTTCCCGGCGAGGCATCGTTGCGGGGCGTGGTCGTCGAGTACATCCCGAACTGGGTCATCAGCCGCGCCTGGACGTTCTTGTACAGAAAGTCCCCTCCGAACCCGAGCTGAGTGACCTGTACCTCGTTGTGCCGGAACACCTCGCTCGAGCCGGAGATCGTGTCGTCCTTGGGGTGGTTGAAGCTGTAGTGGTACACGGCGTCGAGCCGTACCTCGCCGGTGAACGGCCCGTACTTCAGAGGCCGTTCGTTCGATCCGTAGTTGCCTGGCGCCCACGAGAAGTCAGCAAAGGCGAAGGGCTCCTTGGGTCTCGTGTCCTCGGCCGGCGCGGGCGCCTCCGCCTCCTGGGGCGGCACACCCTGCTTCGGCGAGGAGGGCTGGCCCGGCGTGGTGGCGCTCGCGGCAGGGTCACGCGGAGCCACGAGGCCTGGCTCGACCGGCGCTGCTACGTCGGGTACGGAGGGGGGAGCTGCCTCCTGCGCGATCGCAGGGGCGGAGACGAGGAGGAGCGTGCAGCCGGCGACGAGGCCGGCGTGACTGCGAAGGGCCATGCGCCGGACCTTACGTCCGTGACGCATCAAGAAAGTGCAAAGACGAAAGTTGCGAAAACCGGCGTCCGGCGCGCGCGACCTGCGGCACGCTTCCTGGTCCGTCCTCACGCGCTTCGGGCATGCTGTGCGGAGCCGCATGATCCATCGCTGCTTTCGTCGCCGAACCCTCTGCTCGTCTCTCGCGCTGGCCACGTGGTGGCTCGCGCCGCCCGCCCGTGCGCTCGCCGCCGACGATGCGCCGCTGCTCACGCCCGAGCCGCCCGGGGATCCCGCGCCGCCGCCGGTGAGCGCCGGACCCGGCACCGCCGCCGTCCACGCCGGGGAGGAGCCGAGTCCGTCGATTCCCTTTGGCTGGGGCGATTTCACCTGGATGAACGGGCAGAGCCGCCAGAGGGATTATCCGCTCAAGGCGTTCAACGATGCGGTCACGCTCAGCCTGTACCTGGATACCAACTACGCCTACTCCCTGAACCATCCACGCGACAACACGTTCACCGGCACGGCGTCGGTGCCCAGGCACAACGAGTTCAACGTGAACCTCGCGTCGGTGGGGCTCGAGTGGAGCTACCGTCACGTGATCGGGCGGCTCTCGCTGCAGTACGGGTCGATGGTGAGCATCGTCCAGGATCTCGACGGCACGACAGCGCGCGGACGGAACATCGGAGTGCAGAACCTGCGGTACATCCGGGAGGCCACGGCGGGGTACCACTTCGACGCGCTGCACGGCATCAACGTCGAGGCCGGCATCTTCATGTCGTACATCGGACTGGAGAGTTACCTGCTGGCGGAGAACTGGAATTATACGCGTTCCGTAGCGTGCGAGCACACTCCCTTCTACTTCCAGGGCATGCGTGTACAGATATTTCCCTCGGATCGCGTGAAGATCGAACCCTGGCTGATGAACGGCTGGCAGACCTACGGCAAGTGGAACCTGGCGCCAGCAGGCGGCGTCGCGCTGCGTTGGAGCCCGTCGGAGCAGCTCACCCTCCTCGCCAACTTCTACGTGGGGAGCGACACCCAGGGGGTGCCGGACCGCGTGCGCTTCCACAACGATCACAGTGCGGTCTATCGTTACTATTCATCGCCCGGCTCCTTCGTGTCGAAGGCGGCTCTCAGCCTGAACAACCACATCGGATTCGAATCGGGCGGCAACGTGGCCGGGAACGATCTGCCGGGCCCGGCGCACGCGCACATGGTCGGCAGCGCCCTCGTCAACCGGGTGTGGCTCGCGCACGACGAGCTGGCCTTCGCGATCCGGCCGGAGGTGTTCTCGAACCCCTCGCGGTATCTCTCCCAGTATCCACCCCCGGGCTTCGAGACCGGCCCGCAGGTGAAGGCGCTTCAGGTCTGGGGTGTCACGGGAACGTTCGACGTCATGCCCACGGACTTCCTCGCGCTCCGCTTCGAAGGAAGCTACCGGCGCGCGAACGTCCCGTATTACGCGGGCCCGGGGGGCACGACGTCGCCGACGGGATACCAGCCGACCCCGGCCGACTACACGCCGGACACGGTGCGAGACCAGACGCTCCTGGTGGTCTCGGCGAACTTCAGGCTCTGAGCGCGTGCCTCGCCACGCCTGCGGTTGCCCCGCTACTCCACCTTCAACCGATACCCCACTCCCGGCTCGGTCACCAGGTACCTGGGGCGCGCCGACTCCTCTTCGAGCTTGTGTCGAAGCTGCACCATGTATACGCGCAGGTATTGTGTTTGCGTGGCGTACGCCGGCCCCCACACCTCCTTGAGCAGATGGCGGTGCGTCAGCACTCGGCCCGCGTTCTTCATCAGCACCGCCAGGAGTTTGTATTCGTTGGGCGTCAGGTGCACCTCACGTTGGTCCACGAACACCTGCCGACGGTCGAGGTCCAGGCGGATCGCACCTACCACCAGCATCGGCTCCGGTTTCTCCTGCCCCGCTCGCGCGTTCCGGCGCATGGCCACGCGGATGCGCGCCATCAGCTCGCCTGTCGCGAACGGCTTCGTCAGGTAGTCGTCGGCGCCTGCATCGAGAGCGCGGATCTTGTCATCCTCCTGGCCACGCGCGCTGATCACGATGATCGGTTTCGTACTCCACTCGCGCAGCTTGCGCGTCACGTCGACACCGTCCATGTCGGGTAAACCGAGGTCCAGCAGCACCAGCTCGGGGTTGTGAGTGCGCGCGAGCTCGAGGCCTTCTTGTCCCTTGCCGGCCTCCACTACCCGGTAGCCCTCCGCACCAAGGGAGACGCGCAGGAACTTCTGCATCGTCGGCTCGTCCTCGATCACGAGGATGTAGACAGGAATGTCGGTCATGCGTCCGCCCTCTCGGGTGGCAACGCGAGCGGCGGCTCGCCAGTGAGTGGCAGGGTGAAGTGAAAGCTTGCACCGCCACCACGGCGGTTCTCGGCCCAGATCCGGCCGCCGTGCGCGTCGACGATCGCGCGGCAGATGGTGAGACCCAGTCCGACCCCACCACCCTTGCCCTTCTCGGCGCGGTAGAACTTGTCGAAGATGCGCCCCTCGTCGCCGGGCGGAAGGCCGGGGCCACGATCCTTCACCGTCACCTCGACCGTGTGCTTCGAGCCTCGTACCTCGAGCACCAGCCCGGCATCGACCCCGGCGTACTTGGCGGCATTCTCGAGCAGGTTCACGAGCACCTGCTGCACGAGCACCGCGTCGAACGGCGCGAGCAACTCGGGGGGAACGTGCACGGTGAGCGGGCGGCTTCCGAGCACCGACGTCGTCGCAGCGATGGCGGCGCCGACCACCTCCTCTACGGGTTGCCAGTCCTTCGCGATGCGGAGGGCGCCGGCTTCGACGCGCGTCATGTCGAGCAGGTTCCGTACGAGCCGGTTCAGGCGCTCCGACTCCTCCACGATGGTGGCGCTCAGCTCTCGCCGCACCTCGGGGTCGAGCTTCTCGTTCTCGAGTGCGGTAGCGGTTCCGGTGATCACCGCGAGGGGCGTGCGGAGATCGTGCGAGACCGAGGACAGGAGCGAGCTGCGCAGCTGTTCCGCCTCGACCCGGACCTGGGCGTCCTGCGCTTCGCCGGCCAGGCGCACGCGGTCGAGCGCGGCAGCCACCTGACCCACGAAGGCGTCGAGCTGGAGTCGGTCGTCAGCGGTCAGACCAGCGGGGCCTTCGGCGAGTGGCGCAACGCCGAGCACCCCGAGCCTGCCGCTCGAGCCCTCGAGTGGAACGTAGAGCGCGGTCGCCGAAGGCAGCGTGTCGGTACCGAGGCCTGCAGGCCGCCCGTGCTCCCAGACCCATTCTGCGACGGCGAGGTCCTTGTCGGCGGGCACGTACGTCCATGCCGCTTGCACCTGCGCCCGGAGGCCCTGCCCGGGGACTTGCAGGAGGGCGCTCGTGCGACCACCGAAGACGTCGTGCAGCTGCTTCGTGCCGATCGTGAGGATCTCGTGGCGCGTCTTCGCCGAGGCGAGCTGCCGGCTCAGCGCGAAGAGGCTGGCGGTGCGCATCTCCCGCTCCCGTGCGGCGTGGACCTGACCCCGCACGCGCCCGGTCAAGCCCGTGATCACCGTCGCGACCAGCATCATCACCGCGAAGGTCACGATGTGCCGGAGGTCAGCCACGGCGAACGTGAAGTACGGAGGGATGAAGAAGAAGTCGAAGGCGACGACCGACAGTGCCGCCGTGGCGAGGGACGGTGCAAGGCCGAAGCGCAGGGACACGAGCACGGTACCGAAGAGGTAGACCATGACCACGTCCGCGAGCTGGGTCCGCCCGAACACGAAGTCACCGATGAGCGTCGCCCCGGCGACGAGAAGCGCGCCCGTCGCGAAGCCGACGAGCCGCGAACGCGCGCCCTCGGAGGGCACGCGGAGTGCGGATGCCTCGCGCTTTCTTTCCGTCTCGTCGGCGCCCTTCATCACATGCACGTCGATCTCGCCGCTCAGTCGCACGAGCTGCTCGACAAAGGAGCCCTGGAGCCGGTCACGCCAGCTGGCGTGGGTCGGTTTGCCGACCACGATGCGCGTCACGTTACGACGGCGCGCGAGGGCCACCAGCGCGCTGGCGCCGCTTTCGCCGGTGACGGTCATGCTCTCGGCGCCGAGGGTCCGCGCGAGGTCCAGGTGATCGGCAACCCGCTGACGATCGCCCGCCGTGAGGCCAAGCGAAGCGCTCGTTTCGACGAAGGCCGCGATCCAGTCGGCATGAAGGCTGACGGCCAGTCGCTTCGCCCCGCGCACGAGCTTCGCCGAAGACGGGCTCGGGCTGACGCACACGAGAAGGCGCTCGGAGGCCGCCCACGTGCGATCGATGCCATGCGCGTCACGGTACTTGCGCATCTGCGCGTCGACGACCTGGGCGGTCACTCGCAGCGCCAGCTCACGGAGAGCGATGAGGTTGCCGGGCCTGAAGAAGTGCTTGCCCGCGCGCTCGGCTTGCGCAGGTACGTACACCTTGCCCTCCTTGAGTCGCGCGAGAAGCTCCTCGATGGTCACGTCGACGAGGCGCATCTCCGAAGCGCGATCGAGCACCGAGTCGGGCACGGTTTCCTTCACGACCACGTGGGTGATCTGCGCGACCACGTCGACGAGGCTCTCCAGGTGCTGGACGTTCATGGTGGTGTAGACGTCGAGCCCCGCGTCGAGCAGATCATCGACGTCCTGCCATCGCTTGGCGTGCCGCGAGCCCGGAGCATTCGTGTGCGCGAGCTCGTCGACGAGCACGACCCCCGGCCGGCGCGCGAGGCAGGCGTCGACGTCGAGCTCCTCGAGGACCACCCCGCGGTGCTCGACCTTGCGGCGCGGCAGGATCTCGAGACCGAGTAGCAGGGCACCCGTGTCGTAGCGGCCGTGGGTCTCGACGAGGCCGACCACCACGTCACGGCCGTCGGCCCGTTCGAGGCGGGCCGACTCGAGCATCGCGTACGTCTTCCCGACACCGGGCGCGGCGCCGAAGAAGAGCGTGAGCTTGCCGCGCACGTCACGCTGCTCGTCCTCGCGGATGCGGGCGAGCAGCGCGTCGGGATCGGGCCGTTCAGTCATGACGCGCCTCCAGCATAGTGCGGGCCGTCTTCACGTCGTCTTTATACGAGGTCTCGTATACCAGCCATGATGGGTTCTCCATACCGCGGCAATGCCGGGCCATCCCGCCAGCGCTCGCCCGAGCCGCCGTCTCCCGAGCGCATGGACGACGTTTCGTTGGCGCTCCTGCTGGTCGTCGTGGGCGGCGTCGGGATGGTGGTGGGCATCGCCGCCGATCGGGCCACCGAGCTGGTGCTCGGCGCTCTGCTGCTCATGATGGGCGCGAAGGTGGCGAACGAAGCACGGCGCTGAACGCGACCCATCAGATCTCGATCTGGAGACCGAGCTCGATGACGCGGCCCGGAGGCAGCTTGAAGAACGACGACGCGGGCACCGCGTTGTTGCTCAGGAACTTGAAGAAGAGCTTCCGCGGGAGGCTGAGCGAGCTCTTTCCCGTGAACACCAGGGTCTCCCGCCCGAGGAAGAACGAGAGATCCGTGAGGTTGACGCTGACCCCGAAGCGTTTCAGCTGCTGCATCGTGGCGGGAATGTCCGGAGTCTCCATGAAGCCGAGCTGGATCTTCGCGCCGAAGATGCCGTCCCCGTAGTCGACCACCTCGGCGATGCGCTGGGATGCATCGATCACCGGCACGTGCATCGTGCGCACGTTGAGAAACACGATGTGCTCGTGGAGCGCCTTCGCGTGCTTGAAGTAGTGCACGAGCGAAGGGGGGGCGCCGGGGTTGGAGGTCATGAACACCGCGGTGCCTTTGACGCGTACGGGCTTCTCCTCGTGGAGACTCGACAGGAACAGCTCCATCGGAAGCGCGGTGCGCTGGAAGGCAGCGGCGAGCGCCGCCCGGCCCTTGCGCCACGTGAGCATCACGAAGGCGACCACCGCAGCGATCAGGATCGTGACGTAGCCGCCATCCATGAACTGCGTGGCGTTGCTGACGAAGAATCCGAGGTCGATGCAGATGAGGAACGCGCAAAGGACGCCGATGAGCGCGCGATTCCAGTGCCAGACGCGTGTCGCTACGAGGTAGAACATGACCGTGGTGAAGGCCATGGTGCCGGTGACGGCGAGCCCGTACGCGGGCGCGAGGTTGTGCGAGCTGCGGAACACGAGTACGAGCACGATGCAAAGGAGGAGGTACGTCCAGTTCACCTCCGGGATGTAGATCTGTCCCTCCACTTGCTCGTTCGTGTGCACCACGTTGAGCCGCGGGAAGAGCCCGAGCTGGATGGCCTGACGCACGAGCGAGAAGGCACCGGAGATGAGGGCCTGGCTCGCGATGATCGTGGCGAGCCAGCTCACGAGGACGAGCGGATACACGAACACGGGGGTGCTCGGCACGAGCGCGTAGAAGACGTTCCCACCCTCGATGGGAGCGCTGTCGAGCATGCGCGCGCCCTGTCCCAGGTAGTTGAGCGCGAGCGCAGGCCACACCACCCAGAACCAGGCGCGGCGCACCGCCGGTCGGCCGAAGTGACCCATGTCCGCGAAGAGCGCCTCGCACCCGGTGATGCAGAGATCGACCGAGCCGATCACGTAGAGCGTGGCCCGCGGGAAATGCTTCACGTACGTGAGCGCGTGCAGCGGATTGAGAGCCGCGAAGATCGCTGGATGATGCGTGATGCTGACCACCCCCATCACGGCGAGCACCGTGAACCACACCGCCATGGCCGGCGCGAAGAGCGCGCCCACCCGGTGCGTGCCGAGCCGTTGGATGCCGAACAGCAGCACCAGCGTCCCGATCGACAGCCACGGGACGAGCGGTGACCAGCGCGGTGTGATCACCTCGAGCCCCTCCCAGGCCGACATGATCGACAGCGACGGCGTGATGACGCCATCGCCCAGGATGAGCCCCGAGCCAATGACCGCCATGACCACGATGACGGAGAGGCCGCGCTTCGTGAACGCCTGGCTCGCCTTCGCCTTGAGCAGAGCGAGGATCGAGAACAGCCCGCCCTCACCCTCGTTGTCCGCGCGGAGGATGAGGATCACGTACTTCAGTGTGACCACCGTGGCGACGGCCCAGAAGAACATCGAGGTCCACGCGAACACCTCGTCCGGCCCATAATACTGGCCGAGCTGCATCGTGACCTTGGACTTGATGTCCCTCGTTGCCGCGAGGTGCGAAGACACGGTCTCGCTCATCGCGTAGAGCGGCGACGTTCCGATGTCACCGAATACAACGCCGAGCGCCGCCCATACGAGGGCCCGGAGGGGCGCGGTACCATGGCTCGAAGGCGCGGTAGCGGGAGAGGCGGGCGTGGAGACTGCGTTCGCGGTGGTCACGGAGAGTTCGTTGACCGTACTCAGCGCGTACGCCCTCGTCCTGACCGGCGCGCCTCCCTGGAAGCATCCTTATGCTTCCTTTACGCGCTTCACACCTGCATCGGCGGGTCGCCGGCGGGCGGAGCGCCTGGTGCCGGCGGGTCGGAGATGCTCGGCGGGGGATCGCCCGGAACGTGCGCGGGCGGCGGATCGATCTCGACCGGCGCCTTCGCAGGCGGCTCGCCGAGCGGCCCCTTGCGGATCTCCGGATCGTCCGCCGGCGGACGCTTGCGCGGATCGTCCACCTCCTTGTGCGGGAGATCGCCGAGGCGCGGGTCCTTCGCCGGAGGGGTCGCGGCAGGGCTTCCGGGGTCGACCGAGGGCTCGTCGATGATGGACATGGCGTCAGGGATGCGACGGACGTGCCAGCGAGCTATTCCTCGCGCCACGCCGTCGCGAGCTCGAGGCTTCGCGCGTTCTCGCGGACGCGCGTGAGGAAGCTCTCCTTCCACGCCAGATCGTGGATCATCGCGGCGCGCTCCATGATGCGCACCCGAGCGGTGGCGATTGCCTCACGCGCGGCATCCCGGTCACCTGCGGCGTCGAGCGCCTCGGCGAACGCGAGGCGCACGTACGATTCGCCCTCCTCGATCCCGCCGAGCGCGTCGAGCACCTCGGTCGCCTCGCGGGCGGGCGCCTCTGCAGCGCCGGGCACCGGACCGGTGAGCCGGATGCGCGCGAGGACCGCCAGCGCGTACGCGCGGAGCGGCTGGGTGAGCCGGAAGGCCTCGAGGACCGACTGCGTCTCGCGCTCGGCGCGTTCGAGCTGCGCGTCCATCGTGAAGAAGACGGCGCGGTAGAGGCGCGCCGCGCCTTCCATCTGCTTGTCGCCCTGCGCCACGAACGCCTCGACGGCCGCGTCGCTTCGCATCAGGGCCGCCGGCAGGTCGCCGAGCCGCGCCTGCAGCATCGCGAGGTGGTGCCAGCCGAGCGCCGTCACCCCGGAGAGGCCCATGCGCTCCGAGGAGGCGAGGGCGTCGGCAAGGGCACGCTCGGCGTCCCCGTACGCGCCGAGCTCGATGCACGCCGCCGCCGCGCTCACCAGGTACTTGCATGCTGCACGCGTGTCGCCCGCTTCCTCGAAGTTCGTGATCGCGACGTTGTAGAGCGAGAGCGCCGACGCGGCGTCGCCCGCGACGTGAGCGCGGTAGGCACGCGTGCGGTAGACGTGGGCGACCGAGAGCGGCTCCTCTTCCTGCTGCTTCTTCGACTGCTCGTAGGCGGCGTCGATGGTGCGGAGGAGGTCGTCCGAGGCGGGGTAGTTGCCGGCCTGCATCAGCACGCAGGCGGCACGCGTGAGCGCCACGAGATGAGGGGCGCTGAGCGTCCCCGCCGAGCTCACGTCGCAGAGCTCGTCGACCGCATGGTGGAGGTGCGTGTCGTCGCCGAGCCGGGCCGCCGCCTCCACCGCCTCCCCGGCGGCCAGGAACCAGCGACGCCCGCCGCGCGGGAGGAGCAGCAGCGCGCGCTCGGCATTCTCCGCCGCGCGGGCGTTCTCGCCGCGCCAGCGATGCGCCTCGGCCATGCGGAGCGAGAGGCGTCCGAGCACCTCGCCCTCGGCCCCGCAGGAGACGCCCGCTTCGGCGCGCTGCAGGCACGCCTCGAGATCGTTGCCCTCGAGCGCCTGCGCGGCGGCCCGGCGATAGAAGGTGATGGCGCGGCGCGGCTCGCCCCCGCGCTCGAAGTGCTCGGCGAGGACCACCGCCTCGCTCTCTCCCATCTTCTCGAGCCACTGCGCGGCGAGCTTGTGGCCGACCGTCCGGTCCTTGTCGGTGAGCATCGAGTACGCGGCCTCGGCAACGAACGCGTGCCGGAAGAAGTACTCGTGCTCGCCGCGGAACTTCGTGTCGTCGCGGCGCGTGACGATCTCGCGGACGCACAGCTCGTCGAGCCACGAGACGACGTGAGCGTCGCTGTCCTCGCCCGCCAGCAGCGCCGTGACGCCGCCGCGCCAGAACGTCTGGCCGAACACGCTCGCCGCGCGGAGCACGCGCCGCGCCTCGGCCTCGAGCGCCTCGAGCCGCGCCTGCACCATCGTGAGCACGGTGTCGGGGAGCGCGATGGGGACGAGGCTGTTGCGCGGGCGCGAGTCGCCGCTGGCGCGCCCGCCGGGGAGGCCGCCGCCCGCGCCGAACATCGAGACCGAGCGGATCAGCTCCTCGAGGTAGAACGCATTGCCGGCGGCGGTCTGCACGATCTGGGAGACGACGTCCTCGCCGGTGCTCTCGCCGAGGACGCCGCGCACGAGCTTCTCGCTCGCCTTGCGCGAGAGCTCCTTGAGGCGCAGCTCCTGGACCCCGCGCTCGGCGAAGATGTCCGGGAAGAGGTCCTTCACCTCGGGCCGCGCGAGGGCGAGCACCATGAGCGGGCGGTCGTGCACCGCGCGAAGGGCCGAGTCGATGAACTTCACGCTCGGGAGGTCGCCCCAGTGGAGATCCTCGAGCACGATGACGACGGGCTGCTCCTCGCACTCGGCGAGCAGCCAGTCCTCGAACGCGCGGCGCATCTGGTCGCCCATGAGGACGGCGTCGTGGCGGGCCGCGCGGAGCTGGACGTCGTCCTCCTCGGGCATCGACACGCCCAGGATCTCGGCGAGGAACTGGGTGACGCGCAGCTGGCTCGCCGCGGGCACCTTGCGGCTCACCCGCGCCCGGATCTTCTCGCGCTGGACGCGCGGCGGCTCGCCGTCCTGCGTCGCCACCGCCGCGCGGATGATCTGGGCGAGCATGCCGAACGGCGACCCGGCGCGCATCGGATCACCGCGCGACGACCAGACCTCGTGGGCGTCGCTGCGATGGCGTAGGCTCCGGAGCAGCTCGTAGCGGAGACGCGACTTGCCGACTCCGGCCGGCGCGGTCACGAGCACGACGCGCGCGACGTCGTCGGCGACGCACTCGGCGAAGTAGCCCTCGAGCATGACGAGCTCGCGCTCGCGTCCCACGCACGGAGTGGGCTTGCCGAGGAGCATGCGCCCGGCATCGACCGCCGCCTGCTCGCTCGCGAGCTCGAGCCCACCGGCCTCGGCCTTGACGATGAAGCGCGCGTCGAGGAGACCCGCTGTCACCTCGTCGATGTGGATCGGCTGCTTCTTGCCGGCGGCGAGGTTGGCGACGTCGCCCGTGCCCTGCGCCTTCAGCATGCGGACCGCGCGGTCGACCGCGTCGCCGATCGGCACGCGCTCCTCGAGCACCGCGCGGCCGGTCGCGAGCACCATCGGCGCCTGGGGCGCGGCGGTGCGCATGGCGAGCACGCAGCGGGCGGCGCGGGTCGCCTGATCGGTCGCCGAGTGCCGGCCGGGGAGGGTGACCACGATCATCCCGTTGGGCAGCGACTCGAGCTGCGCGCCGAAGGGCTGGATGGCGCTGCGCAGCTTGCTGGAGAGGGATTTCAGGCCCTGCCACGTGCCATCGGCGATGGTGGACTCGTCCTCCGTGTCCTCGCCGTGCGAGTGCGAGCCGACCGCGACGACGCTGACGAGCCGCTGCTCGCCGCGCGTGATGACGTCCGCATGCACCGTCGTCTCGCGCGTGACGAGGGTGCCGACGAGGTCGACCGGCCCGAGCGCCGCGAGCTCGGCGGCGACCACGCCTCCGTCGTTGGGGCGCTGCAGGGGATCGCGCGACAGCATGCGTCCGAGCAGGTCGTCGAGCGCGGCCGGTGCGTCCTTGCGGATGTCACGGAGGCGGGGCGGCGCCTCGAAGAGCATCTTCGCCAGGATCGCGATCTCGTCGTCGCCCGCGAAGGCCGGGATGCCGGTGATGCACTTGAAGAGCACCGCCCCCAGCGCGAACACGTCGGCGCGCGCATCGAGTGACTTCGTCCCGCGCGCCTGCTCGGGCGCCATGTACCCGAGGGTGCCGAGCATGACGCCGGTGTTGGTGATGGCGCTCGCGGCGAGGCCCATGCGCGCGATGCCGAAGTCGATGAGCGTCGGCCGGTCGTGGTCGGTGTCACGCAGCAGCACGTTGCCCGGCTTGATGTCGCGATGGATGATCCCCTTCGCGTGGGCGACGGCGAGCGTCTCGGCCATGCGCGTCACCATGCGCACCGACTCGCCCATCGTGAGGCCGGTGCGGGCGAGGCGCTTGCCGAGGGTCTCGCCGTGGATCCACTCCATGGCGAGGTACGGCATGCCGTCGGCGGTGTCGCCGTGGCCGACGTGCCGGACGATGCCGGGGTGGCTCAGCTTCTCGAGGATGCGCGCCTCGCGATAGAGGCGCTCCTTGTGCTCACCGGCGTCACGTCCGTAGAGGACCTTCACCGCCACGATCCCGCCCATTCGCAGGTCGAGCGCGCGGAAGACGGCGGACATCCCGCCCGCGCTCACGCGGCGCTCGATCTGGAAGCGATCGGCGACGATGTTCCCCGGTTCGATCAAACCACCCGGCAGGATAGCTCACGGACGCGCGTTACGAGTGCTTCGCGGCCGCGAGCTCGAAGACGCGGGTCGCGATGCCGCTCACCACGGCCGGCTCGTGGGTCACGATCACCATCGTGACGCCGTCCTCGGCGAGCGTGCGGAGGACGTCCATGACCTCCGCCTTCCGGTCGGGATCGAGCGCTGCCGTCGGCTCGTCGAGGAGGAGCGCCCGCGGATCCATGGCGAGGGCGCGCGCGATCGCGACCCGCTGCTGCTCGCCGCCCGAGAGCTCGCGCGGGTACGCGCCGGAGCGATGCGCGAGGCCGACCTGCTCGAGGAGGCGGAGGGCGCGCTCCTTCGCCTCCGCCTTCGGGAGCCGCCGGACCTGCACCGGGGCCTCCATCACGTTGGCGAGGGCGGTCAGGTGGGCGAACAGGCTGTACTGCTGGAAGACCATGCCGACCTCGCGGCGCACCTGCTGGAGGCGAGCCGGGTCGCGGGTCACCTCGAGATCCCCGACGAGGATGCGGCCCGCGTCGAAGGTCTCGAGGCCGTTGATGCAACGGAGCAGCGTGCTCTTCCCGCAGCCCGACGGGCCGGTGATGGCGGTGACGGCGCCGCGCGCCAGCTCCACCGAAACGTCGTCGAGCACGACGCGCGTTCCGAAGCGCTTCGTGAGGCCCTCGATGCGGATCACGCGATCCTCCCGTGTGCCGGCGCCGACGCGGCCGCCGCCTCGTCGCCGGAGCGGGCCGGGCGGCGCTCGAGCCGTCGCGCCAGGCGCGCGAGCGGGTAGCTCATCGCGAAATAGAGGGCGGCGCAGGTCAGGCCGGGAAGCGTCCACGAGCGCACGTCGACCGCGGTGATGGTCATCTGCTTGGTCAGCTCCACCACGGTGATGACGCTGACGAGCGAGCTGTCCTTCAGCAGGGCGATGAAGTCGTTCGTCACGTTGGGGATCGCGTGGCGGAATGCCTGCGGGAGGATCACGCGGCGGAGCGCGAGCCGGAGCGGCATCCCGAGGGCGAGCGCGGCCTCGAGCTGCGTGGGCGGCACGGCCTGGATGCCGGCGCGGTAGACCTCGGCCTCGTAGGCAGCGTAGTTCATGCCGAGGCCGATCACGGCTGCGGTGATCGCCCCGAGGCGCAGCACCGGCGCGAGGCCGTAGTAGAGCAGATAGAGCTGCAGGAGCACGGGCGTCCCGCGGTACACCTCGACGTACGCACCGGCGAGCCGGCGCGTGACTCCGCCTCCGTACAGCCGGAGGAGCGAGAGCGCGACGCCGAGCGGCACCGCGAGCGCCATCGCCAGGACCGAGAGGACGAGCGTGACTGCCGCGCCCTTCAGGAAGAGCGCGACGTACGCCATCCCGAACGCCGGGGGCGGGGGAGGCCGACCCAGCATCGAGGCCTGGTCGGCGGGCGTCCAGCCTGCGAGCCGCTCCTCGCGGCCGCTCCAGATCCCGGCGTGCTCCAGGATCCGGCGAAGCTCGCCGCGCGCCGTGATCGCCGCGAGCGCCGTGTCGAGCGCCTCCTTCACGTCGGCGTCGGCCGGGCGGACCGCGAGCGCATAGAACCCGTCGTGCACGTCGCCCACCACCGCGAGCTCCGGCTTCGGCATGCCGTAACGCTCGGCGATGATGTCGTCGAGGAGCACTGCGTCGGTGCGCCCGGCGACGAGGTCGAGGTACGGCTCCTCGACCCCCTCGTAGAGGACCGGCTGGGCGACGTCCCGCAGGAGATCGAACGCGAGGCTGTTGGCGAGCGTGCCGACCCGCTTGCCGCGCAGGGAGGCGAGGTCGGCGCGGATGGTGGCGTCGCCGCGCCGGACCATGAGCCGCTCGGCCAGCACGTAGTAGGGCCGCGTGAACAGGACGCGGCCGGCGCGCGCCTCCGTGACCTCGAGGCCGTTCAGGACGACGTCGAACGTCCCGCGCTCGAGCGACGGAACGAGGTTGGCCCAGTCGTTCTGCACGAGCTCGGCGCGGACCCCGAGCTCGCGTGCGAGCGCCGCCGCGAGCTCGACCTCGAAGCCCACGAGGTGACCGGGCTGCTTCGGGTCGTCGTAGACGTACGGCTCGCCGCCCTGGACGTCGGCGCCCCAGCGGAGGACGCCGGCGGCCCGGATGCGGGCGAGCCCGGTCGGGGCGGCGGCCCGCGGTCCGCAGCCCAGGATGCACAGCGCGAGGGCCGCGGCCATCACGAGGGCGGCGCGCCATGACGGGTTCCCGAGCACGGCGCGAGCATAGCCCCGGTGGATTGTGCAACGCACCGTGCACGCGCGGTCACGCTCACCACGCCATTCCTTACGCCGAATTCATGGGCGTTTCATGTCGACGTGCCGGCGCCGCGCTATGACTTCCTCGTGGTCGTCCGGCGCCGCGTCGCGCTCTCGTGGTCCTCGGCCGTCCTCGCATCGGGCGCGGCGCTCCTGATCGCGTCGCCGGCGCGGGCGGAGGGGACGTCGATCGACTTCCAGGCCTCCTGGCAGGTCGGCGGCGCGTACCTGCGCAAGGTACCGGCGCTCACGATGGGCGAGGTGGCGACGCCGGCCCGCTCGCTCGCGCGCCAGGAGATCACGACCGGCGGCAGCCTCGTGGGTCTCGGCGGCGCCGTCGACACGTCGTTCACCGTGAACGGGCGCTGGTTCGTGCCGCTCGCCGGCGTCGGGCTCTACGCGGCGGTCGGGACGTACGACACGGTTCGCACCACCGTCGACGGATCGATTGCCTACTACCGGCCGTGGTCGACGTGGCAGGGAGATCTGCTCCTTCCCGGCCTCGGCCGTCGCTTCACGCGCCGCCGCTGGATGTTCGCGGCCGACGTGCGCCTCGGCGCCTCGTTCCTGGTCGGTCGCGGCTCCGTCGCCGATGGCGCGACCTCGACGCGCCTCGAGCTCACCGGCGCGTCGTTCGCGGTGCTCGCCGAGGTCGAGGCCTGCCGCAGGCTCGATCCGGAGAACCGCGTGTGCCTCCAGGTGGCCCCACGCCTCTACGACTTCGGCGCCATCAACGGCGGCACCTTCGGCCTTCGCTGGGAGATCGGACGATGAAGCAGCGACTCACGATGGGCGTCCTCTTCCTCCTCGCGTCGGCCTGCTCGGGCCCGAGCGGCGACACGACGTCGGCCACCGGTCTCGCGGCGAGCCCGCCGCTGCCCGCCCGCGCGGGCGCCGTGATCGTCGACGGCTGCGTGCTCGACAGCTGGCAGCGCTCGACGCTCGCGACGCCGGCGGCGCGCCGCGTCCTCCAGGAGGTCGTGCTGCTCTGCCTCGTGCCCCGCGTCGATGGAACGGTGGGGCCGCGAGATCCGAGCGCGCAGGGGGCGCTCGCTCGCCTCCTCGGGGACCTGCGCACGCTCGGGTACCGGGCGACGCTCGGCGTCGCGTTCACCGACGAGACGGGGCAGCGCTACGACGGGGCGCAGACCGAGGCGTTCCTCGCCGACCCCGCGTGGCGCGCGCGGTTCGAGGAGACGCTCGCGACCGCGGCGGCGCCGGCCGACGGCATCGATCTCGATCTCCAGCAGCTGACGAA
This sequence comes from Labilithrix sp., assembly GCA_028287035.1. Next base: position 48,977 of record JAQBQL010000243.1, on the reverse strand, counting down.
CGCCGCGCGCGACTCGGTGTCGGCGCTCGTCACGGAGGTCTCGGCGGCCGTCCGGCCGGCCCATCGTCTCGACGTGCTCGTGCCGCCGTCCGTCACCTACCCGAGCGATCTGCCGGGCGGCGACGCGTTCGATCGCCACGTCCTCGCGGGCACCGTCGACCGGCTGCGCGTCATGACCCTCGATTACTCCGAGCGCACGCCGGGACCCACCCTCGATCCGGGATGGGCGGTCGACGCGGCGCGGCTCGCGCTCGTGAGCACGCCGAACGTCGACGTCGCGCTGCCGCTCTACGGCACGGATTTCGGGCCGCGCGGCGTGCGTCCGACCACGTATCTCGAGGCCATCGGCCTCGCCGCGGTCACGCACGCCGCCATCGAGCGCGGGCCGACCACCGCGCCGTTCTTCCGCTACGCGGACGAGGCCGGAGAGGCGCACGAGCTGTGGTTCGACGACGCGGAGTCGACCGCGACCGCGCTCGGCGCGTGGCGTCACGACGTCCTCCCGGCGAACGTCGGCGTCGTCTACTACGGCCTCGGGGCCGAGGCGCCGACGCTGTTCGAAGATCTCGCCGCGAGGCTCCCGTGATCGGCGCGCGCGTCGTCGGGCTGCCGCTCGACCCGCTCGATCGCCCCGAGCACGAGCAGCTCCTCACGCAGCGGTATCTCGTGTGGGATCGGTTCGTGGCCGGCAAGCCGCGCGTGTCGGCGAGCCCGCTCGTCCTGTCGCCGGCGCTCCATGCCGAGGCGCAGGCGGTTGCCCTGGAGGCCGCGGCGCTCGTGCTGCGCGCCGGGGATGCAGCGGCCGCCGACGAGGCAGAGCGCGCGCGCTACCGCCTTCATCCCGACGTGGAGCGGCTTGCCGCGGCAGCACGGCATGGCGGCGACACGACCTCGCTCGCCCGGGTCGACCTGCTGCTACGCGAGGACGGGCGCCTCGTCGGCTGTGAGGTGAATGCCGACTGCCCGGGCGGCCACAACGAGACGCTCGCCCTGCCGCGGCTCGCGCGCCTCGGCGGGTTCGCCCACGGCACCGATCCGACCGACGTTGCTCTCCGCCTCGCCGATCGCCTCGTCGCGCTCTCCGGCGGCCCCGGCTCGCCGCGCGGCCTCGTCGGCCTCGTCTGCGCGACCTCGTGGGCCGAGGACCTCCAGGTGTGCGCGCTCGTCGAGCGTCTCGTGAAGGAGCGGGGCGGCCGTGCCCGCCGCATGCCGGTGACCGGTCCGTGCGCCGCGCCCGGCGGCGTCGCGTATCGCGGCGATCGCGTCGCGGTCCTCTATCGGTTCTATCCGCTCGAGCACATGGCCGGGCAATCGAACATCGAGGCGCTCGCGGTCGCCACCGAGCGCGGCGAGCTCGCCAGCGTCTCGAGCTTCGCCATGATCCACGCCCAGTCGAAGCTGGCGATGGCACGGGCGTTCGCGCGCGAGCCGGTGCGGGCCGCCCAGGTGTTCGCCGAGACGCGCGCGTTCGCGGCCTGCGCAAAAGGCGAGCTCCTCGAGCCGGGCGCGCGCGAGGAGTGGGTCCTGAAGCGCGATCTCTCGCGCGTCGGCGAGCACGTGGTGGTCGGGGCGCTGGAGACCGAGGGCAGCTATCGCGCCGCCGTCGCGGCGATCGGCGAGGCGGAGAGCGAGGGCGAGGTCTGGGTCGCGCAGCGGTACGTCCCGCCGGCGTTCGTGGGCACGCCGTGGGGCCCGCGCTGCCTGACCCTCGGCGTCTACGTGATGGACGGCGTGTTCGCCGGCTACTTCGCGCGCCTCTCGTCGGCGTCGCATTGCGGCCATGACGGCCTCGTCGTCCCGGTGTTCGTGGACGCGGCCGAGCCGCACGCGAGGCAGGTCGCATGAGGCGCGTGCTCGGCATCTCCGCGCTGGCGCTCCTCGCGGCCGGCTGCAGCCTGCGGCCCTGGACGCCCTCGGTGAGCGTCGCCTTCTGGGCCGAGGACGTCCCCGCCGGTCGCGAGGTGGCGCTCCCGCGCTCGGCGGATCTCGCGCGGGCGTGGCAGCTGCCGAAGGACCTCGCCTGGTCGCGCTACACGAAGAGCATGCTCGCCTCGTCGGTGGACCCGCTGGGCAACGCCGCCACCTTGCCGGACGTGCGCACGCTCGACGTGGTCGCGCAGGCCGAGCAGGCGGCCTCGAACGTCGCGCGCGGCGGGCTCCCCGAGCACACGCTGTGGGTCGTCGATCTGCGCGGCGCGGCGTCGTGCGCGTTCGCGTCGCGTCTGTCCCGCGAAGCGCGCGAGCCCGTCGCGCCCGTGGTGACGTTCAACAACTGGCCGGCCGAGGAGGCGGTCGTCCCCGCCGACGAGACGCTCGCCGGGCTCATCGCCTTCCCGCCGCGGTCACTTCCCGAGGGCACGACTGCCGCTCACCCGGTGCTCGTCCTCGACTCGTGGCGCCTCGCGTTCCGCTTCGACAAACCGGCGGACGACGTCTACGACAACCGCTACATGCTCTCGCCGGGCGACCTCCCGGACATCGAGACCCTGAAGGCGCAGGGCATCCAGCGCGTCGTGTACGTCGTCGAGGATCTCGACGACGCCGAGGTCGAGGAGGACGACCTGAACGCGTCCTTCCGCGCCTGGCAGGACGGCGGGCTCTCCATCCACCTCGTCGATCTCGCGTTCCTGCGCGACGTGCCGGCGCCCCGGGACGGCGCGTGGCAGGTCGCCTGGGCGGCCCGGCTCGGCCCCGAGCGCTACCAGGTGCGCTCGCGCTACACGCTCGTCGACGACCCGATCTTCTATGCCCGCGCGCGGGCCGGCTTCGGGTGGGCGTGGGGCCCGCCCTCCCTGTCGCCCGGCTACCGCGGCGGCTATGGCTACGGCTACTACGGCACCGGCGGCTCGCGTGCGGCGAGCGGCGGATCGGGCGGGTGATCGCTCGCTTCCACTACCGGTGAGCGGAACCCCGACTAGACTCGGTGCGTATCCGCCACGAGAGGGAGAGCACGATGACGACGAAGGTGAACAAGACCGAAGCCGAGTGGAAGGCCCAGCTCGACCCGCAGCAGTACGAGATCATGCGGAACAAGGGCACCGAGCGCGCCTTCACCGGCAAGTACTGGGACTGCCACGACGACGGCGTCTACCGCTGCGCCGGCTGCCAGGCCGAGCTCTTCAAGTCGGACGACAAGTTCGAGTCCGGGAGCGGATGGCCGAGCTTCACGAAGCCGGCGGTCGTCGAGAAGGTCGCCTCGCACACCGATCGCTCGCACGGCATGGAGCGCACCGAGGTGACGTGCGCCGACTGCGGCGCGCACCTCGGCCACGTGTTCCCGGACGGCCCGCGCGAGGCGGGCGGCCTCCGCTACTGCATCAACTCGGCGTCGATCGAGCTCGAGAAGAAGTAGCCGCTCAGACGGTCGCGCCGCCGACCGGCAGGACCTCGCGCGTGAGGTTCCGCGTGTCCTCGGCGCGCACCACGACGTCGTCCTCGATGCGGATGCCTCCGAACGGCGACAGCGCCTCGACGAGGTTCCAGTCGACGAGCTTGCCCTCGGGCTTCGCGCGGAGCTGCGCGAGCACGCCGTCGATGAAGTAGAGGCCGGGCTCGATCGTGAAGACCTGGTCCTCGGCGATGCGCGAGGTGTTGCGGAGGAACGGGTTGTCGGCACGGGGCAGGAGGCTCGCGCAGCCGACGTCGTGCGTGACGAGGCCGAGCGAGTGCCCGAGGCCGTGCGGGTAGAACGCGCGGCTGATGCCCTTCGCGTCGATCTCCTCGGCGGTGCCGCGCGCGAGGCCGATGTCCCGGAGGATGACCGCCATCTGCCGGTGCGACTCGTCGTGCAGCTCCTCGTAGGGCATGCCGACCGTGACCTTCGCGACGAGGCGCTGCTGCATCGCCTCCATCGCGAGGACGAGCGCCGCGAACGTGGTGCCGGCGCTGCCGCCGGTGCCCTTGGGCTCGCGCGTCCACGTGCGGGTGATGTCCGAGCAGTAACCGAGGTACGTCGCGCCGGCGTCGAGCAGGATCGAATCGGCGGTGCTCGCGTCCTTGCCGTAGCTGACGTGGTGGAGCACGGCCCCGTTACGCCCGAGCGCCACGATGTTCTTGTAGGGCGTGTCCTGGTCGTCCTGACGCGTCGCGCGGAGGAACTCGAGGTGGAGCTCGAGCTCCGAGCGCGCCCCGCCGGCGAACGCCTGCCGGATCGCCTCGTGGCCGAGCGCGGCGAGCCGGTTGGCCTCGGCGAGGCACGCGATCTCGTAGCGCGTCTTCTTCACGCGGCCATCGTCGAGGGCAGTCACGACCTTCGCGGGGTTCACCTGATCGGTCGCAAACCCGAGGCTCGCGGCCTTCGCCAGGTCCTCACCGTAGAACGCGAGGCGCTTGCCGCCGAACGAGCTCGCGGTGGGCTCGCCGGAGCGCACCACGTCGAGCACGTCGAGGAAGTACGTCGCGTCGGGCGCGGCGGGACGCTCCCAGATGCTCGTGCACTCCGGCCAGAAGAGACGCGTCTTCTTGCCGGCCTCGAAGACGACGTAGCAATCGGGCTCGGTCAGCGGAGCCCAGAGGTGGAACTCCGGCGTCGGGCGCAGCGGGAAGAACTGATCGTCCCAGGCGGTGCGCTTGCGCGGCGTCCCCGAGTGCACGACGACCACGTCGACCCCCGCCTCGGCGAGCGCGCTCGCGTAGCGGCGTTCGACGATCTGGATGTGCTCGGCGTAGAGAGAGGCAAGGGCGCGGGTGTCCACGCCCGAACCTTAGCCCATCACGTCGGAGAACCGAACCCACCGGGCGGGGGGCCGCCCTGGCCGCCGGGGTCGTACCCGCCGCCGTAACCGGGCGGCGCGTAGGGGTTGTGCTGCGGCGTGCCCGCGTACGGATTGTACGGCGCGGGGCCGCCCTGCCACGGGCCCTGCGGCGGCATCGGTCCGCCCTGACGGCGCACGTCGAAGTCCGCCGACATCGAGGCGAGCGCCTCGAGGGTCCACGCGCGCTCGAAGACGAAGTACGGCGCCATCAAGGTCTGGTGCAGGACGGGCAGGAAGCCGAGGCAGCACGTGAGCAGCGAGGCGAGCGTCCCGACGAGCGTCGCGCCGAGGTACACGGCGAAACGCAGGCAGAAGAACCCGATGATCGAGCCGACGTGCTGCTTGCCGACCGCCCAGAAGCGGACCCAGCCCTGACGCGCGGTGAGGCCGTGCTTCAGCATGAGCGGCGCGACGAAGTTCCGCGCCATCGCGCTCACGATGGAGAGCGGCAGCATGACGAGCAGGAGCAGCGCCCCGAGCCCGAGGAGGAGCGGCAGCACCGTCTCGATGCGCTGGCCGTCACGGATGACGGGCAACGCGGCCACCGCGCCCACGCCGGCCAGCGGCAGGACGACGACGAGCGACAGCGCGACCAGCACGAGCTGGAACTTGAAGAGCAAGGTGCCGGCGGGCTTCGTCTCGCGCCAGAGCGTGCCGACGTCGCATCGCTCCTCGGCGACCGCCCGGATCGCCATCATCTGGCCGCGCGTGCCGAGCCAGTAGGCGAGCACGACGAGCGGGATCGCGACGATCACCGCGACGACCGCGATGCCGATCATCATGCCGGTATCCATGCCGGAGAGCGCATCGACGAGCGGCCCGCGGGCCTTCGCGTGCTGCCCGAGACCGGCGAGCTCGCGCAGCACGCCGAGCATCGAGTCGCTCGTGTCCCCGTGACCGCCGCCGCTGCCGTGGCTCTTGCCGCCGAACGTGTTGCCGTTGGGCAGGTTGAACGAGCCACTGCCCTCGACGCAGCTCTGGAGGAAGAAGACGAGCCCGAACGAGAACCATGTCCCCAGGTTGAAGGGCCTGAAGAGGACACGCTTCATCGTCTCCCACGCCGGGCCCATCGTCTCGGTGACGCGCATGCCGCGGAGAGTAGCCAATTGCCGCGGCCTGCGCGACCTGGTGTAACGTCCCCCCCCAAAAGGAACCCTGCATGAAGATTGCCGTCCTCAAGGAGGCCGCCGAGCACGAGAAGCGCGTCCCGATCGTGCCCGACTCGGTGAAGCGCCTGGCGCAGAAGAAGGTGGAGGTGGTCGTCGAGAGCGGCGCCGGCCTGCGCGCCCTGTCCGCCGACTCCGACTACACGAAGGAAGGCGCGACCGTCGGCGCCGACGCGGCCGCGACGATCGCCGCCGCCGACGCGATCATGCGCCTCCGCGTGCCGACGCTGGAGGAAGTGGCGGCGCTCCGCGAAGGGCAGACGCTCTTCGCCCCGCTCCTCCCGCTCGTGAACCACGCCCTCGTGAAGGCGCTCGCCGACCGGAAGATCACCTCGTTCGCGGTCGACTTCATCCCGCGCACCACGGTCGCGCAGATGATGGACGTCCTCTCCTCGCAGGGGACCGCGGCCGGCTACTACGCCGTGGTGCTCGCGGCCGGTAACCTCCCGCGCTTCTTCCCGATGCTCATCACCGCCGCGGGAACCATCGCGCCCGCGACGCTCCTCGTGCTCGGCGCCGGCGTTGCCGGCCTGTCGGCGATCGGCGCGGGCAAGCGGCTCGGCGCGCGCGTCGAGGCGTTCGACGTGCGCAAGGTCGTGAAGGAGCAGGTCGAGAGCCTCGGCGCGAAGTTCGTCGAGGTCGACTCCGAGGAGGACGCGCAGGCCGCCGGCGGGTACGCCAAGGAGGTCAGCGACGAGTACAAGAAGAAGCAGGCCGAGGTGCTCGCGCGCCATGCCGCGAAGGCCGACGTCATCATCTGCACCGCGCTCATCCCCGGCAAGAAGGCCCCCGTCCTCGTGACCGCCGAGATGGTCGCGACCATGAAACCGGGATCCGTGGTCGTCGATCTCGCCGCCGAGCAGGGCGGCAACTGCGAGGGCTCGGAGCCCGGCAAGACCGTCGTGAAGAACGGCGTCACCATCATCGGCGCCGTCGACCTGCCGAGCAACCTCGCGGTCCATGCGAGCCAGATGTGGTCCCGCAACATGGAGAAGCTGATCTTCCACCTCACGAAGGACGGCGTCCTCCAGATGAACACGAAGGACGAGATCACCGCTGGCTGCCTCGTCACGCACGGCGGCGAGATCGTGAACAGCCGCGTCCGGGACGCGATCGGAGGTGCCGCGTGAGCGATGATCTGGTCTTCGGTCTCTACATCTTCGCGCTCGCCACGTTCGTCGGCTACCAGGTGATCTCGCGGGTGCCGCCGCTCCTCCACACGCCGCTGATGAGCGGCACCAACGCCATCAGCGGCATCTCGCTGGTCGGCTCGCTCGTCGCCGCGGGATCGAAGCACGACCTCATGTCGAGCATCCTCGGCTGCATCGCCGTCACCGCCGCCACCATCAACGTGGTCGGCGGGTTCATGATCACCGACCGCATGCTCCGCATGTTCAAGAAGGGTCCGTCCGCGAAGGACAAGGCCTGAGCCATGGCGCACACCCTCATCAACCTCGCGTACCTCGTCGCGTCGGTCCTCTTCATCCTCTGTCTGCGCGGGCTCTCGTCGCCCGAGAACGGCCGGCGCGGCATCTTCCTCGGTGAGCTCGGCATGCTCATCGCGGTGGTCGCGACGCTCTTCAAGACGGAGGTCGTGTCCTACGAGTGGATCGTCGCCGGCCTCCTCCTCGGCTCACTCATCGGTACCGCGATCTCCGCGAACCTCCCGATGACGAAGATGCCGGAGCGGATCGCGTTCTCGCACGCGTTCGGCGGCCTCGCGACGGCCCTCGTCGGCGTCACCGAGTACCACAAGCTCCGCGGCCTCTTCGCCGAGGTGGTGCACGTCACGCCCATCGCCGGCGTCGACGAGCTGAACCGCCTCACGATGGGCGCGCTCGGCTTCGAGGTGTTCCTCGGGTCGCTCACGTTCACCGGATCGATCATGGCGTTCGGCAAGCTCCAGGGGCTCATCTCGGGCGCGCCCGTGACCTGGAAGGGCCAGAACGCGATGAACATCGGCGCGTTCTTCGGCACGATCGCGCTGCTCGGCTACCAGATCGCGTTCCCCGAGACGGCGCCGCAGTGGATGTTCTTCACGATCGCCGGCGCGGGGCTCGCGCTCGGCGTGCTGGCGGTGCTCCCGATCGGCGGCGCGGACATGCCGGTCGTGATCTCGCTCCTCAACTCGTACGCCGGCCTCGCGGCCTGCGCGACCGGCTTCGCGCTGAAGAGCAACATCCTCATCATCTCGGGCGCGCTCGACGGCTCGTCGGGGCTCCTCCTCTCGATGATGATGAGCAAGGCGATGAACCGCTCGTTCGCGAACGTCGTGTTCGGCGCCTTCGGCACGGGCGAGGGCACCACGGCGGCGAGCGCAGCGGGCGGCGCGGCGCGCAGCTTCAACGAGGCGACCATCGAGGACGCGGCGGCGGTGCTCAGCGCCTCGCAGTCGGTCATCGTGGTGCCGGGCTACGGCATGGCCGTCTCTCAGGCCCAGCACGCGGTGCGTGACCTCGCGGCGGCGCTCGAGAAGCGCGGCACCGAGGTGAGGTACGCGATCCACCCGGTCGCGGGACGGATGCCCGGCCACATGAACGTGCTCCTCGCCGAGGCGAACGTCCCCTACGACTCGCTCTACGACCTCGACATGATCAACGACGACTTCGCGCGCACCGACGCGGTGCTCGTGGTGGGCGCCAACGACGTCGTGAATCCCGGCGCGAAGACCGATCAGTCGAGCCCGATCTACGGCATGCCGGTCTTCAACGTGGAGCAGGCGCGCAGCGTCATCGTCCTGAAGCGCAGCATGAACACCGGATTTTCGGGCGTCGAGAACGAGCTCTTCTTCCTTCCCAACACGATGATGGTGCTGGGCGACGCGAAGAAGACGATCCTCGGCCTCGCCAACGAGGTGAAGGGCGGCGGCGGGCACTGAGCGCGGCCCACGCGCTATATACCGGGTCGATGACGCGCTCGCTGCCGCTGCTGCACGGACCAGTGGACCTCGTCGAGGCCGCCGAGATCGCGGCGGTGGGGTCGGCCGCGGCGCTCGCCGGCGGGATCGCGGTGTACGTGCTCGGCTCGTTCCTGCTCGCCGCCCGGCACGCGACCGCGCGCCGGCGCGGGCAGTCGCTGCGCGAGCTGTTCCGCGAAGCGTGGATCGCCGCGCTCACCCAGCCGCTCCTTCCGCTCTACTACGTGATCGGGCGGCGCATGGGCCGCGGCAAGCCGGGCGGCGTGCCCATCGTCCTCGTGCACGGGTACATGCAGAACCGCGTGGGCTTCCTCGGCCTGGCGCGGGCGCTCGCGCGGAAGGGGCTCGGGCCCACCTACGGCTTCAACTATCCGTGGTTCACGCCGATCGCCTCCAACGCCCGGCGTCTCGAGCGCTTCGTGGAGCGAGTCTGCGCGGAGACGGGGAGCCCCGCGGTGGACCTCGTGTGCCATTCGATGGGCGGGCTCGTCGCCATGGAGATGATGGCCGACGAGGCAAGGCGGAAGACGCTGAAGGTCCGGCGCTGCGTCACCATCGCGAGCCCGCATGCCGGGGTCATGTGGCGCGGGCCGCTGCTTGGCTTCGGTGCCGGCAGCCTGCGGAGAGGCTCGCAGCTGCTCACCGCGCAGGCCGGCCTCAAGGTCGCCATCCCGACCTTGTCCATCTTCTCGACCCACGACAACATGGTGTTCCCGAAGGAGAGCTCATCGCTCGCGCTTCGCGGCGGCACGGACATCGAGGTCGAGGGCCTCGCGCACCTCGCCATCCTCTTCTCGCCCCGCGTCCACGAGCATGTCGCGGCCTTCCTCACCGAGCCCGCTCCGGCGGCTCCCGCAGAGGCCACTATCTCGGTATAGTCGCGGCCTCCATGACGTTCGCGATGACGAGCCCGGCCACGGGCGACACCCTTTCCGCTGTCCTTGCCACCACCCCCGAGGGGATCATCGACGTCGTCAAGAAGGCGCGCGCCGCGCAGCTCGCGTGGGCTGCGCTCGACGTCGGCAAGCGCATCAAGGCCGTGTCCCGCGTCAAGCAGCGGGTGCTCGCGCGCGCCGCCGACATCGCGCGCAGCATCCACGAGGAGACCGGCAAGCCCGAGGTCGAGGCGCTCCTCGGCGAGGTGCTGGCGACCGCCGACGTGGTCGCCTACTGGGCCGACATCATCGCCGACGAGCTCGAGCCCTTCGAGGCGGAGATCGACGCGCTCAGCTACCCGAAGAAGGCCGGCCTCGTGCACCGCGAGGCGCGCGGCACGATCGGCCTCATCATGCCGTGGAACTTCCCGTTCGCGCTGCCGTTCCGGACGCTCATCCCGGCGCTGCTCGCCGGCAACGCCGTCGTGTTCAAGCCGAGCGAGGTGACGCCGCGCACCGGGCAGCTCATCGTCGATCTGTTCCAGGACATCATCCCCGAGGGGCTCGTCGGCATCATCCAGGGCGGCGGCGACGCGGGCGCGATGCTGTGCGGCGCCGACGTCGACCTCATCGTGTTCACCGGCAGCCCGACCTCCGGTCGCAAGGTCGCGCATGCGTGCGCCGAGCGCCTGATCCCGTGCACCCTCGAGCTCGGCGGCAAGGACGCGGCGATCGTCCTCGCCGACGCCGACCTCGAGCGCGCGGCCAACGGCATCGTGTGGGGCGCGATGATGAATGCCGGCCAGAACTGCGGGGCCGTCGAGCGCGTCTATGCCGACAAGAAGATCGTGAAGGAGCTCACCGAGAAGGTGGTCGCGGCCACCCGCGCGCTCCGCGTCGGCGAGGACGTCGGCCCGCTCACGACGGACGCGCAGCACGCCACGGTGGTGCGGCACGTCGAGGGCGCACGCAAGGCGGGCGCCGACATCCTGGTCGGCGGCGAGGCCTTCGAGGACCCGCGTGCGAAGCGTGGGTACCGGCCGACCGTGCTCACCATCGATGCCGACGAGGACCCCATCGTCGCCGAGGAGACCTTCGGGCCGGTCCTCCCGATCACCGCGGTCGACGGGCCCGAGGAGGCGATCCGCCGCGCCAACGCCTCGCGCTACGGCCTCACCGCGAGCCTGTGGACCGCCGACCTCGGCAAGGCGCAGGAGCTCGCGCGCACGCTGCGAGCAGGCGTCGTGACCATCAACAACCACTCGTTCACCGGCGCGCTCCCGTCGGCGCCGTGGGGCGGGGTGGGGGAGACCGGCTGGGGCATCACCGGCTCGCCGCTCGCCCTCGACCATCTCACGCGTCCGCGGCTCGTGCTCGTCGACCGCAACCGCGCCAAGCGCGAGATGTGGTGGTACCCGTACACGCCGACGCTGAAGAAGATCGCGCTCGCCTTTGCGGCGCTGCGTGGCGGCGCCCCGGGCCTCGGCGGGCGGCTCGGCGCCATCTTCTCGCTCATCGGTCTCCTCCCGAAGCGCATGGGCGAGCTGAAGCGCGGAACGGCGGCGAAGGAAGCCCCTTGAAGCTGCGGATCCCGAAGCGCGCCGGGTACCGCAAGAGCGAGGACAGCCGGCGCCAGGTGCTCGACGCGGCGCTCGCGACGCTCGCGGCACGCGGGCTCGCGCAGACGAGCATCCAGGACATCGCCGACGCGGCAGGCCTCAGCAAGGGCGCCGTGCACTACCACTTCGAGAGCAAGGACGACCTGCTCCAGCACGTGCTCGAGCGCTCGTGCGAGAACCTCGAGGCGCGGGTGCGCGCGGTGTTCGAGTCGGAGGGCACGCCGATCGAGCGCGTCAGCCGCGCCATCCGCGAGATGTGGCAGGTCCGTCGCGACGGCACCGCCGAGATCCGCGTGCTCACGGAGCTGCACGTGCTCGCGCGCCAGAGCGCGCCCGTGAAGAAGGCGCTCGGCGCGGCGTTCGAGCGCGCGCGTCGCCAGATCGTCGACGTGGGCATCACCCAGCTCGCGGCGCTCGGCATCAAGCCGAAGCTGTCGGAGTCGATCGTGCCTCGGCTGATCCTCGCCACCCTCGACGGGCTCTCGCTGCAGCACGAGGTCGACCCGGTCAGCCCCGCCGAGGAAGAGGAGCTGCTCCAGGCGATGGTGATGTCCGTGACGTCGCTCTTCGACATGTAATTCCGGCCACCTGGCCGAAATCGGCGTGACGCACCTTGACAAAACCGGCCGGCCGGCCAAAAGATGCGGGCACCATGCTCCTCGACAACCTCTTCGATGTCCTTGGCCCCACCGGTACCGCCTCGATTCTGTTCGGGATTGTCACCCTGGTCGGCGTGCCGGCGGCCGCGACGGTGATGTGCCCGAAGAGCGCCTACGCGCGTCTGCAGCGCTCGCGCTGAGCGTCGCCGGGACCCCCGCTCGATAGGCTCAGTAGGTGATCACGCTCTCGATGCGAGCCGGCGAGAGCACCTTCCGGCCGTCGAGGAACGCGAGCTCGATCACGAACGCGTAGGCGACGACCTCGCCGCCCTGCCGCTTCACGAGCTCCGCCGCGGCCTTCGCGGTGCCGCCGGTCGCGAGCACGTCGTCGACGATGACGACGCGCGCCCCCGGGGCGATGGAGCCCTCGTGCATCTCGAGCTCGGCGAGGCTGTACTCGGTCTGGTACGCGACGCGGTCGCTCTTCGCCGGCAGCTTGCCCGGCTTGCGTGCCGGAACGAAGCTCGCGTTGAGCCGCGCCGCGAGGGCGCCGCCGAAGATGAAGCCGCGCGCCTCGACGCCGACGATCACGTCGACGTGGTCGCCGATGAAGCCGTGCGCGATCGCGTCGAGCACGATGTGGAACGCGCGCGGATCGGCGAGCAGGGGCGTGATGTCCTTGAACAGGATCCCGGGCGTCGGAAAATCCGGCACGTCGCGGATCTTGCTCCTGGCATGGGCGAGCGCGTCGGAGGTCAGCATCGGGGCGCGGGTCTAACCGATCGGACGCGCTGCGCCAAGCACGCGGCGCCGCGGCACGTCACACGATCGTCACCTATCGAGTGCTATGGTCCGCCGCCATGAAGCACTCGCTCGGCAGGTTCCTCCTCGGTTCAATGGTCGCCGGTGCGCTCGTCTCCGGTCTCTACGCGTGCGCCGACGACGCGACGCCCGGCGACGATACGGACGTCGACGCGAGCACCGGCGCGAAGGACGCGAGCCGTCCCGACGTGTCGCTCCCCGACGAGGACGCGGAGAGCCCCGGCCAGGACGCCGGCAAGAAGGACGCGGGCGACGCGGGCAAGAGCGACAGCGGCGTCGACGCCGGCAAGGACGCGGCGGCCGACGCGAGCGGCCCGGCGTACCTGGACGATGCCGGGACCGTCACGGTGGTCCGCGTCGGCACGGCCGGCGGCGGCGCGCTCACCAGCGCCTCGACCGCGGTGTTCCTCGAGAACCACACCCTGAGCAGCGGCGCGATCACGAAGACCACGGCGCTTCCCATCGCGCCCGCGGGCGCGCAGAACGCGTTCACCCTGCGCGGCACCGGCACCACCGAGGGCGGCCTCGCTCGCTCGGTCGACGGGAACTTCCTCGTGCTCGCCGGCTACGGGGCGGCGCCCGGCGTCGCGACCATCAACACGAGCACGTCCGCGCTCGTCCCCCGCGTCGTCGCACGCGTCGCGAAGGACAGCACGATCGACACGTCGACGGTGCTGACCGGCGCGTTCGACACCGGCGCGCCGCGCTCGGTGGCGAGCACCGACGGCACGACGTTCTGGGTCGCGGGCGAGGGCGGCATGCTCGGCGTCACGGGCGGCGTGTGGACGGCCGCGTTCGGAGGAACGACCGCGACGCAGATCTTCGGCGGCCCGCCGACCAACCTGCGCAGCGCGGGCATCTTCGGCGACCAGCTCTTCGCGAGCAGCCAGTCGGGCGCGGACCTGCACCTCTTCGCGATCGGCACCGGTCTCCCCACCACCGCCGGGCAGACCGGCACGCAGCTTCCCGGAGTGGCCGTTGCCGGTAGCCTGCCGCACGGGTTCGTCATGCTCGACCTCGACGGCACCCCCGGCCTCGACACGCTCTACGTCGCCGACACGAACGGGCTCGGCGGGGCGGGCGGCGTGCAGAAGTGGACGTTCGCCGCCGGCACCTGGACGCTCGCGGCGACGTTCAAGACGGGCCTCACCAGCGCCCCGGTGTTCCTGACCGCGAAGGTCATCGGCACGAACGTGGTCCTCCTCGGGGTCACCGGCGAGACGCTCGCCAGGATCGTCCGCATCATCGACGACGGCGTGAACACGAACCCGACTGCCGCCGTGCTGGGGACCGCCGCTGCCGGCTCGCAGTACCGCGGCCTGGCGGTGACCCCCGCGCCCTGAATCCGGAGCGCGTGAGCGCGTGAGCCGCCCTCCGCCGCCCTCCGAGGGGCGCGGGGGGCGCGCTGCGCCGATCAGTCGTCGCGGAGGACGCGGTCGGTGACGCCGCGGTCGTCTCCGGCCGTGAGATCGAGCAGCAGCGGCGTGACCGACGCGAAGCCGTCGTCGAACGCGTCCGTGTCGGTGCCCGGATCGCGCGCGTGGCTGACGCCAGGGCCGCCGATCCACAGGTACTCGCGGCCGCGCGGGTCGGAGCGGAAGTCGATGACCTCGTCGTAGACGCGCATGCCGAGGCGGACCTTCTTGATCTGTCCGTTCCAGTCGCGCGGCACGTTCACGTTGAGGAGCGGCGTCGAGCGCACGAGCGACAGGCCGGGACGAGGGCCCGCGCCCGCCGCGCCCTGCGTCGCGTCGTGAAGGCGGCGCGCGAGCTTGCTGGCGAGCTCGCCGACGCGCGCGAGGTCGGCGTCGACCGCGGCGCTCATCGCGATCGCCGGAACGCCGCGCAGGGCGCCCTCGCGCGCCGCCGCGACGGTGCCCGAGTAGAACGCGTCCTGCCCGAGGTTCATGCCGCGGTTGATCCCGGAGCACACGAGGTCTGGCCACCGCGGCAGGTAACGGGTGCCCGCGTGGAGCGCGACGTAGACGCTGTCGGCGGGCGTGCCGTCGACCGCGAAGATGCCGGGCTCGACGGTGCGGACGCGCAGCGGACGGTGGAGGCTCAGCGAATGGCTCGTGGCGCTCTGCTCGGTCTCGGGGGCGAACACGACGACGTCCGCCCATTCGGCGAGGGCGCCGCGGAGCGCGCGGATGCCGGGGCTCGAGTAACCATCGTCGTTGGAGACGAGAACGAGGGGCCTCATCGCAGGTGCGGGGACCTTACCACGCGCCTATCCTGGGCGACGTCCCATGCGCCCCACGACGAAGAAGCTCGACCTCGTCGAGACCCTCCACGGCACCCCCGTTCCCGACCCGTATCGCTGGCTCGAGGACGGAGAGAGCGAGGAGGTCCGCGCGTGGACCGCGGCGCAGAACGCCCACACGCGCGAGCGCCTCGACGCGGTCGCCGGACGCGACGCGCTCGAGCGGGAGGTCAGGACGCTCCTCCAGATCGGCTACGTGAGCGCGCCGAGCATCCGCACCACGAAGGAGGGCGTCCGCCGCTACTTCACGACGCGCCGCGAGGGCACGCAGAACCAACCGGTCATCTACGTGCGCGACGGCGCGAACGGCG
This sequence comes from Labilithrix sp., assembly GCA_028287035.1. The sequence continues at coordinate 33,651 of JAQBQL010000243.1, read as the reverse complement.
AGGACCGCGTGCTGCTCGACGGCAGCGCGCTCTCCGAGGACGGCACCACGGCCATCGACTGGTGGTACCCGTCGCGCGACGGCGCGCGCGTCGCCTGGGGACGGAGCGAGTCGGGCAGCGAGGAGAGCACCCTCTTCGTGCGCGACGTGGCGACCGGCGAGGAGCTGCCCGACCGCATCCCGTACGCCAGGTACGCGTCCGTCGCGTGGCTTCCGAGCGGCGACCGCTTCTTCTACTCGCGCTACCCGGCGCCCGGCACGGTGCCCGAGGGCGACGAGAAGTACGGCTCGCGTATCTACCTCCACGTGCTCGGCGACGATCCCGCCCGTGACGTGCTGGTGTTCGGCGAGGGCCGCGACAAGACCGACATGCCGGCGGTGATGACGTCCCCGGACGGCCGCTGGCTCGTCGTGCAGATCCACATGGGGTGGGACCGGAGCGAGGTCTGGTTGAAGGACCTCGCCGCGCACGAGGCCGCGTCGGGCGACGGTTGGGTGCCGGTCGCCGTCGGCGAGGCGGCCCTGTTCGAGCCGATCCCCCGGAACGACCGGCTCTACCTCCACACGAACAGCGGTGCGCCGCGCTACGCGCTCCACGCGGTCGACTTCGCGCGGCCCGAGCGCGGCGCGTGGAAGCTCCTCGTCCCGGAGGGCGAGGACGTGCTCGAGAGCGCCATCGTGCTCGCCGGCGAGATCGTCACGACGTACCTCCACGACGCCTCCTCGCGGGTGCTGCGCTTCGGGCTCGACGGGTCGCCGCGCGGCGAGGTGGTGCTGCCCGGCATCGGCTCGGCCGGCGTGAGCGGCGCGTGGGACGGCGACGAGCTGTTCGTCTCGTTCACCTCCTTCGTGGTGCCGAACGAGGTGTGGCGCCTCGACCTCGCGACCGGCGGCCCCCTGACCGCCTGGTCGCGGGTGCGCGCCACCTTCGCCGCCGAGGACATCGAGGTCGAGCGCCGCTACGCGACGTCGAAGGACGGGACGCGGATTCCCATGTTCGTCATCGCGAAGAAGGGGACCCCGCGCGACGGGACCAGCGCCGCGGCGCTCTACGGGTACGGCGGCTTCAACGTGAGCATGACCCCGGCGTTCAGCGCGCGCGCGCTCGCCAGCGTTCGTCACGGGTGCATCTGGGTGACCGCGGTGCTCCGCGGCGGCGGCGAGCTCGGCGAGCAATGGCACGAGGGCGGGATGCTCGCGCGCAAGCAGAACACCTTCGACGACTTCATCGCGTGCGCCGAGTCGCTCGTCGCGGAAGGCCTCGCCAGCAAGGACCGGCTCGCGATCATCGGCGGCTCGAACGGCGGCCTCCTCGTCGCCGCGGCGCTCACGCAGCGGCCCGATCTGTTCCGCGCTGCGCTCTCGCTCGTGCCGCTGACCGACATGCTGCGCTACCACCTGTTCCGGATCGCGAAGCTCTGGATCCCGGAGTACGGGGATCCCGACCGGGAGCCCGACTTCACCTGGCTCCGCGCGTACTCGCCGTACCATCGCGTGACCGCCGGGGTGCGCTACCCGGCGACCCTCCTCGCCACGGCGGAGAGCGACTCGCGCGTCGACCCGATGCACGCCCGGAAGATGGCCGCGGCGCTCCAGGACGCGCAGGCCGCGGCGGACCGGCCCGTCCTCCTGCGCGTCGAGACGAAGGCCGGGCACGGCGCCGGAAAGCCGGTATCGAAGGTCGCCGACGAGGTCACCGACGAGCTGTCCTTCCTCCTCCACGAGCTCGGAGTGCCGCTGCTGCCGGCACTGAACAGCTAACTGTACAGATCCCGGCATGATCTCCGGGACGCGCGAAAAATCGACGCCGCTTAGTTGGACGTCTGTTCAGTGCTGAACATAATGGCCCCCATGAAGACCGAGATCGTCGTGCTCCGCGCCCTCTTCCGTCTGTCCCGCGCCCAGAAGGCGTCCTCCACCGTCACCGTCGCCGATCTCGTCCGGCACGTCCGGGAGGACGAGCACGCGGTCGCCTCTGCGCTCTCCGGCCTCGCGCGTGACGGGCTCGTCGTCCGGCGCGGCGAGATCGCCTCGCTGTCCTTCAGCGGCCTCGCCCTCGCCGCGGCGGCGACGGCGCAGGCGAAGCTCGATGCTGCAAAGGCGAAGGCCGAGACGCGCAGCATCGCTCCGGCGCGGGGCGCCCGGGTCATCGCGATGCGCTCCACGCGCGCGGCCTGACGCGCTCAGAAGGGCGGATCGACCATGGGCGGGAGCGCCGCCGCCCCGTCGGTCTTCTCGACCTTCTCGACCACGACCCGCGCTGTCGCGGCGGACTCGGCGGGCGACACCCCGAGGAGCGGCAGGTCGACGGCGACGTTGTACTCGCCAGGCGGAAGCGGCACCGGGGCCGTCTTCGGGACGAACCGGTGACCCGCATCGTCGTAGTAGATGGGCATCGGCGGCGGGATGCGCAGCGCCCACCACGGGAACGCATGCGTGAGCTTCCCGCCTGGCTTCAGGCGGACGCGCAGCAGGCGAGCCGCCGACGACGTGGTCTGAGGCGTGGTCGGCAGCCCATCGACGCCGCGGTCGTGACCGTCCATCGTCCGCACCGGCATGAGCAGGCGGTAGCCGTCGCTCGCGCCCGGACGGAGCTCGGGCACGCCCGCCAGCCGGGTCCAGTCGGGCTTCGACGTGGCCGACCAGGGTTGCGCCACGAGCACGAGGTCCGCGTCCGTCTTGCCGCGGTTCACGAGGGTGAGCCGGAGCAGCATCGTCGCGCCCGCCACGATCGCGGGCCGGTCGGGCGCCAGCGTGAGCGCCACGTCCTTCATCGACTCGCGCGTCACGCTGTCGTCGGCGCGCGTGACCACGCACGAGGGATCGCTCTCGATCGCATCGAGCTCGCCGGTGCGGGCGCACCCCTCACGCGTGGGGGCTTCCCACGCCGGTGCCGCGCTCGCGCTCGCGGCTGCGCCCGCCTCGCGCCCGCCGCCGCCGCCTGCGGCCGAGGGGCTGGAGGAGCAGCCGCACAGAGCGAGCACGACGATCGTGAGGAGCTCCCGCGAAGAGCCGCCAGCGCGGATCGCGGAGCGAGGCGCAGCGGTGCTGTGACGGGCAGGTTCGATGGCCGCCATGGTGCGCGAAGTGGAGCGGAGGCGCCAGGCCCGTGGTATCGATGGCGACCAGCGTGATGAGCCCGCGAGAGACCCACGAAGCCGCGCTCGCCGCACGAAAAGAGGTCGTCGCCGGCCTCGAGGCGCGGGCCAACGCCATCGCCACCGCACGCCTGCTCGTGTTCGGCGGAGCCCTCGTGCTCCTCGTCGCGATCGTGTTCGCACACCTACCGTCCGTGACCTGGTTCGGCGTGGTCGCGCTCGTGCTGCTCTTCGCCGTGCTGGTCGTCGTCCATGCGAAGGTCTTCGCGCACAAGGAGCGCCGCCTCGCCGCGATGCGCTTCCACGAGCGCGCCCTCGATCGCATGGCTGGCAAGTGGCGCGACTTTCCGTCGACCGGCGAGCGCTGGGCGGTCGAGACCCATCCCTACGCCGGCGACCTCGACGTCTTCGGGCGCGCCTCGCTCTTCCAGCTGGTCGACGCCACGTCCACGCGCTTCGGCGAGGAGGTGCTGGCGCGCTGGCTCTCCGGCGAGCCGGTCGCCGGCGATTTCGCCGAGTCGGTCCGCGCGCGCCAGGAGGCGGTGAAGGATCTCGCCGCGCGCGTCACGGTTCGCGAGGAGCTCTCGGTCGTCGGCAGCCTCCTCGATGACGGGAAGCCCGACCCGCGACCCTTCGTGATGTGGGCCGGCCAGCAGGGCGGCGCCGCCGGGCAGCTCCCTGGCTCGCTGCGGATCCCCGGCGTCATCATGCCGGTGCTCGCGATCGGCACCGCGGTCGCGGGGTCGGTCGGGCTCCTCCCGCGCTACGCCTTCGCGGTGCCGTTCGTGCTGTGCCTCGTGGTGCTCGGCATGCTGCGCGGCAAGCTCGCGCCCGTGCTGGAGGCGGCCTCGTCGAAGGAGAGCGCGCTGTCGCGCTACGCAGGCATGCTGGCGATCCTCGAGCGGGAGGCGTTCGAGGCGCCGATGTTGATCGCGCTCCAGGCGCGGCTCCGCGAGAGCGGAACGTCGGCCACGAAGGAGATGAGCTCCCTCTCCAACATCGTCGGCTTCCTCGACGCGCGGAACAACGAGATCTTCCGCTTCTTCATCGGCCCCATCCTGATGTGGGATCTCTGGTGCGCGCTCGCCCTCGATGCCTGGCGTGGCCGCGCCGGTCGCGTCGCGTTCGGGTGGTTCCGCGCGCTCGCCGAGCTCGAGGCGCTCGCTTCGCTGGCCGGCTTCGCGTTCGAGCGTCCCGACCACGTGTTCCCGGTGATCGACGCGCGGGCGACCTTCACGGCCGAGCACCTCGGGCATCCGCTCATCCACGCCGGCAAGCGCGTCTCGAACGACGTCACGATCGCCGGCCCCGGCCATGCGCTCGTCATCACCGGCTCGAACATGTCGGGCAAGAGCACGCTCCTTCGCGCGGTCGGCATCAACGCGGTGCTCGCCAACGCCGGCGCTCCGGTGTGCGCGACCTCGCTCACGATCGGGCGCCTCGTCGTCGCCACCAGCATGCGCGTGTCCGACTCCCTCGACGAGGGAACGAGCCGCTTCTACGCCGAGCTGAAGAAGCTGAAGCTCGTCCTCGATCTCGCCCGCAAGGCGCGCGCCGCGGGGGGCGAGCAGGGCACCGTCCTCTTCCTCCTCGACGAGATCCTGCACGGCACGAACACCCGTGAACGGCTCATCGGTGCGCGCGCCATCCTCCGCGAGCTGCTCGCGCAGGAGGCGATGGGCGCCGTCTCGACGCACGATCTCGGGCTCGGCGACCTCGAGGACGAGATGCCCACGGCGGTGAAGAACGTGCACTTCGAGGAGCAGGTCGAGAACGAGACGATGACGTTCGACTACCAGCTGCGGCAGGGGATCGTGCAGAGCTCCAACGCGCTCCGCCTCATGAAGATGGTGGGGCTCGACGTGATGGAGAGCTAGGCTCCGCGGTCATGCGCCCGCGCGTCCTCACGGTCACGATCAGCGACACCCGCACCGCCGACGACGACACGTCGGGCCGTGCCCTCGCCGAGGAGCTGGCAGCCTGCGATCTCGTCCGCCACGTGCTCGTCGCCGACGACCCGGAGGCGATCCTCGGCCTCGTGCGCGACGTCATGCGAAACGACGAGGCCGACGTGGTGGTGATGACCGGCGGCACCGGCATCGCCCCTCGCGACGTCACGTACGAGGCGCTCGAGAAGCTGTTCGACAAGCGGCTCGATGGCTTCGGCGAGGCGTTCCGCCGGCTGTCCTGGGACCAGATCGGGCCGCGCTCGATCCTGTCCCGCGCCACCGCCGGCACCATCGGCACGCGCCTCGTGTTCTCGCTCCCCGGCAGCGAGAAGGCGGTGCGTCTCGGCGCGCGCGAGCTCATCGCGCCCATCCTCGAGCACGCGGTCGATCTGCTGCACGGGCGCACCGGTCACACGCACGCCACCCACGTGGCGAAGGTCGAGCCGTGAACGTGACGGTGCTGTACTTCGCGGCGGTCCGCGATCTGGTGGGCACGGGCGAGGAGCGGCTGGTCCTGCCGGAGTCGGTCCGCACCATCGCCGCGCTCGGCGAGCACCTCGGCACGCTGCACGAGCCGCTGCACGGCCGCCTCGGTCACGTGCGGTTTGCACGGAACGAGGAGTTCGCGGGCGGGGCCGAGCCCCTTGCCGACGGCGACACGATCGCGCTCATCCCTCCGGTCGCCGGAGGCTAGGGGAACATGACGGTGAATCACACCGAGCCTGCGCTCGCGAAGGCGAACGGAATCGAGCTGTGCTGGGACTCGTTCGGCGATGCCGACGCCGACCCCCTCCTCCTCGTCATGGGCCTCGGCGCCCAGATGATCCAGTGGGACGACGAGTTCTGCACGATGATCGCCGAGCGCGGCTTCCGCGTGATCCGCTTCGACAACCGCGACGTCGGCCGCTCCACGCGCCTCGAGGGCGGCGGCCGGGTGCGCCCGATGGAGATGTTGAAGCTCCGCCTCTTCGGCACGGCGGTGTCGTCCGAGTACAAGCTGCGCGACATGGCACAGGACGCGGTGGGCCTGCTCGACGCGATCGGCATCGCGCGCGCCCACGTGGTCGGCGTCTCGATGGGCGGGATGATCGCCCAGGAGATGGCCCTCGAATTTCCCGATCGCGTGACGTCGCTCACGTCGATCATGTCGTCGACGGGAGATCCGCGACTGCCCGGCCCGACCGCCGCGGCCATGCGCGTGCTCCTCGCGTCGCCGCCGCGGACGCGCGAGGAGTCGCTGGCCCGCTACGCCGAGACGTGGAAGGTGCTCCGCGTCGGCAGCTTCCCCGACGACGAGGCGAGGGACGCGATCCGCGCCGACCTCACGTTCGAGCGCGGCGTCGACGCACGCGGGCCCGCCCGTCAGTTCCGCGCCATTCTCGGCTCGGGCGACCGCACGAAGCGGCTCGCGCACCTGAAGGCGCCGACGCTCGTGATCCACGGCGACGTGGACCCGCTGGTGCGCCTCGAGGCGGGCCGCGCCACGGCTGCCGCGATCCCCGGAGCGAAGCTCAAGATCGTCGCGGGCATGGGCCATGCGCTCCCGATCCGCCTGTGGGGCGAGATCGTGGAAGCCATCGTGGCGCATGCCGAGCGCGCGCGGGAACGTCAGGCCTGAGTACGACGCGCGGTTGCCGGTCGGGTGCGCCGTGACCGCGCGCTAGGCCGGCGGCTCGTCGGCCGGATCGTGGGCGTGCGCGTGCCCGTGACCGTCCGGCGAGCAGCGCGCGTCCACCCACCCCACCCACGCTGCGCCGTCCGGGCCCCACTCGCGCTTCCAGATCGGGACGGTCGCCTTGATGCGGTCGATGAGCTCGCGGCACGCGACGAAGGCCTCGGCGCGATGCGGGGCGCTCGCGGCGCACACGATGGCGGCGTCGCCCACCGCAAGCTCTCCGGTCCGATGGACGGCGCTGACGCGCACCCCGGGATGCGCGGCCTCGATGGCGTCGCCGATCTTGCGCATCTCGCGCTTCGCCATCGCGCCGTATGCCGAGTAGTCGAGGCGCGTGACGACGCGCCCTTCGCTCGCGTCCCGGACGATGCCCAGGAAGGTCGCGATCCCGCCGGCGCCGGGGTGCGTGACGTTCTTCACGACCTCGTCGAGCGACAGCGGCTCGTCACGGATGTCGACCTCGCTCATTCGTGGGCTCCGCGCTCGCGCGTCCACGTGCCCGTCTTGCCGCCGGTCTTCTCGGTGAGGGACACCTCGAAGGACATCCCGCGGTCGATCGCCTTCAGCATGTCGTAGAGCGTGAGGGCCGCGGTCGAGGCGGCGACCATCGCCTCCATCTCGACGCCGGTGCGGTCCCGCGCCTCCGCCGTCGCGTCGATGATCGCGTGGCCGCCGGTCAGCGCGATCTCGACCGTCACGCGGGTGAGGCTGATGCCGTGGCAGAGGGGGATGAGCTCGCTCGTTCGCTTCGCCGCCTGGATGCCGGCGATCCGGGCCGTCGCGAGGACGTCGCCCTTCGGGGTGTCGCCGCTGGCGAGGCGCTGGAACGTCGCGTCGGCCATGCGGACGCGCGCCTGCGCGGTGGCGCGCCGGGCGGTCACGTCCTTCGCGCCGACGTCCACCATGTGAGCGTGCCCCTCCGCGGTGAGGTGGGTGAGCGCGGGATCGTGCGGCCTGGGCGTCGTCATCGCGGTGGGCCCATCCTAGCCCGCGGCGCGGCTCCTCCGCGAGCGTGCGCGCCGGCCGGCCGCTTCGAGGCCGGCCGTGGTAGAGGAGCGCGCACGATGACCGGCAAGTCGCGGGGTGCGGTGGGCGCGAAGGTGCGGCGGACCGCGTTCGCGAGCCTTGCCGTGTGGAGGGCCGCGGCGATCGTGGGGCTCTCGCTGGTCGGCGAGCGAACGGCCTCCGCGCAGCACGCGCGGCCGCGCTTCGAGCCGACCGATCTCGATCTCCATTCGAAGGGCGCAGCCGAGATCGACCTCCAAGCCGGCGTCATGAAGGGCGACCACTACGCGCGCGCGTTCGCTCCCGACTTCGAGCTGAGCGTCGGGATCGCCTCGCATGCCGAGCTCGAGATCGACGGGACCTTCGGCTTCGAGCACTTCGCCACGCCGCAGTTCCTCGACAACACGCTCATCGCGCTCCGCATCGGTCTCGTCGACTTCCACGACAAGCCCGGGACCGAGAACGCATGGGCCGCCGGCCTCCAGGTCGGACCCCGCCTGCCCACCCTTGCGGGGGCGCGCGGCGTCGGTCTCGAGGCGCTCGGCATCGTCGGCCGGAGCCAGGGAAAGATGCACCTGTTCGCGCAGGGCGGGGTCCTCGTCGACAGCACGCAACGTGACGAGAGCGGGTCGCTCGAGCCAAGGCCCGAGGCCATCGAGGGCGGCCTCGACCTGGATCTCGACCTGGGTGAGACCGACACGTGGTCTCTGAAGGCGGAGCTCGCGGGCGCTCTGTACGTGTCCGCGGACGATCCGCAGCTGCAGGCGACGCTCGGCCCGGCCTACAAGGTGAGCGACGCCCTCGAGCTCTCCGCGATCGGCTTCGCGGGGTTCCTGAAGGGCGGCGATCGGCTCGGGCTTCTGCTCGGCGTCGCCACGCGCTTCCGCGCGTTCTGAGGATCAGAGCTCGTCGTCGGTGAACGCGAGGACCTCGCCGATCGAGGTGCGCCCCGAGGCGAGCGCGACGAGACGGTCGAACCCGATCGCGTTGCCGCCGCTCTCCGGCATTCCGCGTGCGAGGGCCTCGAGGAAGCGCTCGTCGATCGGGTAGACCGGCTTTCCGCGTCGCGCCCGCTCGGCCTGATCGTGCTCCAGACGTGCGCGCTGCTCGACGGGGTCGGTGAGCTCGCCGAAGCCGTTGCACACCTCGACGCCGGCGACGTAGAGCTCGAAGCGCTCGGCGACCCGCGGGTCGGCGGGCTTGCGCCGGGCGAGGGATGCCTGCGGCGCGGGATACTCGGTGACGAACACGGCGTGGTCGAGCGTCGCGAGGGCCGGCTCGACGGCGTCGACGAGCAAGAAGTAGAAGCGGTCCTCGTCCTCGGCGGCGAGCCGCAGCGTCTCCTCGGGCGAGGTGCCGGCGTAGCGCGCGAACGCCTCGCACACGGTGAGGCGCGCGAACGGCGGACGGGTGTCGACCCGGCGATCGCCGAGCGTGACGCGGCCCCCGGTCACGCGGGCGACGAGCTGCTCGGTGTCGCGCATGATGTCCTCGGCGCCGGCGCGGGCCCGGTAAAATTCGAGGATCGTGAACTCGGGATTGTGCCGCTCGCCGCGCTCTCCGGCGCGGAACGCCCGCGTGATCTGGAAGATGCGCTCGTGACCGGCCACGAGCAGGCGCTTCATCTGGTACTCGGGCGACGTGCTCAGGAAGCGCGACGGCGCGGCGGCCGCCACGCCGGTGGGCACGGCCTCGAACGCGTCCAGGTGGAGGTCGAGCCCGGGTGAGGGGATCGCGATCGGCGTCTCGACCTCGAGGTACCCGCGCGAATCGAAGAAGGCGCGGGTCTCGCGGAGCACGCGGGCGCGCGCCGCGAGGTCCTTCGTGCTCACGTGGGCGCGAGCCCGCGGAGCAGCACGTCCGAGAGCTGCGTGGCGGCGCGCGCGAGGGCGCCCTGCTCGGCGCGACCGAGCGCCCAGGTCAGCGTGATGCCGTCGAGCGCGCCGAACACCGCGCGGGCCGCGATGTGCGAGGACACGTCCTGGCGGAAGTCGCCGGCCGCCTGGCCTTCCTGGACGATGCGCGCGATCGCGTCGAGGTACGCGGTGAACTTCGGCGCCGCGAACTCCTTCATGAGCCGCGTCGACTGGCGGAGGATGACGGTGATGACCTCCGCGAGCTCGCGCTCGCCCTCGAGGAGACCGAGCTGCATGTCGATGACGGCGCGGAGCTTCTCGGGCGCGGAGTCGAGCTTCGGCAGCTCCGTCTCCATGAACGCGAGCAGGCGGCTCACGCGGTCCTCGAAGAGGGACACGAGCAGCTCCTCCTTGGACTTGAAGTAGAGGTAGATCGTCCCGTCGGCGACGCCCGCCGCCTTCGCGACCTCGCTCACGCGCGTCGCGTGGAAGCCGCTCTTCGCGAAGACCTTCACCGCCGCGGCGAGGATGCGCTCGCGCTTGTCGGCCGAGCGCCGCTTCTTCGCCTCCTCGCGATCCTCGCGGCTCCGTGGCGCACGGGCGGGCCGCGCCGCGGCCGGAGCCGCCGCTTTCGCCGCGCGCCTTAAACTGAGTGAGGCTTCACTCATTCACACAGCAGGTACCAAAGCCGCCGCGGGCGGTCAATCGAGGCTCGCCTGCGCGCCGGGCGGCTACTTCGCGGCTTCGACGAGCATGCGCTCGGCAAAGGCGCCGATCTGCGATCCCATCCAGGGACCGAGAACGGCGAGCGCCGCGATGACCGCGAGGAGCCGCGGCAGGTGCGCGATGGTCGGGTCCTGGATCTGGGATGCCGCCTGGACCGCCGCCACGATGAGCCCGACGATCGCGGCGACGCCGAGGATCGGCAGCACGACGACTAGCGACAGAAGGAGCGCGTTCTGGGCGTGCTCGATGAGCGCGGCCGGATTCATCGCGGCCGGGTGCCTACGGCGCGTCCGCGTCGGCGTCCGCTGCGTCGCTACCGGCGTCGACCGGCGCGCCCGTGTCGGTGCCCACGTCGCTCGTGTTCGCGTCGACCGGCGGGCCGGTGTCCGCGGGCGGGATCCCCGCCTCGCCGCCGACCGAGGTGTTGGGCTCCGTGCACGCCGGGTGCGTGGCCGTCTTGCGATCGGACGGGCAGCAGCGATCGGACGTGTTGTAGGGCGGGTTGACGTAGCCGTTGCCGCCATTGCCGATGGTGCTGCCGGCGCCGGTGCCACCTTCCGACGTCGCGGCAGCGCTGGCGCTCGTGCAGACGAGCCCGTCCTGGCAGTCGGAGTTGCCGTTCAGGATCTGGCAGCGCTCGCCCTCACCGTTGTTCGAGCACGCCGAGAGCGTCACGAACACGGCAAGAACCGAGGTCGCCAGGATACCGACGACTCGAACGCGACGGGCAGCCTTCATGCGGCCCCTTGATGGCACGGACCCGAGCCGCCTGGCAAGGCCCGAATCACGAAAGGCCCGCGCCCTTGTCGGTGCCGCCGCGTTTTTCGTCCTTCGCCTCGACCGCCTGGGCGAAGAGCCCGACGTACTGCGCGGCGCTCGCGACCGAGAAGACGAGCGAGAGGTAGACGAGCGCGCGGCCGACATGCGTGCAGTCGACGAGGCCGAGATCGATGCCCGCATACGAGAGGTGATACGGGTAGCCGACGAGCAGCGCGATGATGCCGATCATCTGCAGGGCGGTCTTCGTCTTGCCCTCCTGACCGGCGCTGATGATGACGCCCTCGCTCGCGGCGACGCTCCGGAGCGCGGTCACGCTGAACTCGCGGGCGAGCAGCACGATGACGGCCCACGCGGGCATCCGGCCCATCGGGACCATCCACACGAGGGACGCCATGACGATCAGCTTGTCGGCGAGCGGATCGATGAGCTTCCCGAGCACGCTGACCACCCCGAGCTTCCGCGCGAGGTAGCCGTCGAGGAGATCGGTGATGGCGGCGAGCGTGAACATGATCGCCGACCAGAAGCCGGCCTTCGGCGTGTCCTGATCGAGGAACCACAGGCAGACCGGGATCATCACGATCCGCGCGAAGGTCAGCAGGTTGGGCAGGTTGACCGCGTCCTGCGCGAGCGACCGCCGGAAGTCCTTCCGCCTCGCCTTGGGGTCGAGGGACGTCTCCGAAGCGTCGTCCTGCACGACCGGGGGTGTATCCCGCCTTTCGGCGGGCGTCACGCGCTCGCGACGAGAACCCGACCTTCGCCGGCGAAGGCGACGAGCCCGCGCTGGCCGCACGGCGCCTCGGTCGCGGCGAGCGCGCGCGGCACGAGGCGACCGAACCAGCCGAGGACGACCTCGCGCCGCACGCTCATGCCGGCGTTCTCACGGACGTCGAGCGTCAGGATCTCGCCGATCGCCTCGACGACGACGGTGCCGGTCCCGCGGAGCTGCACGACCGCGACGAGCTCGCCCTCGCCGGCGGCGAGCTTGCCGTTCTCGAAGGTGAGGGCGCCGTCGAACCCCAGCAGCACCTCTTCGCGGACGAAGCACATCGGGTCCTCGCCGTCGCCCGAGCCCAAGGAGAACGCGGTGAGCTTCCGGCCCGGCCGCGGGGCGAGCAGGAGCTGACCCTCACCCGTGGCGAGCGCGATGGGGCTGAAGGCGCCGCCGAAGGACTCGCCCGTGGGCTTGCCCTTCGCGACGCGCTCGAGGACCTTCAACGAGAGGCCGCTGCTCGAGGCGCGCAGGGACTCGAGGCGGGCCGCGAAGCCCCCGGCCGGGACGCTCCCGACGAGCGCGACGCCCGAGGCGTGAACGACCACGGTGGGCGCTGCGCTCGTCTCGGCCGGCGGGGCCTCGGCGGCGGCACCGCTCGGTACGTCGGCGGGAGGCGGGAGCGTTCGCTTCGCCGGCGCGATGCCCACGGCCGACCGCGCCGGCGCGTGCGAGGCGCCGAACGACACCGCGGCCACGCCGGGACGGCGGAGCGAAGGAGTGCCGGTCTCGTCGACGACGAAGGCCGGCGGGTTCGAGTTCGGCATGCGCGAGAGCGCCGCCAGCTCCTCGTTGTCGATCGCCGAGGCCGCGACCGCGCCGAGCATCAAGGTGTTCCGGTGCCCGACCGAGAGCGGAGAGCCGATCTGGGGGATCGACGGCGACCGGCCGCCGGGGCGCGAGGAGCCCTCGCGGCGATCGTTCGAGGGCATGTTCCCGAGCTCGACGGACCGCCAGCTGTTCGGCGACGACTCCTCGCGCGAGTCGCTGGCGGGCTTGGCGAGCTCGAAGCTCAGCTCCCCGGCGTCGAGCTCCTCGTAGACGGCGGCGACCGCGTCGCGGATCTCGCGGGAGGGGCTCGACGGCTCGGCCGGCGGCGGCCCCGGCAGCTGCGAGGCCCGGCGCTCGGCCATGCGGCGCGCCATCGGGGCGTGGCCGCCCTGCGCGAACGCGCGCTCCGCCTCGTCGAGGTCACCGAGGCGCTCGCACGCGAGGCCGAGATACCCCCAGGCGCGCCCGTGGTGCGGGTTGATCGCGAGGAGCAGCTCGAGGTCGCGGCGCGCGAAGGCGGGCTGGCCCGTCTTCAGGTAGCAGAGCGCGAGGTTCAGGAGCAGCGACGGGTCGCGCGGGCTGGTGCGCCGGAGCTGCTCGTAGATGGCGATGGCCCGCGGGTAGAGCCCGAGCCGGAAGTACACGACGCCGAGCAGGTCCTGCCCCTTCGCATCGTGCGGCTGGAGGTGGAGGGCACGTTCGAGCTCCTCCTTCGCCTCGTGCGCGCGATTGTCCTGGAGGAGCTCGCTCCCCCGGTACAGGTGGAAGAGGAAGTCCTCGTTCGCGGCCTCGTTCGGGGCGTCGCTGTCGTGGGCCAGGCCGATCGAGGGCGTGAAACGGCGAGACTCGCTCTCGGCCTCGTCGGGCTCACCGGCCTCACCACGCATCACAGCTCCGAGCGTACACGAGGGAGGGCCCCGAAAGCGACTCACGCAGGCGGGAGGGAAGGCGCCGGGCGCCCGGGCCGCGCCGCGCCCACCACCGCCCCCAGGCCGACGGGGAGGAGGGCGACGACCGCCGCCTGGCCCGCGAGCGGCCCGAGCGCGCCGCCGCCCCAGGCTCCGGCCGCGACGTGCGCCTCGAAGAGGCCGCCCTGCATCAGCGCGCTCGACGTGAACAGGAAGGTCGCGTGAGCGCCCCAGGCCATCCACGCGCCGCGGTCACGCACCCAGAGCGCGCCGAACACGAGGCCGAGGAGACCCTTCACGAGGATGGGGGCGGGGTCGAGCACGCCGACCTCGCCGTACGCGGCGGCCGCCGAGGTGAGGCCGCACGCGAGGACCTTGGCGACCGGGGCGTCGACGGACACGAGCGCGCGGAGCAGGACGCCGTGGAAGAGGAGCTCGTCTCGCATCGCGTAGAGGCGCGCGGTCACCAGCGCGACGACCACCGCGCTGGTTGCCGGGGTCACGCGGTCGAGCACCACCGCGCGCGTCGTGGCGAGGAAGCCAACGAGGAGGACCGCCACGACGCCGCCGATGAGCGCGCCGATGCCGGCCCGCCGCGCGATGGCGGACGCGCTCGGCTCGCGGGCCTTCGGGTCGCTCCACGAGACGCCGAGGCGGCCCACGCCCCACTCGGTGAGCACCGCCTGGGCGACCGCCGCGGGCATCGCCGCGCTCTCGAACGCCACCGCGGCGATGCGGGTGCCGAGGTAGATCGCGAGACCCCACGCAGCGACGCGCCACGCGCCAGCGGCGGCCGCACGTGACTCGGCGGCGGAGAGCGGCTTGTCGTTCGTCATCGAGGCGCCCGCAGCTTAGCGCTTCGCCGCGGCGAGCGCCGGCGCGAGCTCCGCGCCCTGCGCGAGCAGCCCGGGGAGCCCGCCGGTGTGCACGAAGAGGACGCGCGCGCCCTTCGCGATGTCCCCGCGCGCCACCGCCTGCGCGAGCCCGAAGAGGGCCTTGCCGGTGTAGACGGGATCGAGCACGAGGCCCGTCTCCGAGGCGACGCGGACCAGGAAAGCGAGCTGCTCCTCGCTCATCGTGCCGTACGCCGGGCCCTTCGCCGCGTCGTCGACCACGAGGCCGGCGAGCTCGGGCAGCGACGGGTCGAGGCCGCGGGCCTCGAGCGCGATCTGCGCGATGACCCGCTCGAAGTACGCGCGATCGTCGCACACCGCGAACGCCCACGTCGCCCGGGCCACGTCGAAGGCGCGCGCCCCGAGCGCGACGCCGGCCGCGGTGCCGCCCGACCCGCACGCGTGCGCGATCACGTCGAATATCCCGTCGCCGGCGAGGCCGAGGTCCATCTGGCGGCGCGTCTCGCGCATCGCTTCCACGTAGCCGTGCGCGCCGAGGCCATTCGAGCCGCCTTCGGGGATCACGTACGAGCGCACGCCGCGCTCCTCGCACTCGAGGCGCACCCGCTCGAGCAGCGCGCCGCGCTCGCGGTACTCCTCGGGCGACACGAACCGGATGTGCGCGCCCGCCATGCGATCGAGCAGCACGTTGCCCGACGTCGGCAGCGGCGCGAGGTGCGCACGCTCCGGATCGGGGACGCGGAGGAGCAGGATCGCCGCGAGGCCGAGGCGCGCCGCGGTCAGGGCGGTGGCGCGCGCGTGGTTCGACTGGAGGCCGCCGCACGTGACCACGAGCTCGGCACCGCGCGCGCGCGCGTCGGCGAAGAGCAGCTCGAGCTTCCGCAGCTTGTTGCCGGCGGCCGCGCCGGCGGTCGCGTCGTCGTGCTTCACCCAGACCTCGGCGCCGACGATGCCGTCGAGCGCCTCGTACCTCGCGATCGGGGTCGGCCCGTGCACGAGGTGGACACGCGGGAGGCTCATGCGAACGAGATGAGCTTCGCGCCGGCCTCGACCGTCGCGCCCTCGTTCACGTGGACGTCGCCGATGGTGCCGGCGGCCTTCGCCTTCACCTCGTTCTCCATCTTCATGGCCTCGACGACGCACAGCGTCTGGCCGGCCGTGACCTCCGCGCCCTTCGCGACGAGCATCTTGATGACCCGTCCCGGCATCGGCGACTTGATCACCTTGTCGCTCGTGGCGGCGCCGCCCTTCTTCGCGGCGGAGGCGGCGCGGTGACGCTCGCTCTCGACACGCGCGAACGTGGGCCGGCCGTTGGCGACGACGCCGAGCTCGGGCGGAAGCCCCTCGGTGGTGAGGTCGACGATGTGGCCGCCGACGCGCACCGACAGGGGAGGGGCCGAGCCGTTACCCACCGCGACGACGTCGACCGCGACGCGCTTGCCGTTGACCACCACGTCGAGCGCGCCCGAGGGCTGCTCGACGAGATCGACCACGAAGGGCTCCTTGCCGGGCGTCTCGTCCAGGTTCACGAAGTAGCGCATCGCGCACGGTTTTCGGCTGGATCGGCCGGCACGTCAAGTCGCGTCTCGGGCCGGGATCGCGAACGCCACATCGAAGGCGAGCTCCTCGCGGCCTGCAAAGGCGACGTGCCCGGTGCGACCCACGTCCAGCCCGAAGACGACCGTCTCGTTCGCCGCACCGGCATCGAGCGCGCACTCGAGGAGGATGCGGCGAAAGCAGCTCGCCCCGGGGGGCGTGACGGCGTCGACCCAGCCGATGGCGCGGCGAAGGCGGGCGCGGCCGACCGCGGTCCGGACCGTGGTGGTGCGCCGGCCTCGGGCGCGCATCGCGGCGAGCACCTCCGCGGGGGACCTGCTCCGCCGCTGGCGATCGACGAGGGGCACGAGCGGCGCGACGCGCGCCAGCTCCACCGCGAACGGGTCGGCACCGAGGGGCGCATCGTCCTTCGTCGCGGCGACCACGAAGGTCGCGCCGTCACGGGCGACGATGCCGAGCCCGGCGCGCGCGAGCTCGACGAGCAGCGCCTCGTCGTCGAAGAAGCAGTGGACGAACCCGCCGGCATGACGGTCGCCCGGCTCGGCGAGCGGCACGCCAGCGCCGCGCAGGAGCCGGCGCGGCGCATCGACGAGCGCGCGCGAGGCATGCGTCGCCTCGTCACGGACGACCACGTGGAGCGTGAGCGTCTCCCGTCCGGCGCGCGCGAGGAGCTCGAGGAGGCGGACGCGCGCCTCGCTCGTGGGAATGCTCGCGTAGACCCCGGCGGGCAGGACGACGCGGGCCGCCTCGCGCTCGCGCAGCTCACCGAGCGGGCGGCCCTCCGCGTCCGGAGCGATCACGAGCGTCCCTTCCTCTCCGCGCACCGCCCGTAGCCGCGCGAGCGCGACGTCCGCGGCCCCGCGATCCGCACGCGCGACGAGCTCGTGAACGAGACGCCGGACGCGGGGCAGCATGCTCCTCTTCTAGCGCCGCACCCTCACTTCAGGAAGAAGTCGCAGGTGCCCGTGACGAGGCAGCCGTGCGACGAGGGATGGCTCAGGTAGTAGACGTCCTTGCCGCCGCTCGCGAAGAAGCGCGCCATGAGCGCGTTGCCGTAGGTCGCGAAGTCCCACGCCCGGCACGTGTCGCCCACGTCCCACACGTGCTTGCCCTCGGGGACGAGGTAATGGGAGAGGTGGCCGACCACGCGCTCGCGCGCCGACCAGCCGGCCTCGTCGGGGCCGAACGGAACGCCCCGCAGCCGCGGCTCCCAGCTCGCGGCGAGCGAGGCGTCGTCGGTCGCGTGCGTCGCGGCGATGCGCGCGAGGCGGAGCGGCGCCGCGGGATGCGGCTGGTCGTACGGCAAGGCGCCCTCGCTCACCCAGTCCGCGTCGTAGAGCGCGTGGGCGCACGCATCCTGGTCGAGCGTCGGCGCCTCGGTGCACGTGGTCTCGTTCTTCGTGTAGTTCGCGCGGCACGACGGTCCCGCCGAGGTGCGCCCCAGGCGCGGCACGCCCTCGACCACCGAGCTGTCGACGAGGAGCTGCATCGGCGTCTTGCGCCCGAGCCGGTCGTAGAGCTCGGCGGGCGTCGCGTAGTCCGCGTACTCCGGGTAGCGCGACGCCGCTGACGGCGGCAGGAACGGCACCGCTCCGGCGGCGCGCGCGAAGCTCAGCCCCGCGCCGATGGGCACGAAGTTGTCGCCCACCGTGCTCACGTTGAGGAGCGCGCGGGGCAGCGCGCGCGCGCCGTTCTCGTCGAGGAGCGGCTTCAGCATGTAGTACGGCGCGAAGACCGCGGGGTCGGCCGGGTCGAACGCGGCCTGCGCGAGATCCCGGTACCGTCGCAGCGACGGTGACTGCCGCCGGAAGCCGAGCCCCTCGTTGGGCGCGACCAGGTCCGAGCCCACCGGGTAGAACGTGTCGCGGAACTGCGCGCAGCCGGCCGGCTCGTCGCAGGGGAGCGTCCCGGTGGCAACGGGCAGCGTCCGCGGCGCGGCTCGCTCGAAGGTCGAGACGCGGCGGCCGACCGGCGCGTCCGCGCGCGCCTTGCACCTGTCGTACGAATCGACGGCGTCGGGCACGCCATAGACCTGCACGTCGAGACGATCGCCGGTGCTCGTGGGCAGCGGGGTCACGAAGCGCCCGTCCGCGCCGGTACGGGCGCAGCGCCGCTCGCCGCTGCGCACGTTCTCGACCACCACGGTCATGCCCGCGTTCAGCTCGGCGGGATCGAGGCACGCGAGCTCGATCTCCTGGTTGTCCACGAGGTCGTTCACGACGATGCGCAGCGACCGCTGCGAGGCGCTGCAGGTCGAGGCCATCTTGCGATCGTCGCCCGCGTCGGTGCGTTCGCTCGCCGGCACCGCGAAGACGTCGGGCCCGACGAGCTGCGCGGTCACCGACTCCGCGACGCCGTACGAGCGGAAGCCCACGTCGATGGCGAGCGAGCCGCCGCCCGACACCGGCGCGGTCGCGGTGAGGTACGGCTCGATGCCGCCCTGGATCTCCGCCATGATCCCGCCGAGCGATTCGCCCGCCGCGAAGTACGGCACGTTCGGGCCGCCGACGTCGACGACGCCGTCGGCGTCGAAGTCCCCGGCGAGCTCGGGCTGCCCGTCGCCGTTCAGGTCCTGCGTCCCGCGGCGCTGGCCGTCGAACGTGCGCAGGATGCGGAGCGCCTGCATCCCGTCGAGGATCCCCTGACGGACGTTGTCGCGCGTGTGGAAGACGTGCGCCGTCCACCACGCGCCGCCGCTGTCGGGCTTGCCGTCGCCGTTGAGGTCGTGGGCGCGGCCCGTCGTGATGGCCCCGAGGAACGGCACGAGGCAGTTCAAGGAGAGCTTCGCCGAGGCAAGCGTCGCGTCGCTCTCGCCGAGCACGAGCCCGTGCTCGGGGTTGTTGTAGCCGAAGAGCGCGATGCCCTGCTTCGCGTAGTCGCCCGCGTAGAAGAGCACCTCGTCGGCGTGCCCGGTGACCCCATGCCCCCAGAAGGACACCGGGAACGGCGCCTTCTGGGCGCCCTTCGCCTTCGGCACTGCGAGCACCCACTGCACCGTGTCGGGCCGCACGTCGGCGTCGCCGGTGACGAAGTTGGCGTGGAAGCGCGTGTCGGGATCGCGCGAGGCGGGATCGCCCATGAGGTACGGCGACTCGAAGGTCCCGACCACGAGGTGGTCGACGTTCTCGAGCGCCGACGACACGGCGCGGATCGAGCCCTCGCCGAGGCCGAACACCTGCTGGAAGAACGTCGTGAACGACTCCTTCACGTCGGGATCGTTCAGCTTGACCAGGTACGGCGTCGCGGCTCGCGTCGCGCACGTGGCGCCGGCGCTCCGCAGGTCGCCCTGGTCCTCGCCCTGCGGGCGGAGGCCCGCGACCTGACGCACCGTCGCGACCGGCGGAAAGTCGTTCGCGAAGCGCTGGAAGGGCCCCTTGCCGTAGAGGCCGTCGCGGAGGAGGACGAGGTCCTCGTGCGTGGGCTGCGTCGTGAAGGTCCACGCGAAGGCGACGTGGTCGAGGCCGGTGCCTGCGATGTCGCCGAAGTAGCTGGCGAGGCGGCCGTCGCGCAGCACGTCGGCGAGGCGCGCCACCGAGGTGCGCTGCGAGGCATGGTGCACGCTCTCGAAGGGCGAGCGCACGGGCTGGCGTCCCGGGCCGCGGAGCCGATCGGTGAGCACGACCGCGTACTCGGTCTTCTCGTCGAGCGGCACGACCGGTCGCACGATGAGCGTGTCGGTCTCGCGCTCGTACCAGCCGAGCAGGTCGTCGACCCCGGGGATGCCACGGCTGCCGAGCGTGTTCGGGTGATCGAGCACGCCGTCGAAGTCGCGATCGAGCTCGGGGCGGTAGGCCGACGCCGGCAACCCAGCGCCTTCCTCGACCGTCTCGAAGGAGAGATTGCTCTCGCTCGCCTTGGGATCGTTCGGCAGGTAGCGGTCGGTGTCGCGGAGGACGGTCGGGTAGTAGCCGTTGCCCACGTCGAGGAAGACGGGGCGGCCGGTGGTCAGGTTGACGACGTAGATGGGGTCGTTCGACAGATCGTGCTCGTCGCCCTGCATGCGCGCCGCCACGTCCTCGAGGTCGAGCGCGGCGAGCGTCGGGTCGGACCCGGCCACTCGCTCGAACGCCACGCTGATCGGCGAGGTGACGCCCCACCCCTCCATGGTCGAGAAGTCCTCGCGCGCCTTCTGCTCCATCGCGGTCGGCGCGACGAGGCTCACGTTCACGCGGCGGCCGGTCCGGCTCGTGGGATCCGCGAAGGTGGCGACGTCGTTCGGGAGTGGCACCTCGGGGAGCGGGCGGTGCGTGACGTCGAACTTCACGGTCGGTCCGTCGCCGGCCGGCGTGCGGCGGAGCCCCTCGGGCGCGGTGTCGACGCCGCATGCAGCGCCGAGCACGAGGAGGACCAGTGAGCCGAGGAGGAAGGGAAGCGTACGCATGGCGATCAGAACTGGAGTCCGAGACGGGTGATGACGATCCACTGCGTGCCGAGACCGTTGCCTGCGTCGTCGTCGAACGCAGCGCCCGGGAAGAGCAGGCCGGCCTGCACGCCCGCCGAGGCGAGGAGCCCGTAGTCGAGGGGGAAGCGTCCCTCGAGCCCGCCGTCGAGCTCGACGCCGAGATCCTTCTTGCGCCGGTCGCCGCCGCGGTAGCCGACGTAGGAGCCTTGCGTCGCCAGGCGGTACGGATCGACGACCTCGCTCGTTGCCTGTGCGACGACGAGGCCCGCCTTCACGTCGACCGAGCTGCGCGGGCGGTAGATGAACGTGGGGTTCACGTACTGCGCGCCGAAGACGCCGCCGTTGGAGGCGAGGAGGTCGACGCCGGCGGTCGGGCGCGAGGCATTCGTGAGCAGCGGATCGCGCGCGTTGGTCGCGGAGCGCGCGGTCGCGAACCGGAGCACCTCGTCGAAGAGGAGGAGGCCGACGCGGTGGTTGGGATCGAAGGTGAAGCGGCGCTCGGTGCCGTCGTACGGGTCGGCGTCGCCCGACGCGTAGCCCACCTCGACCTGCCCGACGAGATCGCCGAACGGTAGCCCGCGCGCGTCGGTGCGTTCGGCGCCGTGCGCGCGGTGCACGATGCCGACCACCGCCGCGCCGCCGTAGCTGCGGAGCGCCGTCTTGCTGCCGCTCAGCGCCTGGTCCGCGGTGCGGAGCATGTCGGTCGATCCCGCGACGTAGACGGCCTCGGCCTCGCCGTAGAGGAAGGCGTCGTGTCCCGGGACCTTCGCGGCGTGGCGCACGTTCACGTCGACCGCGAGCGCGTCGAGCGTGTCGTGGTAGCCGTACACGTCCTCGCCGCTCGTGTGCGCATTGGTCTGGTGGCGGACCGTCGTGAACACGCCGACGCGCGAGTAGTCGTGCTCGTAGAACGCGGCGAGGACGCCCTGGAAGGCCTGCTGCCCGCGCGTGAGCCGCGCGTACGCGTCGCGGTACACGAGGTCGCCGGCGACCGCGATCGTGAAGTCGCTGTGCTCGCCGCCGGGCCGCGTCGCGAAGAGGATGCGTTCGCTGAGCGAGCCGTACCGGTAGTCGCCGAAGAGGGTGGGGTGGTCGCCGTCGTTGGCGAGCAGGCCCATGCCCCAGTGGTTCGGCTGCTGGCCGACGCGCACGAGGCCGAACGGCAGCTTGTACTGCGCGTACAGGTACCGAAGCTGGACGTTGCTCCAGCCGTTGTACTCGTCGCGCGGCGTGAGGTCCGCGTAGGTGTCGTGCGCGCGCTCGCCGAGCACGAGACCGGTGAGCACGTCGGCCTGCGCGACGAGCTCGAGGTCGTCGCGGATCTGGAGACGGGGCGCGACGCGCAGCCAGTGGCTGACGAAGTGGTTCTGGCCGAGCGAGTCGAGGGCGAGACCCGGCCGCGCGGCGATGCGGCTGGCGCTCGGCGTGAGCGTGAAGCTGCGCTCCACCTGGTAGCGGACCTGGTACTCGCCGCGGATCACGAACCGGAG
This sequence comes from Labilithrix sp., assembly GCA_028287035.1. The sequence continues at coordinate 11,812 of JAQBQL010000243.1, read as the reverse complement.
GGCGTCGGGCTCGGGCTTCGGGACCTCGCGCCGGCCGGTCTCGAGGACGAGGCGATGGAGGTCGTCGGGGATGGCGTGGAGCTCGGCCTTCGGGGGCGCTTCCGGCTCGTCGGCGCGGGCGGAACGGACGAGCAGGAGCGCGGCGACGAGCGAGAGGACGGACGCGCGCTTCATGAGCGCGCGGAGCATAGTCGCGCCGACCCCGACCGTGGGGGTGGAGAAAGCGTTCTCCAGGGGAGCCGCGCACGACTCACCCGCGACCCCGCCGCCCCACGTAGTTTCAATGACTTGGCGGCCATTTCATCAACCCAGGAGAGGTAAATGCGGCGGCATGCTGCGTGCTCTGGTGTAGGTCACTGTCGGCGACGAGCCGGTAGGTGAGACGCCCTGGGAGCCGAACGAGCCCGCCCGGTTCTGTGGAACCGCCGCGGAGCCTCCTCCGCAACCCCCGAGCGACCTCTCGCGATCGCGCATGGTCTGGTCTGGCACGTGACGCTTCGCCGCTCGCGCTCTCTCTCCTCCGCGAGCGGCGAAGCGTCCCTCTCTCCAGCGAGCCGGCATCGGTGGTAAGAACCGCGCCAGAAGCATGTCTGCGCCCGCGTTCCTCGGTCGTCCGCTCTCGCTCACGGATCTCGAAGACGTCGCGGTGCGACGGCGTCCCGTCGCGCTCGCCGAGGAGGCGCGCGCCAAGGTGGACCGCTCGCGCGCGGCCATCGACGCGATCGCGCAGGCCGGCGACGCGGCGCCCAACGTCTACGGCGTCAACACCGGCTTCGGCGCGCTGAGCGAGACCCGGATCTCCGCGGCGGACGTTCGCCAGCTGCAGAAGAACCTGGTGCGCTCGCACTCCACCGGCGTGGGGCCGAACCTGTCGGCCGCCGAGGTGCGCGGCATGATGCTCCTCCGCGCCCAGGTGCTCGCGCTCGGCCACTCCGGCGTGCGCGCGCTCGTCGTCGACACGCTGGTCGCGCTCCTCAATGCCGGCGTCCACCCCCGTATCCCGGTGCAGGGCTCGGTCGGCGCGAGCGGCGATCTCGCGCCTCTGGCGCACCTGGCCCTCACGCTCATCGGCGAAGGCGAGGCGCAACGAGACGAGGGCCCGATGCGTCCGAGCGCCGAGGTCCTCGCCGAGGCCGGCATCGCGCCCATCGTCCTCGAGGCGAAGGAGGGGCTCGCCCTCATCAACGGAACGCAGCTGATGGCCTCGCTCGGCACGCTCGCGGTCCTCGCGGCCGAGCGCCTGTGCGTCGCCGCCGACGTCGCGGGGGCGATGAGCCTCGAGGCGCTGAAGGGGTCGACGCGCCCGTTCGACGAGCGCCTCCAGGCCGCCCGCCCGCATCCCGGGCAGCGCGTCGTCGCGAGCAACCTCCGCGCGCTGCTCGCCGACAGCGAGATCGCCGAGAGCCACCGCGACTGCAGCAAGGTGCAGGACGCCTACTCGCTACGCTGCATGCCGCAGGTCCACGGCGCGAGCCGCGACGCGCTCGCCTGGGTGCGCGGCGTCCTCGAGCGCGAGGTCAACAGCATCACCGACAACCCGAGCGTGTTCGTCGACCGCGGCGAGACCGAGATCATCAGCGGCGGCAACTTCCACGGTCAGCCGCTGGCGCTGGCGCTCGATCTCGCGGCAATGGCGACCGCCGAGCTCGCGAACATCAGCGAGCGCCGCGTCGAGCAGCTCGTGAACCCCGCGCTCTCCACGGGCCTCACGCCCTTCCTCGCCGCGGGCAGCGGCCTGCACTCGGGCTTCATGATCGCGCAGGTCACGAGCGCGTCGCTCGTCAGCGAGAACAAGATCCTCTGCCATCCGGCGAGCGTCGACTCCATCCCGTCCTCGGCGGGCAAGGAGGACCACGTCTCGATGGGCAGCATCAGCGCGAAGAAGCTGCGCGACATCGTCACCAACGTCCGCGTGTGCCTCGCCATCGAGCTGATGACCGCGGCCGCCGGCCTCGACCAGCGAAGCCCGCTCGTCCCCAGCAAGGGCGTTCAAGCGGCGCTCGCCTCGGTTCGCTCGCGCGTCGCGCCGATGACCGGCGACCGCCCGCTCTACCAGGACATCGCCGCGCTCACCGAGCTCGTGCAGACCCACGAGCTCGTCACCAGCGTCGAGAAGAGCGTCGGCCCCCTCGCCTGAGGCGGCGTTCGCCTCGCGTCAGCGCGTCACGGCGTCACGGCGTCAGCGCGGTCGGGCGGAGGAGGCCCTTGCCCATTCCGAGCTGCGTCAGGCGCGGGCCGGAGCGGCGGACCTTCTGCATCATCGTCGACGGGACGTTCGCGCGTGCCGCCGCCGGGCCCACGGAGACGTAGACCGGCCAGTAGTGCGCGCTCTGCTCGCCCGTGTACGCCATCATGACGAGCATGTCGTCGGTGGCGGCCGCCGACGCCGAGATCTGGACCTTGATGGTCTCGCCGACCTTCGCGTAGTCCTTGCTCAGCGCATACTTCACGCCCGACGACTGCCCGCCGCCCTGGAAGTCGGCGTAGCTGAGCGCCCGGAGCGGCACCTGCGGAGTGCCCGCCTGGTCGGAGTAGATGACGACGTCGATGCTGCGCGAGCCGCCCGCCGGGACCTTCACGGCCTTGGTGGTGAGCGACTTTGTCTGGTCCTGCAGGTCGGGGACCTCGACGTCGTCGTCGACGAGCGGGATCGCCTGGAGGTACGGCGACGTCTTCGCCGGCGCGCACGGGTACTTGCCGGCGAGCGAGGCCTTGTTCGACCACATGCGCTGGACCTCGAACCCGAGCTCGGTCGGGCGGAGGTTCTCGGTGTCGAGGAACGTGCAGAGGTCGCCGAGCTCGCCGAGCATCACGACGCCCCAGGCCCAGTGCGCGTCGTCGAGGCGGTTGAACGCGGGCGCCGTCTCCGGGAACGGATCGGTCGCCCACTCGAAGTACTCGTGGCTCGCGGTGATCGTGAGGTCGTCGATGCCCGCGCAGCGCGGCATGACCGCGTAGCCGATCTTCTTGCCGCTCGCGGTGGTGGTCTCTTCGTGGTACCCGCCGTAGGCCTCGCAGCTCTTGCCGAGGCTCTGGTCCTGGATGGTGGTCGAGGACGGGTAGAAGACCGCGTAGAGCGTGCTCTCGTCGGGCGCGCCGAACGGCGCCGCCGTGCTCCCGACCTTCGCCGCGACCCAGGCGTTGATCTCGTCGAAGGTGGTGTTCGTCGGGGCGGCCTCGGACAGGGTGACCGTCGGCTTGACGGTGATCGGACCGACGCCGTACTCGGCGCCGAGCGTCGACCAGTACGTCGAGGAGGCGATCTTCTGGGTGAAGCTCGTGATGTTCGCGATCATCGGGTCGCCCGCGAACGTGATCGGCACGATCTTGGGGGCCTTGATGGTCGACCCGCCGCGCGAGAGCACGCTCGGGAAGGTGATGCCGGGCTTCGGCTTCGGCGGAGACGAATCGATCTCGAGGCCGGCGTCGGGCTCCTCGGTGCCCGAGGCGTCCTCCTCGGGGGTCACCGCGGGCGCGGGGACCGTCTTGTAGATGGTCTCGCTCGAGCACGCGGCGAACGTCCCGAGGATGGCGGCGAGGGGGAAGGCGAGGGGGAGGGCGCGAAGACGGGGCATCGGGGCCCGCGTGGTGCAGGCGACATGCCACGGCATGGGCGGGGGGCGGTACCCCTGGAACCGCGCACAAAAGGCGTGGAAGGGTGCGGAGTCCGGACCTTCCGTCACTCGGTGCACGCCGCCGGGGATCCACCCCCCCGTGATTTCGTTCACGGTCGGGGTGTGCCAGGGCGTGCCGGATTCGAGGCTCCGGCGCTCGCCCGGACGAGGGCCGTGCACCGCAACGGGCCATCGCGCGTCTCCCGCGCTTCGCCTAGGCTGCGCGGCCATGTCGTCCCTCCGCGTCGCCTCCTCGCTCGTCGCCCTGACCCTCGCCGCTGCCGCGTGCACTCCGCACAAGGACGTCCCCGCCGCCGACATCCCGAAGCTCACGTCGCTCGAGGACCTCATGGCGGTGCAGGCGACGGTCGCCGATCCGCAGATGAAGAAGGCCGGCCAGCCCACCTTCAGCGACGCCGACTATGCCGCGTTCGCCGACGTCTCCAGCCGCATCCAGGCGACGAGCGCGAAGGCGAAGGACTGGTCGAAGGGACCCGAGTTCGACCGGTTCGCCGACCAGCTCCACGAGACCGCCGTGAAGCTCGGCACCGCGGCGGGCTCGAAGGACGCGAAGGGCTCGTCCGACGCGCTCGGCGCGATGAAGGCGACGTGCAAGGCGTGCCATAGCAAGTTCAAGTGAGCGTGCGACCCGCGACCTGCGGCAGAGAGGTGCATGCATGGTGCATCGACGTCCCGCCGAGAAGGAGTATTCTGCAGGTATCGTGAAGGCTCTCGAAGGTGTGCGGGTGCTCGTCGTCGAGGACGAGGACGATGGGCGTGAGATGATCACCGAGGTGCTCGAGCGCGCCGGCGCGATCACCGTCGGCGCGGCGTCCGCGGCCGAGGCCTTCGATGCGCTCGACCGGCGCGTGCCCGACGTGATCCTGTCGGACATCAGCATGCCCGGCGAGGATGGCTACTCGTTCATGCGGCGGGTCCGGGCGCGCACCGCGGAGAACGGCGGACAGGTGCCGGCCGCGGCCCTCACCGCGCTCCTGCAGCCCGCCGACAAGGCAGCGGCGTTTGCGGCGGGGTTCCAGCTGCACGTCGGCAAGCCCGTCGATCCGGCGGCGCTCGTCGAGAACGTCTGCGCGCTCGCGCTCGGCCATCGCGCGGCGTGAGCGGTAGCCCCTGAGGGACTCGAACCCTCACACCCTTCCGGGCCAGAGATTTTAAATCTCCTGCGTATGCCGTTCCGCCAAGGGGCCGTGACCTCCGAGGTTACCACCGGCCGGAGCGGCACCTCACCCTCTATCGCCGGCGCTCGCTCTCGGGCGACAATGCCGTCATCCTCATGAGAGCTTCGGTCGTCGCCTCCTTCCTCGCCCTCGCCGCGCTGTCGCTCCCGGGCAGCGCCCGAGCCGAGCAATCGATCATCAAGAATCCGGGCGATCATCCCTCCTACCGGTTCGAGGCCGAGCCCCACGGCCTGATCGGCTACGGCGGGCCCTTCCTCCGCGGTCGCAACGAGCTCGGCGTCGGGTTCCGCGGGTCCATCGTGCTGCTCGACAACGGGTTCATCCCGTCGATCAACAACTCGATCGCCCTCGGGTTCGGCCTCGACGCCTTCTTCCGCAGCGGCACCGTCTTCATCCCGATCGTGATGCAGTGGAACTTCTGGCTCTCGACGCACTGGTCGGTCTTCGGCGAGCCCGGCATCGGCATCGCGCCGAACGAGGACGGCAACCGCGACACCATCCACTTCACGGGGTACGCAGGCGGCCGGTTCCACTTCAACGATCGCGTCGCGCTCACGCTCCGCCTCGGCTACCCGTCGATCTCGGTGGGCGCTTCGTTCCTGTTCTAGAAGAGCGCGCGTGTCGCCCGACCGGGTGACGCTGCGCACGTCGCGGTGCGACGGCGCGGTCGCTATGCTGGACGGGTTGGACTCTCACGTTCGCCCGCGCGGTCCTCGGCCGGACAACCGCCATACCGAGGAGCTCGGCGGCGGGCTCCTCGGCCCCCCCGTGCCGCAGGAGCCCGTCGACCTCGCGCAGGCCTACGCGTTCGCCTGCGGCGTCGCTCGCCTCCAGGCGCCCGCGTCCGTCGCGGGTCACCGGCTCGTGTGGGTGCGGAACGCGGCGTTCTCCTCGTGCCTGCTGCCGGCGGGCGACGAGCTCGGATCGACGGGCTTCACGGTCGCCGGCAGGCACACGCAATGCGGGGTCGTGCTGGCCGACGATCCGTTCGTCGCGCTGCGGCACGTCCTCCTGCGCTCGGTCGCGCTGCCCTCGGGCGGCGTCGCGCTGCGCGTGTTCGACCTCCACACCGGCCTCGGGTTCCTCCTGCCCGACGGGTCGCGGCATCGCTCGATCTTCGCCGAGGGACCGGTGGCGATCGCGGTCGGCGAGTACGCGCTCGTCGCGCTCCCCACCGGCGGGGCCGCGCACGAGCTGCCCGCCTCCATGCCGGCGCCGGTGATGACGATGCCGGGCGCGGTGCGCGAGCAGCTCGAGGCGCTCGCCGCCGCCATGTCGCCATACCGCGTGGGCGCGTCGCGGGACCTCCGGCACTCGCACATCACGACGATGCCGAGCCCGATCATGGTGGGCGAGCCGTTACCCCCGACGCTCGGCCGGCTCGCGGCGGGCGGCGCGTACGCCATCACTCTCCTGCGCGGCGATCGTCAGGCGACGGTCAGCCTGGCCGCCGAGGACCTCGCGCGCGGCGTGCTCATCGGACGCTCCGAGAAGTGCCACTCCGAGGCGCTCCGCCGGGTGGCGCACGAGAACACGTCCCGCACGCACGTCCTCGTGCTCCGCGAGGGGTCGACGGTCTGGGCGTACGACGTCGCCTCCACCCACGGGACGTGGACCCTCGGCGGGCTGCCGATCCGGCGTTTCGCGCTGCCCGACGCGGGCGTCGAGCTCGTCCTCGGGCGCGGCATCGGGACGGTGGTGATGCGCTGGGAGCCCGTACGCTGATCCCGCCGCGGCGACGTCACCTCGTCTTGCCGTTGAGGATGTCCCGCGTGAGCTGCGCGGCGTACTTCGCGCGGAGCTCGGTGCACAGCGTCGCGCCTTCGAGCGCCTGGGCGAGCTGCCGCTGGCTTCCCTCCATGCCCGCGGCGCGGGGCTCGTAGAAGGCTCGCGCGCGTTCGAGATCGGGCTTCGTGCACGCGGTCGCGAGGCCGTTGACGAGCTGCGAGCCGAGCGCTCCGGGCAGCTTCTTGCGGAGCTCGTCCCAGTGCGCCTGCACCCAGGCATTCATCACGGGGCGCGCGACGCGGCGGCTGTACGCGGCACCGAACAGGTACCCCATGTCCGACACCTTCACGTCGGTCGTGAGGAGCACGTCGAAGGCCTTCGTGAGCATCGCCGGATCGTCGAAGCCGGCGAGCGCGCGCAGGGCGAGGAGGCCGTCCGCCGACGAGGGGCCCTTCTTCACGCGTTCGAGGAGCTGCGCGAGCCGCGCGGCCCCGGCCCGGCGGCTCCCGAGGCCGACCGCGACGGCAGCCACGTCCGGCTCGACGCTCTGCGGATCGACCACCCACCGGGCCGCGTACTCGTCGGCCTCGCGCAGGGTCGCGTCGTCCTCCGCGAGCTCACCCATCGCCCACAGCACGTCGCGCCGGAGGAGCGCGTCGTCACCGGCGGGCGCATCCTTCTTGGGCAGCCAGCCGAGCCGCCGCTTGTGCGACGCGAGCCGCGCCAGGGCCATCTTGCGGAACGCCGGCCGCGCCGCGTCCTCGATGATCGTGAGGTCGAGCATCGAGAGCGCCGCGACGACCTGCGTCACGACCTGACGCGCGGGGTCGTCGTCGAACGCGGCGAGCACGTCGAGGAGCGTCCCCGGCTTCGACTTGCCCGCGCGGAGGGCGCCCTCGGCGTTCGAGATGACGGTGAGGCGCTGCCCGAGGTCGAGCTGCGCGTGACCGGCGGCGAGCTTCTTCAGCTCGGCGTCCGGCATGGAGAACCGGTAGTAGAGCGCGTCGGCATTGGGGTGCACCCACTTCGGGCACTTGCGGCCGGCGACGAGCGAGGGAGCTCCCTCGGCGAGCTCGGCGCAGGACCTCGTCGTTTCGCCCTGGGCGAGCGCGCAGACCGGTACCATCCACGTCGGGTCGACCGCCTCGGGCGGCGGCGCGGCGCTGCCCACGTGACGGAAGGGCTCCTGCGTCAGCTCGATGTGCCAGCGCGAGCCGGGATCGCATTCGAGCTTCGCGTTGATCTCGGGGACGCCCGGCTTGTCGAGGTACGACGCGGCCATCTGCGTCACGTTCTTGCCGGAGACGCGGTCGAGCGCGCCGAGGAGCTCGTCGGCGCCCACGCTCTTCCACGCGTTCTTCGCGAGGTACTCGCGGACGCCGCGCTGGAACGCGCCCTCGCCGATCCAGCGCTCGATCGTCGAGAGCACCGCGGCGCCCTTCTCGTACGTGATGGAGTCGAAGGCGTCGTCCGCGTCGGCGGTGGTCACGACCTTCTGCCTGACGGCGCGCGCGGTGGTGAGCGCGTCCTCGTCCATGACCGCGAGCGAGGCGACGAGCGCGTCGTTCTTCGCGCCGAACTCGGGGCGCCACTCGTCGACGATCTTCGCTTCCATCCACTGGGCGAACGCCTCGTTGAGCCACAGGTCGTCCCACCAGGCGGCGGTCACGAGGTCGCCGAACCACTGGTGGGCGAGCTCGTGGGCGATGAGGAGCGCCTGACCGCGCCGCGCGGCGACCGTCATCCGCGCCGGGTCGGCGAGCAGGATCTGATCGCGCGCCGTGATGAGCCCCGCGTTCTCCATCCCGCCTGCCGCGAACTCCGGCACGGCGACGAGGTCGAGCTTCTCGTACGGGTAGGGGATGCCGAACCACTGCGCGAGCCGGTCGACGAGCGACGCGGCCGCCTCGAGCGCGAGGGCGCCGCTCGCCGGGTCCTTGCCCTTGGTGGTGACGAGGCGGATCGGCGGCGCCGCCGAGGCCGCGCCCGACGCGCGCGTCATCTGGCGGATCTCGAGCTCCCCGATCGCGAACGCGACCAGGTACGTGGGAAGCGGCTTCGTGCGCGCGAACCGGAACGTGGTCTTCGCGCCGGCGATCACGTGGTCGACCTCGGGCGCGTTCGACACGGCGGTCATGCCGGTCGGAACCGTCAGCTCGACGTCGAACGGCGTCTTGAACGATGGCTCGTCGAAGCACGGAAACGCGCGGCGCGCGTCGGTGGCCTCGAACTGGGTGAAGCCGTAGGAGAGCCCGTTCTCCTTCACGCGGTAGAGGCCCGAGAGCTCCTCGCCATAGGGCGCGTCGTAGGCGAGCGTGAGGGTGGCGCGCCCCGCCGGCAGCGCGCCGTCGTCGAAGGACAGCACGAGCTCCTCGGTCTCCGTCTCGCGCGTCGCGGCGCGAAGGCTCGTGCGGGCGGTGCGCGGGCGGGCGTCGCGGCCGGCGACCACCGCCTGCGCGAGCTTCACCGCCGGACCGTGCGCGTGCATGACCACGTGCGAGGTCGGCGCGGGCAGCTCGACGTCGATGCTGACCGTGCCGTGGAACGTGGCGGCGCGCGGGTCGGCGTCGATCGCGAGCTTGTAGCCGAGCGGGATCGCGAGTGCCGGGAGCCGCCCGTCCTCGCGCGGGGGCGGCAGCACGGTCCTCGGCGTGGCATCGGCGCCGGGCCGCAGGGGGGCGCCCGGCGGTCCGGCGGGGCACGCCGCGAGGAGCGTCGCCATCGTGAGCAGGGCGAAGAGCGTGATCGGCCGGACCATGCGGGCCGACGAACGTCGGTCACCCGCGGCCTTCGGTCAATGGATCAAAGCTGCGAGACGGCGCGGCCTGCTGCGGGATGAAGTCGCGTCATCGACGGCGGCTCGGGAACCCGCAGGAGCGGCGGACGCGCCACCGGCCGCTGGAGCTTCACGATCCCGGACTGTGGGACGCCGCTCGCGACCCACGGGCTCGGCTCCGGCTCGGCCGCCGCGAACGGCTCGTGCGCGAACGACAGGGTGGGGGAGGTGATGACGAAGGAGCGCGTGTCGAGCGGTCCCGGGCGCCAGAGCACCGCGTGCGCGCCCGGCTGCCAGACCGTGCCGAGCGCCCAGCGATCGTTCGCGTCGTCCTCGACGAGGAAGCCGACGAGGAGGAGGCCGTGCATGCTCGCCGGGATCTCGAACGACCGCGCCGGCTTCTTGGCGCGCGTCGCGAGGACGCCGTGACGGACGCGGTACTCGCTGTTGCCGGTCGCGAACGACAGCTCGCCGGAGAAGACCGTGCGGCCGAGGTCGGCCCATCCGCCGGAGGCTCCCGTCGCGAGCTGGCGGAGGAAAAGGAGAGGCGCTTCCCGGGTGGTCATGACGGGGTGGATGTGTGCATCCTCCGTGCCCGGCGCCTACCCGTTTCCGCCGCCAGCGGATCAGCCCGGATCGCGCGGAGATCCGCGCTCCCCGGACGCGGATCGCGCCGGAGGAGGCGCCGCGATCACCGGCCGGGCGAGCCCGATCCAGGTCGAGCGGACCCCCAGGGGGTGAGATCGATCGCGAAGAGATCGCGGCCGCGCGCGTCGACCAGCGTGACGCGCATCACCCCGGTGCGCCCCTCGATGCGCACGACCCCGAAGTACTGCTGGCCGGTCGCGGGCGACCCGTACGTGTCCCAGCCGGCCGAGGCGTAGGCGAGCTCGGGGCCGAAGGTGTCGTCGAACGGCTTCCGCGGGAACGCTGCGGCGTGCATCGGGCCCGCCACGAACTCCCAGAAGGGATCGAGGTCCTTGAACGCGGCGCGCGAAGGGTCGTACCGGTGGGCCGCCGCGTAGTGCACGTCGGCGGTGAGCCACACCACGTTCTTCACGCGGCGGGCGCGGAGCGAGGCGAAGAGGTGCGCCAGCTCGAGCTCGCGTCCGCTCGCGGCGCCGCCCTGGTTGGCGAACCCGTCGAAGGCCTGCACGCCCGGGGCGCCGGGCGCGGGCTCGGAGACGACGAGGCCCACCGGCATGTCGCTCGCGATCACCTTCCACGTCGCGGTCGACGCGGCGAGCGCGCCCTCGAGCCACGCCAGCTGCTGGCTGCCGAGGAACGCCTCGTGCTCGGGGACCGGATGGTTCGCGGTGCGGAAGCTGCGCCCGTCCAGGAAGAAGACCTCGAGGTGCGGGCCCCAGCGGGCCGAGCGGACCATCGGCGCGAGCGTCGGCGTGTACTCGGCGAAGGCGCGGAGCGCGCGCGGCGCCAGCGCATCGATGCCCGGGCCGCCCGGGAACCAGTTGTTGCGAACCTCGTGATCGTCCCAGATCGCGAACGTCGAGGCCTTCGCGGAGAGCGCGCGCACCTCGCGGGAGAGCCGCGGGTACCGGTGGGCGCCGCGGAAGTCGGCGAGCGTCTCGGCGCCGCGTGACTTGTCCGCCGTGACGACGTTCCGCCAGGTCGAGCCGTCGCCGGCCTTCTTCTCGGGCGGGATCGGGTCGTCGGCGTAGATGGCGTCGCCGCACGAGAGGAAGAAGTCCGGAGCTCGCTCGGCGGCCGCCGCGAACGCCGGCATGCCGCCGCGCGCCTCGTCGATCCCCCAACCCTGCCCGTTGGTGTCGCCGGACCACACGAAGACGACGTCGCGCGGGTCCCTCGCGTCGGCAGCGTCGGGCGTGACGAGCGAGCCCGTGACCCACGGGGACGGCGCCTCGGCGGTGAAGCGAACCCGGTAATGGATGTGGGAGCCCGCGGGCAGCCCACCGATGCCGACGTTGCCCGTGAGATCGGTGGCGTCGCCGACGCGCGGGCCGGCGACGGCACGGGATCCGGCGAAATCAGGGCGGAGCGACCACTCCGCACTCATCACCGAGGGGCGATCGGAGCGGCTCCACAGGAGCGCACGCGTGGCGCTCACGTCGCCGCTCTGGACGCCCCACGCCGGCTCGGGGGCGCCCGGCGCGCCGGCGGCCTCGCCTCCCGTCGCGGTTCCGGGACCTCGCGCCGCACCGGACCGCGACCCGCAGCCGCTCGCCAGGAGCGCGAGGGGCGCGCCGAGGGCGAGATCGCGACGGCCCAGCATGTGGTAGCGTCCTCGGCCGCGCATGCGGCGCTTGTACCACGACATGGCACCCGCCCTTGCCAGGGCCTGCGCCGCCCTCACGTTCCTCCTCGCGCTGCTGCTCGTGATCGCCGAGCCGCGCGCGCTCGCGCAGGACCACGAAGCCACCGCGCCCGCCGCTCCGGCCGCGTCCCCCGCGGCGTCATCGGGCGGCGCCGGCGCTGGCGGCGGCACGAAGCCGACCAACAGCGCCGTCGCCGCGGGA